>JAFXHA010000058.1 GCA_017536635.1 Clostridia bacterium
GAGGGCTAAGGGCGCACGATTTATCGGCGTCCTGCTAACGGATACGCGAGCTTACATCGCGTATAACTTAGGAGACTCCCTTATGAAATGGGCATACAAAAGCGAGATGAGAACCAAAGCACAGGTCAGCGACATTCTATGTCGTGAACGCTTTCCCGATCAGTATAAGCCCGATGACGTGCGCGGAATGATATTTGCAAACACAATGGAGCTTGCCTATGAAATACTATCTAATTCCGGCAATAAGCAGTATTTCATTTTGGATGGTACCGTCGTGTACTTTTCGTGTACTTTTCGAAAAATGAAAACCCGAAAACCCTTGTGGTATAAGGGTTTTCGGGATATAGTTTCTCACTCCCACTCTATCGTTCCGGTAGGCTTGGGCGTGAGGTCGTAAAGAACTCGGTTGATGCCCTCTACCTCGTTTGTGATACGGGATACTATCTTATGAAGCACGGGGTACGGGATCTCCTCGACGGTCGCGGTCATAGCGTCCTTTGTGTTGACGGCGCGGATTATTGCGGGCCAGCCTTCGTAACGGCTGTCGTCCTTAACGCCGACGCTCTTGATATCGGGGATAGCTATAAAATACTGCCATACCTTCTCCGCGAGTCCGAAATTATCGAACTCCTCGCGCAAGATCGCATCTGCCTCGCGCAGAGCGTGAAGTCTGTCTCTGGTTATCGCGCCAAGGCAACGAACGCCAAGTCCGGGACCCGGGAAGGGCTGACGGTATACCATGGCGTGAGGAAGTCCAAGCGCCTCACCGACGACTCTTACCTCGTCCTTAAAGAGAAGCTTTATGGGCTCAACGAGATCAAACTGAAGGTCCTCGGGAAGTCCGCCTACGTTGTGGTGCGACTTGACTGCCTTCTTGCCCTCTGCCGCCTTGATGCTCTCAAGTATGTCGGGGTATATGGTTCCCTGAGCGAGAAAAGATATTCCCTCGAGCTTGGATGCCTCTTCCGCAAAAACGTTGATAAATTCAGCGCCGATTATCTTTCTCTTTCTTTCGGGCTCAGCTACACCCGCGAGAAGATCGAGGAAACGGTCGGTAGCATCTACGTAAACGAGATTTGCGTCAAGCTCCTTGCCGAAGATCTCTATTACCTGCTCACTCTCTCCCTTTCTCATAAGTCCGTGATTTACGTGCACGCAAACGAGCTGCTTGCCGATCGCCTTGATAAGCAGAGCCGCTACGACAGAGCTGTCAACTCCGCCCGAAAGTGCGAGAAGCACCTTTTTGTCTCCAACCTGAGCTCTTATTTCAGCAACCTGCGCATCAATAAACGCATCCGCCTGCGCCTTTGTTACAATGCGCGCCATATCGTCGGGTCTTTTGTTCATATCCATATACTTGTCCCCCATTTAAAAATGAAAAAATTATGCTATAATTATATACTTTTTTTCTTTTGATGTCAATAAAAATTTTTTACGATTTTTTACAGTTTTTTACACCGATTTTTATTATTTGTGATATTTAGTACCTTTGTTAATATTAAGCGCTCTGTATACCGCCTCGAGCAGTATCACGCGCATAAGCTGGTGGGGAAAGGTCAGCTCGGACACCGAGAGCCGCATATCGCACGCACGCTTGACCGTCTCGTCAAGTCCGTGTGAGCTGCCGATCACAAAGCATATCTCGCCCGTTGTATTTGAGATAGCGTCGATCTTTTTGGCAAGTGCCTCGGACGACATCTGCTTTCCCTCGACGCACATCGCTATCTTATAAGCTCTTGGCGAGAGCTCGGCGAGTATTTTCACGCTCTCCTTTTTCAGTGCCGAGTCGATCTCGGATGCCGACGGCGAATCGGGCAACTTTTCCTCCTTAAGACAAACGCTCTCGTAATGACAAAATCCGCCGAGTCGCTTTTCATATTCTGCCGCTGCCTCGCGCAGATAGCTTTCTTTAAGATTACCTACTGTTACAAACTTTATACTTATCAATTTCGTCCGCCTCCGCAGAAAAGCATTTAAGCTCGGTCGCAAGCTTCGCACTCGCCGTGCGTATCTCCACTCCGTCTGTACCGAGCGAGCAGATATATTCGTCAAGCGCGATCTCGGGACAATTGCTCTCCTTGCTTATATGCGCAAGGATAAATCCGCGTGTTCCGCCATCAAAAAGCCTTCCGGCAAGCGCCGCGCTGTCAGGATTCGACAGATGTCCGCGATTTGACGCTATGCGTCGCTTAAGATCGGACGGATATCTGCAATCGCGCAGCATATCGGGATCGTGATTTGATTCAAGCACCACCGCCTCGCATCCGCGAAGCCCCTCAAAGATCTCGTCGGTAACGTAGCCTATGTCGGTCGCAACGCCAAGCGCGCGGATACTTTCCCCGTCCTCAAATTCTATTCGGTAGCCCACGCTCATACGACTGTCGTGCGGAGTTCGGAAGCAGGATACGGTAAGCTCCCCTACCCTCTCGCAAAACTCTCGCTCGTGCCGTACGAGATTTCGGTGCACCGAGCAATACGCCGAGCAGTCGAACCTTGTAGCCGACTGCTCCATCATATGTATCGGTATTTCATTGTGCTTTGATATTACCTCGAGTGCCGAGACGTGATCGGTGTGCTCGTGCGTAATAAATATCGCCGAGATATTTTTAATATCCGTGCCGATATCGCGAAGCGCCGCGCAAAGCGTGCGCGCGCTCTTGCCGGCGTCTATAAGTATCTCGGTCGACCCGACCGAAATATAGGTCGCGTTCCCCTCGGATCCCGAATAAAGAGTTAAGAATCTTATATTCGACATTACAGGTACCAGCTCTTGACCATCGGTATTATAACGAGCTCGATAATATCAACACAAAAGGTAAAGGCAAAGGCAAACGTCAGCATAAGCAGGGGCTTTGATCTCTGCAATCTTCTTTTTCCGTCGTCGATAAACTCCTGCTTCTGCTCATCGCTCCAATCATCAGGAAGCATCTCGGGCGTAACGTTTACTCTTGACATTCCCCTGTTGTATATAACGTAAGTAAATACACAGATAGCGGCGAGCGCCATATAAATTATGAGAACGATATCGAAGAATCTGAAATTCATCAGCACGCGGTAGGTAACAAACACGACCGCAATCGTGCCGAGAAGCTCAAGCAGAGTAATAAAATTCTTCTTTGTAGCGAGCTTTTTACGCTCACGCTTCTGCTCGGCGAGCGCCTGCTCCGCCGCCTTTATCTGTTTTTTGTTTCTTCTTGCCATTTTCTACCTGAAGATCAATCAAAATATCTTAACTGCGCCTACGGGTCTGATGCGAAGCACTATGCACTTGCCCTCGCCGAACGCGCCGTCCATAACGGCTCTGAAGCCCTCGACTGCCTCGGTGGGAACAAATGCCTGAATAGTTCCCGCAAATCCGCCGCCGTGGACGCGGAATGCCGCACGCTTACCTGCAAGGTAATCCTCAGCAAGACAGAGCGCAAGAGAAAGTCCCTGCTCGGAAAGATTCTTGGTCGTGTAAACGTTCTGCAGATAACAGAAAGAGGATCTGCCCGAAAGAATTACGTTCTCGAAGAAGGTGTCGATGTCTCCTGCAAGGAGAGCCGCCTTCTGCTTTGCAACGCGCTCGTTCTCAGCGAAGAAATGGAGACCGCGGAGTATCGCTCTGTCGCCTACCTTCTCGCGAAGCTCGGGAATACGCGCGATAAATTCAGCCTTATCGACCTCGCGAAGCACCCTCTTGCCGAAAACGCTTGCCGCGCCCTTCATCTCTGCGGGAACGGATGCGTAGTCATCGGTAAGGTCAGCGTGGTTTCCGCCTGTGTTTACGATACAGAGATTGTAGCCGTTAGCCGACATATCGAAATCTACCTTTTCGATAACGGGAGCGGTAGGATCTGCAAAATCAATAGCAACGATACCGCCGACAGCGCACGCGACCTGGTCCATAAGTCCGCAGGGCTTTCCGAAGAACTTGTTCTCAGCGAACTGAGCAAGCTTTGCTATCTCAACGTTGTCCACCTTTCCGTCATTATACATATGGGAAAGAATATTTCCGACCATATCCTCAAATGCCGCGGACGAGGAAAGTCCCGATCCCTTGAGCACGTTAGAAGTCGTGTAAGCGTCAAAGCCGCCTATCGCATAGCCGTCCTTAACGAATCCGGCGCACATACCTGCGATGATAGATGCAGAGCTTCCGAATTTCTCCTCTACGGGAGCGTTGTATGTAGAAAAGTCAACTACGTCCTCGGGGAAGCCCTCACTCTTGATCCTGATAACGCTGTCGTCTCTCTTAGATGCGACCGCGATAATATCAAGGTCGATAGAAGCCGCGATAACGCAGCCGAAATTATGGTCGGTATGGTTACCCGAAAGCTCGCTTCTGCCCGCTACCGAGTAAAGAGAGATGTCTCTGTCTCCGTAGATCTTTGCAAAATCGTCGATAGCCTTAAGATATCTCTGCTTCTGAGCTTCTACCGCAGCCTCTCCGTAAATGCTTGCCAAAGTACTGTCAAGTCCACCTTCAAGAACGTGTTTCTTGGTCATTTCGATATTCATTTATATATCCTCCAAAAAATTTTTTCTTTAAATAATCTATAATCATAAATATTATATCATTTATTCACGTTTTGAGCAATAGCTTTTAAAATTTTTTACCTAAATGTTAAAAAAAATTATACACTTGCAAAATAGAGACGTATGTGTTACAATATTATTATCCTATTTGATAAGGAGTCAAAATGAGTTATTTTAAAAGATTTACCGATTTTTGCGCGGGATTTGCGGTGTTCGGAGCTCTGCTCCACATCGTGCGCAATTTTATTACCTTCAAAAAGAACGAGGATATCTCCACGCTCGAAAAGGTAAAGGATTTTTTCGATAGGGGCAATTCGGACGATTACAGAGCCTACGCGATAATCGCAATAGCGCTTACCGCGTCGCTGTTCATCGGAATACTTCTAAAAAAATATCCCTTCGTTGCACTCTCCGCATCCGCCATCCCTATGGTGCTCATTATCGATATGTTCGTAGCCGAGAGGATCGAGGAGCGTCCTATGTTCTACGTTGCTCTTGCGGCTATACACGTTGTCGGCGCTATCTTCGAGTGCATATCTCGCGATAAGGAGCATAGCTTCAAAAAGCTCAACTGCACTTTTGTCGCAGGACTTGTAACCACCTTTGCGGGCGGCGCGCTGAGCCTGTTTACCGCGTACAGACTCTCGGAAATGAAGTCGCTGTACAAAACGGCAGATCTTGAAACCTTTGATATTACCAAGCTCACGTCCTTTGACGCCGAGCTTTTCAATCTCATTAAGGATGCATCGGGAAAGGACGTTGACGCGACTCAGCTTATCATTCTTGCGGTAATGTTTATCGTCGTTCTCGTCGTTGCTATGTTTATCGGCGAGATATTCTTCATCGATCTGGCGTTCTCGGCAATTCCCCTCGGAACGATCGCTTATTGCTACTCGACGAACGTATTTCTGCCTCAGGCAGATATGCTCATAACTGTCGCGCTCATATCCACCGCGGTCTTTTTCGCGGCAACCCTTTTCGGAACTAAGCTTAAAAAGAAGGACCCTGAGCCCGTTTCGGCACCCGAAATCACAAACGAGACGGTCGAGCAGACAACGGAGAGTACAGAGGCATGAAAATAGTATTACTTGACACCGCGACGCTCGGTGAGGATATAGATCTCTCGCCGATCACCTCGCTCGGAGATGTCGTCGAATACAAGCACACAGCGCCCGATGAGATCGCCGAGAGACTTGCGGACGCAGACGTTGCCGTGCTCAACAAGCTTAAATTGAATTCGTCAAATCTATCCGAGGCAAAGCATCTCAGGCTGATCTGCGTTGCCGCCACGGGATACGACAATATCGACACAGAGTACTGTCGCGAGCACGGGATCGCGCTCTGCAACGTACCGGGATATTCCACCGACAGCGTAGCACAGATCACTCTCGCTATGGCGCTCTCTCTCGTCTCGCATCTGAACGAATATAACCGATTCGTTCATTCGGGCGATTATACAGCTTCGGGCATTGCCAACAAGCTTACACCCATATACCACGAGCTTTCCTCAATGACCTGGGGAATCGTCGGCGGCGGTGCTATCGGATCGCGTGTTGCAAGCGTGGCAAAGGCTATGGGCTGTCGCGTGCTTATCTGTCGCCACAAGCCCGATGACAGATATGAGCAGACAGATATCGACGAGCTCTGCAAAAGATCGGATATCATTTCCCTTCACGTTCCGCTTACCCCCGAGACGCGCTCACTTATCAGTCGCGAACGCATCGCGTCAATGAAGCGCGGCGCGATACTCATAAACGTAGCACGAGGTGCGGTCGCTGACGAGGCGGCACTCGCCGACGCAATAGAGACAGGACATCTCGGTGGGCTTGGAGTTGACGTTTACTCAAAGGAGCCCTTTGAGTCCGACCACCCCTTTACCCGAATTCTTGGCAAAGATAACGTTTGTCTGACGCCGCATATGGCGTGGGGCTCTGCCGAAGCACGCGCGCGTTGTGTCGCAACTATGGCTGAAAACATCACGCGCTTCTTTGCGGGAAATGCTCAAAACAGGATAGTGTAAAAGATAACCCCGACGTAGCCGTCGGGGTTATTTTAATATTGCCTGAATTGATCTTTAAAATGGGAAAAGGTTTTTATACCGTATATTTTAAAGTTGTTCTTTTTCTTTATTCTATTTTCATATCGCTGTTTTACCGTAAAAGTTTCTTTACCGCTGAACGAAATGCGACCTATGTTAAATATTTTTTCAAAAAAATTTTGATGAAACTGAACATCCCTAACATTTGAAACCGAATAGCCGATCTTGACCCAAACATAGATACCTCTCGTTACAACGAAAGGAGATGTTTTCGGCTTCATACGAACGTATTCATCGAACTCTGCCACACCTTCGTTAAAAGCGAGTTCCCTAGGAGAATGAAAAAACAAATCGAACACCATAATGATATTTATTATTACCAGACAAGCAATGCCCACGGTGATATATTTGACAATTCCAAGCAACATACCGAGTACCATTATTAAATTGATCACTATCAGCCATAGGTTCGTTCGTGGGTTAGTAACGACATAAAAAAAGCGGTTTATCTTATACTTAACGTTTATATTGTCCATTATATATCCTTTTTCTGATTTTATTGCAGTTTTATTTTATCTTTAAAAATTATATCACAAAAGCCACAAATAAACAATATATTTGCTAAAAAACTTCTGTTAAGCTAAACCACAGGTAGAGTGGATTATGTTGACATAAAAAGAAAAATATGTTAAACTAAAATCGTACCGTCATACGAATGCTGCGTTTGACGGTACGAAACGATTTTTAATGAAAGGAGGCGAGAATATGACTATTGCCGCAAAAACAGCCGTATTGCTCGCCGAAAACACGCCCATCGCGTGACGCGAGCAATTATGGGTCAGCCGCGGGGAGAGATCTTCCGTATCAAGAGTTCTCAAGCGACCCATAGCACATACTTCTGTGGACGGCCACGATCGAAATCACAGGAGGAACAAAATGGATATTCCAATAGGGAGAAATATCCGACGTTTGCGGATCGAGCGAGGAATGACGCAACGCGAGCTTGCGTATCATCTTCACGTAAGCGAGCAGGCGGTGTCAAAATGGGAACGGGATCAATCCTATCCTGATACGGCACTGCTTCTAGCTATCGCACGACTTTTCGCAATATCTCTCGACGAGCTTTTCGGTCGTGATAACGTCGGATAAAAACAATCAACTTGGCGCGCCTGATTCTCAGCAGGCGCACCAAACGCTTTATATTAAGTGTGATACAACAAATGTCCTCCTCTGAGTAGAAAAATTCGCCCTTGGGTAGAATAGTTTTCTAAAATTATGTTATTGTATTCAAAAACACGGTATGCTATAATACAAATACAGCAAGGCGCCGCTGAATAAATCACGAGGTACTTATTATGTATTTGAAAATAGGAGAAAACATTAAAAAACACAGACAAGGAAAAGAGCTTTCACAAGAAACGCTTGCCGAAAGATTGGACGTTTCATTTCAAACAGTAAGCAAATGGGAAAGAGGCGCGTGCTATCCCGACATAGAAATGCTGCCTAAAATTGCAAGCTTTTTCGGAATTACAGTAGATGCTTTAATAGGTGCTTGCAATTATCGCGAGGAAGAAGATGTTAATGCAATCCAGGAAGAACTCCGAAAATATGACTGTGTTCGCGATGAACAGTCATTAGTTAAATGCGCAGAAAACGGACTTAAAAAATATCCCAACAATTATTTGCTTATGGCTTGGATCGTGTATGGTGCACAAAATATCAACCCCAAGCGATGCATAGAGCTTGGCGAATATGTATTGGCAAACTGCCGTGATCCGCACATTTTGAATTGGGTAAGATCAGAGCTGTGTTATGCATATTTAAATAACGGGAATTATGAGTCGAGTATAGCTTCTGCACAAAAATTGCCCTCCGCATCGCAAAGCCGTGATATGATCCTCGCAGATATTTTAAGCGGAGAGGAACAGTTACAGCACATTTTGCAATCTATCGTTGCAAAATACGGATATAATTTTCAATCAACTATGCTTAAATTGCTCCCACATTACGAGCCACTTTTGCAAATGGAACTACTTAAAAAGAGCAATAAGATCTATGATGCCATTTATGAAACCGATGATTATGTCGGCGCATTGAAAGGAAAAGCTGAGAATTTTACAAGGCTTGCGAGAATATGTTTAAGCATTGGCTTAAATGAGGATGCAGTGAATTATATGAACGACGCACTGAAGTGCGCAGAAAAACACGATTCAATTCCTTACGGCACTAAGTCAAGCGCTATTCTCTGCGGTTGCGACAGATATGACTACACCATACAACTCTCAGGAAAATTGGCGCACCCATACGGCAAGTTGAAGGAGCAAATCGTATCTTCATTTGAAGATGATGAGTTTTTCAAAAACTCATTGAATACTAAATATTAAATCTTCTTAGATAAATTTACAATTCCTCCGCCTCGTTCCTCGGCTCCCTCCCGGAGGGATGTGGCAACGGCGAGACATTGTCGAAGCCGTTGACGGAAGAGGTAGAATACAGAAAGATTTAATAACCTCTTCCGTCGGCTACGCCGACACCTTCTCCAAAGGAGAAGGCTAAATTGCATTGGCGCTCGAAACGGACCGCCGAGGACGTCGGTCCCTACAATAGACACGTGTTATCCATAATACAATCAAACCCGTCGGTACGTAGTGTCCGACGGGTTTTTTCCTTATGATGCTGATAAATCATCAATAACGATGCACGTTATTTCGAGTGATATGTCCACCAAATCCTTTTTGGTGGAAGTTTTCTTTTGGTTACTTTTCTTTTTCAAAAGAAAAGTAACGCGCATCCTCGCGCCCCTCGCATCTCAGCCGATCTTAAACGTAGTTCCCTGAGGGGTATCGATAAGGGTTACACCCTTTTCGGCGAGGAGATTTCTGATCTCATCGGCGCGAGCGTAGTTCTTGTTCTTCTTTGCGTCGGCGCGCTCTGCGATGAGTGCCTTTATCTCACGAACGAAGGGATCGGCATTCTCTGCTTCCTCTGCTGCCTTCTTTTCGTCGATGATCTTCTTTGCCGCAGGCACGAGATCAAGTCCGAGCACGCGGTCAAAATCCTCGATGAGCGCCAGCTTCGTAGCCGCGCTTATCTTTGCCTTGAGCACGTCGTAAACGGCGGTGATAGCAAGCGAGGTGTTGAGATCGTTGTCGAGCGCCGCACAGAATTTAGCCTTATACTCGTCAAAGGCTGCGGCATCAAGCTCACCCTGCTCACCCTCAAGAAGTGAAACTATACGGGCAACCGTTTTATTATAAGCCACTACCGCGTTATCAAGATTCTCATACGAGAAAACCAGCGATTTTCTGTAATGCGACTGCAAGCAGAAAAGTCTGTACGCGAGCGGATCGTAGCCCTTGCTCTCAAGCAAGGAAACGGTCAGAAATTCGCCGCTGCTCTTGCTCATCTTACCCGAATTGGTATTAAGATGATGAACGTGGAACCAATAGTTGCACCACTTGTGTCCAACGTATGCCTCGCTCTGCGCGATCTCGTTGGTATGGTGCGGGAAAGCGTTGTCTATACCGCCGCAGTGTATATCAAGGCGCTCGCCAAGATGCTTCATACTGATGCAGGAGCACTCGATATGCCAACCGGGATATCCTACGCCCCAGGGGCTATCCCACTTGAGCTCCTGATCGTCAAACTTGGACTTGGTAAACCAAAGCACAAAATCCGCCTTGTTGCGCTTGTTGGAGTCCTCTTCAACGCCCTCTCTGACACCAACCTCAAGGTCTTCTTCCTTGAAATCGTTGAACACGTAATACTGCGCAAGCTTGGAAGTATCAAAATAGATGTTTCCGCCTGCCTCGTAAGCAAATCCCTTTTCAATAAGCCCCTCAATCACCTTGATGAACTCGTCGATACAGCTCGTTGCAGGAGCGATAACGTCAGGCTTCTTGATATTGAGCTTCTTGCAATCCTCAAAAAATGCGTCCGTATAATGCGCGGCGATCTCCATAACCGTCTTTTTCTCGCGGCGCGCGCCCTTGAGCATCTTATCCTCGCCCGTATCTCCGTCAGAGCTAAGATGTCCGACGTCGGTGATATTCATAACGCGCGTTACGTCGTATCCCGAATATCTGAAATATTTTTCAAGCACGTCTTCCATAATGTAGCTGCGGAGATTTCCGATATGCGCGTAGTGGTAAACGGTAGGACCGCAGGTATACATAGAGAGCTTGCCCGGCTCGTTTGTAACGAACTCCTCTCTTTTTCTCGTAAGTGAATTGTAAATAAGCATTTTTGTCTGTCCGTTATCTTTTATCTTCTTTTCTTCGGTCTTTTCATCTGTTCAAGCTCGCCCTCAAGCGCAGAAAGCTTTTCCTTGAGCTTGTTTATTTCGGCAGCCACGGGGTCGGGAATGTGTACCTGGTCGAGATCGTTTACCCTGATACCCTCGCGCTTTACGATCTTGGCGGGCATTCCAACCGCGGTGCAGTTGTCGGGAATCTCATCAAGAACGACTGCGTTTGCCGCGATCTTGGTGTTATCTCCTATCTTAAACGGTCCGAGCACCTTCGCTCCCGCGCCTACAAGCACATTGTTACCGAGCGTGGGGTGGCGCTTGCCGACGTCCTTACCCGTTCCGCCGAGCGTTACTCCCTGATAGAGCGTGCAGTTGTCGCCTATCTCGGCAGTCTCACCTATAACAACGCCCATACCGTGGTCGATAACGAGTCCTCGTCCGATGGTTGCGCCGGGGTGTATCTCTATACCCGTTATAAATCTCGCGGTCTGGCTGATAGCTCTCGCCGCAAGGTAATGCTCCTTTTTGTGAAGCCTGTGCGCGACTCTATACGCCATAAGTGCGTGAACGCCCGAATAAAGCAGCAGTACCTCAGCGTCGCTTCGTGCCGCGGGGTCTCTCTCACGCGTTGCACGAACGTCGCTTCTGACGTCCTCTGCCACCTCACGAGCGTGCTTGCTTATCGACTTTGCCGCTCTTTTAGTTGCCACAGCAAGCTTTTTGATGCTTGCCGAGAATTTCTCTTTGCTCTGATTTTTTACGTTATCCATAAAAACCTCCAATAAAAAAGCCTCCGTACCCTTGGGTACAGAGGCATACATAATACGCGGTTCCACTCTGCTTGGGGCAACGCCCCATCTCTTTTCCTTAACGCGGAAAACGTTGACAGCTACCCAGCACTCGCTTATCGCCGCCAAATCTCCGAGATGCACAACCCGACTCTACCATTTGCCGCTTTCAGCCTGCGACGGCAATTCTCTGACTGATATACTATCGGTTTCTTTCTCATCAACGATTTTAAATCATCTATACACTACTATTATACACTCTTTTTTTAATTTTGTAAATAGTTTTTTTAAATTTTTAGAATTTTGCGACCGTCAGCTTTATAAGCAGTGATCTGTTGTCGCTCTGCGAGCCCTCTCCGAGTGCCGCCTTGTTGCGTCTTATCTCGCCGCATTTGGTACAGCGATGAACGATTATAAATCCCTTTTTCGCATCGGGGATCACCTGTATCGGCTCCAGCTTGCCGCGACATTCGTTGGCGCGATCTCCGGGATTTACATCCACGTGAAGCGACCAAAGACAGAACGGGCAGTGATTGCGCGAGGAATATCCGAGCGGCTCGACCTCTCTGCCGCAGTTGGCGCAAATAAAGGAATCGTCGTTTTTGGTAAATCTTTTCTGCTCCATATTATCTCTCTCCCTCCGCGAGCTCACCGAGAAAGCGCTCAAACGCCACGCCGTCGCGCGTTGGCGTGTCAAATTCAGCGGAATAATCCATAACTCTGTGCGTAAAATCAGCGGAAAGGTGAATAGCCTTGTCAAAGCTATCGCCGCGCATCGTTGCGCCGAGGAATACCGAAGCAAAAAGGTCTCCCGTTCCGGGATAATTTTTCGGGCAGCGCGCAAAGCAATAGAAGCAGGACTCGCCCGTCCTTACATTGCGTCCGTAGACAGCGAGCTCGCCATCGCGCGCGGGCATTCCGGTAATTACTATCTTTTCTGCGCCGAGACTTGCAAGCTTATCACAAAGTCCACTCGCAAAGCTCTTAAGCTCTTCTCTGCTCATATTTGCCGTATCAACGTATTCGCTGCCGCAAAGGAAGCACGCCTCGGTGAGATTCGGAGTTATCACCGTCGCACCCTCGCAAAGCCGCTTCATACCGAGCATCAGCTCGGTGGTATAAGTCGAGTAAAGTCTGCCGTCATCGCCCATAACGGGGTCAACGAGTACAAGCGTGTCCGGATCGGCAAAGCGCTCGATAAGCTCCCCTACGAGCTCTATCTGCTCCGCGCTGCCAAGGAATCCCGTATATATCGCGTCAAATCTCAATCCAAGCACATCGAAATGCTCGATGATAGCACGCATCTGCGCGGTCATATCCTCAAAATACATATCTGTAAATCCGCCCGTATGGGTCGAAAGCAGGCAGGTCGGGATCGGTATGACCTGATAACCCATAGCCGAAAGCGTGGGAGCAATAACGGTCAGCGCGCACCTGCCAAAGCAGGACAGGTCGTGCACAGCGGCAATTCTTCTCACGGGAAGAGGCGCTTTGTCGCAAATATTCTGTTTGTCAGACACAAATATCACCTCTCAAGATCAGTTTGCAAAGTTTTCGATAGCCTCAACGTCTTTTGCCGAAAGCTTCATTTTATTGTCCTCGGACTTATAATCGTAAAGACAAACAGCGCCTATCGGCTTCTCGTCATAATTCGGCTCAAAGGAGTCGTAGTCAAGGTAAAAATCGGTATATATAGCCAAAAGCGTATCGTCGCTCATAAGCTCGGTCAGATCAACGCCTGCGGAGCTCGTGTCAAATATCAGCTTTTTGTAGTTGTAAAGATTTTTCTCGGTCTCCATCACGACCTCGCCAAAGCATCTGACGAATTCCACGCTGCCCTCTTTGTTGCCGAGATTGTCGGTATCGTCATCGGGAGTAAGATCCTTGGCAAAAACCAGCGAGATATCAAAAAGCTCGGTATCTCTCGGCGGTATCTCGTCAAGACCATAATCTGCCGCTACGTTACGTATCGTCGACGTGTTATATCTGACCACTATCTCGATCTGATCGATCTCGGGGATTATGCGGTAGCTCGTTACGGCAAAATATCCGTAGTTGTCGTCTCCGCTCGTCATACTTCTCTGTTTCTGGTCAAACATATACAGATCCTTACCGTCCTGCCCGTAAAGCTCGGCAAGCTGTGCGGTAGGATACACGCTTTTCATTTCCTTGGGCTCGCCCGAGGACGCTATTCTCCATATCAGAATTGCTATAACGGTGAAGATGCAGAGAGTAAAAATAAGCTTTATTATTTTCCAGGTTATTTTTAAACCTATAGATATTCTTGACATGCTTTCTCCATTTTTTAAAATTTTCCTTATCTAAATAATTATAACACCAAAATATGAACATTTCAAGTGTATTTTGTTTATTTACATACTACCGACGATTTTTTAGGAGCTATTGAAATATTTTCTTCGGTGTGGTATAATAAATTTGCCAAGTATATAAAAAAAGGAGCTAAAAAATGTACGAATATATCCCCCAAGGAAGCAATAAAAACGCGAAGAATTTAATATCTCTGCTCATTCTGGGCGGATTTGTAATAATGCTCGTTACGATGATGTCCGAGGGCGTGCCGTTCAAGTGGGCACTTCAGCTCACGGGGCTTGTCCTTATGGCGATCGGCATATTGCTGATGGCGCGATACGTTTCAAGAAGCTTTATCTACCGTGTGGAGCAGACCGACGGAGGTGCCGATCTCTCTGTCATAGAAATTCAGCGCAAAAGCAGGATCGTCGTCTGCCGCATCTCTCTTTCCAACATAAAGGACGTCCATATTCTTGGCGCTGTCGATAAGGAACAGGAGAAAACTCTCGTTGATACCTTTAAGGTGGACGGACGCAAGAAATACAATTATTGCATAGACGTCAATCCCGAAAAATACGTCTGGATCGTCGCAGACGAGTGCGGAGAAGATATCGCGGTCAAGCTCACCTACGATGAAAAGCTGTGCGAGATAATAATGCCCGCAAAGAGCGAATAATATTTTTGCATAGCTTTGCAACGCACCGCGTAATTGCTTTTGGAGTTTCACACCGGCCCTCACCAAAGAAACTGTATAAAAAGTATGCCCGCATACTCTTGACAATCTAAAGAATGGGACGTATAATAAAGGTATAACTCCATTCTTGGAAAATAAAAAGAAAGAGGAATTGATCATGAAAAGAATTTTTACCCTTATTCTTGCACTTTTACTCGTTTGCGCATGCTTCGTCGCGTGCGACAAGGGCTCCGACCAGGAGACCGAAAGCAGCACTACTACCGAAGCGGCAGTAGACGAGCTTGCATACAAGCTCAACGCTGACGGCAAGGGCTATACCGTAACCGGTATCGGCACTTACACTAAGACCGACCTGGTAATCGACACCTACAAGGATCTGCCCGTAACCGAAATAGATGCTTACGCATTTAAGGGCAAGAACATAACGAGCGTTACTCTTGGCGACTCCGTAACAAAAGTAGGCAATCAGGCGTTCAGCGGCTGCAAGTCTCTTAAAAGCATAACCATCGGCACAGGAATCACCGATATGGGATTCTTCACGTTCGACGGATGTGCGGTGCTTACCGACGTATATTACAACGGAACTCTCGAATCCTGGTGCAACATTTCGTTCGGTGATGCAGGCAACCCCGTATGGCGCGCAAAGAAGCTTCAGATCGAAAATGCATCGGGCGGATATGATCCCGTAACCGAGATCGTAATACCCGAAACGGTAACTGTAATAAAGGACTTTGCTTTCGAAGGATTCGAGTCTGTTACGAAAGTAGTCATCCCCAACACAGTTACGAGCATCGGCGAGAGCGCTTTTGCTAACTGCGCAGGCATCACGACCCTGACTATTCCCTCCTCTGTAACCGAAATAAAGGTCCAAGCCTTTAAGGGATGCACTAATCTTAAGAGCGTAGATTTCCAAAATGCAGAAAATTGGGCCAGAACGAAGGCCGGCAACGAGTTGTCTATCTCCTCAAGCGAGCTCAAAAAGCCCGCAGAGGCTGCAAAGTTTTTGACTACAACTTTTGTCGAGGACGCTTGGCAGATCAAAAAATAAAATATTAAATTAAAAAGGACGCCGTTGGTGTCCTTTTATTTAGATTTGCGCTCGAGGCGGATCGTCGACAACGTTCGCAAGGCGAATGTAACTTAAGCCTCCATCTCCGAGGGAGGTGGCAACGGCGAGACATTGTCGAAGGCGTTGACGAAAGGAGTCCGTGTCTATGGAGTGCGTGTCAAACTCCTTCAGTCAGCTAACGCTGACAGCTCCCTCAAGAGGGAGCCTAATTTACATTTGCACGCGATACGGGAGGGGAAACCCCTCCCCTACCGAGATATGTGTTAGATTATGGTTATCTAACGTAGGGACCGGCGTCCTAGCGCTTGCTTTTCGCAAGCTTGCTAAGTTCGCTTTGCGAACATTGTCAACGGTCCGTTCGTAACGCAAATGTAATTTTGTATTTGCAAGGATATATATTTTCGTAGCCGTGTTGTTTGGTTTGTTATCGTCAGACACGCGGACCGCCGAGGACGTCGGTCCCTACAATAGAGATATTATTATCTTAATACAATTAAAACCCGTCGGTACGTAGTGTCCGACGGGTTTTTACCTTATGATGCTGATAAATCATCGATAACGATGCACGTTATTTCGAGTGATATGTCCACAAGTCCTATCTTGTGGGAAGTTTTTTGCCAAGCTTTTTTTCAAAAAAGCGGCTTTTCTTTTTCAAAAGAAAAGTAACATAAAAACTCAATCCAATTCATCAAGTGTAAGGCTGAAGGCTTCGAGGAAATGGGAGCAGAAATATTCAACCTCGGGCATATCGAGATAGGTATCGATATCCTCTTTCAGCGACACTTCGGCTTTAGCGAACTCGCGGTTGCCGCTCTTGAGCTCCTCAACGCACTTCACGTATGCGGAGATCTTATCGGCGACCTTGACGAGCTTGTATTCATAGGACTCGGAATCGTGCTCGATTATAGGCAGATAATCCTCGCGAAGCTCTTCGGGAAGCATGCTGAGCAACTTTTGATTCGCCGCGCCCTCGATCTCCTTGTATGCAGTTCTTATCTTGGGATTGTAATATTTTATCGGCGTGGGAAGGTCGCCCGTGATGACCTCGCTGCTCTCGTGATAGAGGGCGAGCGTCGCAATTCTGTCAGCGTTGAGATCACCGCCGTAAAATTTATTCTTTATAAGTGCCAGCGCGTGCGCGATATGTGCCACCTGCGCGCTGTGCTCAGCTATATTTTCTTCGTTGACCGACTTCATCAGACTCCAGCGCTTGATGAATTTCATACGCGACATATAAGCAAAAAAACTGTTCATAAATTCTCCTGTCAGGTTTTAATAGGGGCTGTGAAAACAGCCCCTGTTGTTTATTCTTCTGAAGCGACTACCGCAATGCCAAGCTCCTCAAGCGCCTTGCCGTCAGGCTCAGAGGGGCATCTGGTCATAAGCTCGGAAGCGTTCTGTACCTTCGGGAAGGCGATAACGTCTCTGATATCCTCAAGACCGAGCATAAGCGTTACAAGCCTGTCAAGGCCGAACGCAAGTCCGCCGTGAGGCGGTACGCCGTACTTGAACGCGTCAAGCAGATAGCCGAATTTCTCCTGCGTCTCTTCCTTGGAAAGTCCGAGGACCGAGAACATCTTGGACTGGATCTTTGCATCGTGGATACGAACCGATCCGCCACCAAGCTCGGTGCCGTTGAGAACGATATCGTACGCCTTGGCTCTTACTCTGCCGGGATCCGAGTCGATATACTGAAGATCCTCGTCCATAGGAGAGGTAAAGGGATGGTGCTTTGCGTAATATCTTCCGTCTTCTTCGCTGTATTCAAGAAGCGGGAATTCGGTTACCCAAAGGAACTTGAAATCAAAGGGATCGAGCAGTCCGAGACGCTTTGCGCACTCGCAGCGGAGCGCACCGAGAGAATCGAACACAACACTGTTCTTGTCAGCAACGATAAGGATAAGGTCGCCTGCTTCTGCGCCGACCGCGCTCTTTATAGCCTCGTTCTCAGCTTCGGTGAGGAACTTTGCGTAAGAGGACGAGATCTCGCCACTCTCATTCCACTTGAGCCAAGCAAGTCCCTTTGCGCGATAGGATTTTACGAATTCAACGAGCGAATCGATCTCTTTTCTTGAGAACTTAGCGCCGCCCTTAACGTTGATAGCTCTTACAGAGCCGCCGTCGGCAATAGCGCCTGCGAATACCTTGAAGCCGCAATCCTTGAGCAGATCGGAAAGATTGCAAAGCTCAAATCCGAAACGGATATCGGGCTTGTCCGAGCCGAATCGCTCCATAGCCTCGGCGTAAGGCATACGGATAAAGTCCTCTTTCATATCGATTCCCGAGAACTCAAGAAGAAGCTTCTTGAGGAAGCCCTCGTGCATCTTCATAACGTCATCCGCGGTAACGAAGGACATCTCGGTATCTATCTGAGTAAATTCGGGCTGACGGTCATCACGAAGGTCCTCGTCTCTGTAACAACGCGCGATCTGGAAATATCTGTCGAAGCCCGATACCATAAGCAGCTGCTTATAGAGCTGGGGAGACTGCGGGAGCGCATAGAACTTGCCCTTGTGAACACGCGACGGGATAAGATAGTCTCTTGCTCCCTCGGGGGTGGGCTTACAGAGGTTGGGAGTTTCTATATCAACGAATCCGTTGTCGGCATAGTAATCTCTTGCGATCTTGGTAATCTTCGAGCGTGCGATGATATTGCTCTGCATATCTGGACGGCGAAGGTCAAGATATCTGTGGCGCAGACGAAGCTCCGCGTTTACGTTGCTGTTGGCAACTATCTCAAAGGGAGGAGTCTCGGATGACGAAAGGATACGAAGCTCGCTTACCGCGATCTCAACCTCGCCCGTAGGTATAGTCTTGTTGATAGCGCCCTCTGAGCGACTGCGTACGATTCCCTTTGCGCAAAGCACGTACTCTGCTCTGACACCGAAAGCCTTATCAAACGCTTCTCTGTCGGTCTGGTCGTCAAATGCGAGCTGAACGATACCCGTTCTGTCGCGAAGATCTATAAAGATGAGCGCGCCGAGGTCTCTCTGCTTCTGCGCCCAACCCATAACGCAAACCTCGGCACCGATGTCTCCTGCCGAAAGCGTGCCGCAATAATGTGTGCGTTTGTCTGTTGCTGTAAGTAATTCTGCCATTTCTATAATTCCTCTTGTCTTAAAATATTATTCTATAACGTTTCCGTCTTTATCAAAAAGCGGGAGCTTTTCAAGATAAACGAGATCCTCTCTCTCCTGAGCGTCGCCCTCTGCGAGAATGGTCATCTTTCCGCAGATGATCCCGCCCGCCTTTTCAACGAGATGCTCTATTGCTCTGAGCGACTCACCGGTCGAGATAACGTCATCAACGATAAGTATTTTCTTGCCCTTCATCAGCTCAGCGTCAGCCATATCAAGATACAGCTTCTGATCCTTTGCTGTGGTAATGGAACGAAGCTCCGCCTCGAACACACCCGTCATATAGAGCTTGGGCGCTTTTCTCGCGAGAAAATATTTCTGATTGCCCGCAAGTCTCGCCATCTCGTGAACGAGCGGTATTCCCTTCGCCTCAGCCGAGATAAGATAATCGTACTCGGGAGCCTTGTCAAGAAGCGCCTGCGCACAGGCAGTGGTAAGCTCGGGATCTCCGAAGATAACGAACGCACCGATCTGAAGCGTGTCGCTTATCGGGCAAAGAGGGAGCGCGCGGTCAAGTCCCGCGATATTCATTTTGTAATACATCTGCGACATAAAAGTTCTCCTTTTCATCAAAAAGACGTTTGTCGAAAATAATTCTCTTTATATATTAACATAATTATTGGAAAATGTCAATCGGGAAGAAAATTTTTTTAAGTTTTTATTATTCTCAAAGAGCATCTAATGGACAATATAGCGCAGATCTTGCCGAGGAAACCGAAATACTGCAAATAAAAATACAAATATTATATCATCTACTTTAATCTTTCTTTTTTTACGCGCTTTCTCTTGACATATTCAAAAAATAAAGGTATGATATTATTTGAAGATAAACTATCTTAAGGAGACCTTATGAAACGCAGGGCGTTTATATATATAATCGTAGCGGGCGTGCTGTGGGGAACGTCGGGAATATTTGTCAATACGCTTGCCCCGTACGGATTTTCGTCCTTTCAGCTTACCGCTTGCCGAGGACTTGTTTCGGCAATATTTATGGCTGTATATCTGCTGATACGGGACAAAAAGCTATTTAAAATAAAGTTCAGAGAGCTGCTTTTACTCATCGGCAGCGGCGTAGCACTTTTCGGAACGGCAAGCTGCTATTATATGTCGATGCAGGCTACCTCTATCGCTACCGCTGTCGTGCTTATGTATATGGCACCCGTGCTTGTGATGATATATTCTGTTCTTTTTCTTGGTGAAAAATTCGATCGAATAAAGGGGATCGCGCTTGGGCTCGTTATCGTTGGATGCGTGCTCGTTTCGGGTGTCGGATCATTGAAATTCAATATGTTCGGATTTGCTATGGGCATTATGGCGGCGATATCCTACGGCTCGTACAACATATTCACAAAAATTCAGATGCGGCGCGGTGTTGAGCCGCTCTCGGCGACCTTTTATACGTTTTTGTTTATGTCGCTGACTGCACTTTGCGTGTCAAAGCCCGTACAGATCATACCGCTTGTGGCGCAAAGCCCTGCGGTTACGGTTCCGTGGCTGATAGCGCTCGGACTTGCAACCTGCGTGCTTCCGTATTTTCTTTATACACTCTCGCTTCGCTCGCTTCCCGCGGGAACAGCGTCATCACTTGCGATAATCGAGCCGATGTCGGCAACGCTTATCGGGTGGATAGTGTATCGGGAGCATCTTTCGATGCTTTCATTTATTGGTATAATTTTTATACTTTGTGCGGTATTTATGCTCGGGAGAGCAAAGGAATAAAAATAAAAGGAGATAAAAATGAAAAAGATACTTTCAATATCAAATAGCTTTGGCGTTGACGCAACGCGTTACCTTTACGGCATCGCGCGCGCGGCAAAGGAGAACATTAAAATAGTTACGCTTTATATCGGTGGCTGCAGTCTTTATCGCCATTACCGCAATATGCTCAGCGAGGAAGCGGTGTACGATTATTACATAGACGGCATAAATTCAGGGCTCAAGGTGTCGCTGAAAACGGCGCTTCTGTCGGACGAGTGGGACGTGGTAACACTTCAGGAGAGCAGTCCGCGCTCGGGTAACGCCGAGACATATTTTCCCTACATCACCGAGCTCTCGGCATACGTTAAAAGACACGCGCCCGAGGCAGAGCAGTATATGCATATGACCTGGAGCTTTTCGGAGACCTCTCCGAGATTTGCTCTCACGCCATATGCTAACAGAGAGGAAATGATACCTAAGATAAGAGAAGCTTACGAGGGCGCGGCAAAAGCTGTGGGAATAACGAAATTCATTCCCTCGCTTGACGCGATGTGCAAGCTTTACGACACCGTCGGCGAGGAGACCTATCGCGACGGCTTCCATTGCAGTCTCGGAATCTCACGCTACACACTTGCTTGTGTCTGGTTTATGACGCTGTGCGGCAAGGATATAGAGGGCAACAGCTTCAGAGATTTTGACGTCGAGGTCAGTGAAGAGCATGTAGCGCTCGCGCAAAAAATTGCAAAAGAGGTTGTTCTGGAGAACGGATACAGTATTGACTGATATTTGAGGCTATTATAATGACTGACAATGCAAAAAAAGCGATAAAAATAGGAGCAGTATGCTTCTTTGCATATTTAGCGGTATATCTTGCGCGTAGCGTGCTTGGCGTTGTTACGCCCGCAATGCAAGCACAGGGATTTACCAAGGACGATATCGGTATCGCATCGTCGATATTCTTTTATACCTATGCTGTCGGACAGCTTGTCAACGGAGCGATAGGCGACAAGATAAAAGCGAAATATATGATGGGCTTCGGTCTCGCGCTTGCGGGCATCAGCAACATACTGTTCGAGAGATTTATTTCCTGGAACGAAAGCTTTGCGCAGATACCGACGCTTGCATACGTTGCGTACGGCGCGACTGGATTCTTTTTGTCGATGGTGTACGGACCTATGACCAAGGTGGTCTCGGAAAATACCGAGATGCCGTATACCACCAGGTGCTCGCTCGGATACACCTTTGCGGCTTATTTCGGCTCACCCGCCGCGGGAATACTTGCTACGATATTTGTATGGCAAAAGGTCTTTACGGTCAGCAGTGTGATGCTTATTGCAATGGCGGCGGCACTGATGATATCCTTTACCGTTTTTGAAAGAAAAGGCATCATCGTATACAACCGCTTTGACAAGGACAAGACCGAGCGTACAGAGGGCAGGATAAAGCAGCTTTTCTCAAGACAGATAGTTAAATTTTCCATCGTGTCTATACTTACGGGAATCGTGCGTACGTCGGTGATCTTTTGGCTGCCTACCTATTTTATTGAGCGTCTTGAGCTCTCGTATGACAGCGCGACGATAACCTTCACCGTGGCGTCGCTCGTCATATCATTTGCATCGTTTATAGTTATATTTATTTACGAGAAGATAGGACATAATCTTGATAAGACCCTGCTTTTGATGTTCGTGAGCTCGGCAATATTCTTTTTCGCAACCTATTTCGTTAAGATCCCGTATGTAAACGTCGTGCTTATCGTGCTTGCGATAATGGCATCAAACGGCGCGGCAACGATGCTCTGGAGCAGATATTGCCCGAGCCTGCGCGATACGGGAATAGTATCGGGAGTTACGGGATTTTTGGATTTTCTCAGCTACGTGGCGGCGGCAACGGCAAACATCGTCTTCCCCTTCCTGATAGAGCAACGAGCTTGGCCGTGGGAGAGCGTTCTGCTTATCTGGCTTTCGTTGATGCTCGTCGGCGTCGCTATATCTTTGCCCTGGAAAAAGTGGAGTGAGAGAAAGAATTGACGAATTTCCTTTGTAATAACGAAAAGTCTACACTACAAAGAAATTTGTGATTTAATATTTTATATAATAAGGAGAATGAATATGAAAATAATGACCTATAACGTACAGCACTGTAAAAACTATCTCGAGCAGAAGATCGACTACGAGCTTATCGCAAAGATAATCCGCGAGAGCGGTGCGGAGTTCGTCGGACTTAACGAAATGTATAGTGGAGGAGAAGGCTCGAAATTTCCCAACCAGACCAAAATACTTTCCGAGCTTTCGGGATATGAGAATTATTATTTTGCAGAGGCTATAAAGCTGCACGGCGCGTCTCCTTACGGCAACGCGATTCTGTCCAAGAGCAAAATGGTCAGCGCCGAGACGGTCATTATTCCTGATCCGAATCCCCGTAAATATAAAGGATATTACGAAACGCGCTGCGTGCTCAAGGCAAAATTCGAGAATGGACTGACCGTGCTTGTCGTTCACGTAGGACTTTGTCCCGATGAGAAGGAGAATGCGATAAAAACTCTGCTCGAAAACATTACTGACGAAAAATGTATCGTTATGGGCGATTTCAATATTGAGCCCGAGGATCCGCTGCTTGCACCCATCAGGGAGAGAATGCAGGACGCAGCTCATAAGTTCACCGAGCCGAAGCTGAGCTGGCCGTCCGATAAGCCGGAGATGAAGATAGATTATATCTTCGCGTCAAAGGATATTGAGATAGTGAGCGCGGATATCCCCGATATAGTCGGAGCAGACCACCGTCCTCATACAGCCGAGATAAAATTTTAAGTATGAGTAAAATAAAAGAGATACTTGATCTGGCTCTCTTTCCCGACGAGGCGACAGAATATTTTGATGAACTCTGCGCGCGCGCGGAGTCTGATGCGTCAATATTGCAGCTTCTTGACAAGGCAAAGAGCAGCTACCTTTCGGGAGAGGACACCAAGGCGCAGAGAGAGGAGCTTTCAGAGCGCCTTGAATGTCATATTTATACCGTCGATATGCTTTTGCTGCTTTATTGCGCGACGGAGCTTCGTGTGATCTATGCGGAGCGCGGATATTCCGAGGAGCTTTTTTGCGGCGTGCTTACAGACCTGCGCTGCAAGCTTGCGGAGTGTCGCAAGGTGCACGGGATCTGGGGAACCTTCGTTTTCTTCTGGTTCTTCCGATTTTACAATTGCACGCGCTTTATGCTGGGAAGGCTTCAGTATGAAACTGTCGCGTCAAAATACGATTACAAGAGTGCTATACGCGTAGGGGATACCGTATACAACTGCCACATTCCGTCGGCAGGGCCGCTGACTCGTGAGAGCGTAGAGGAATCCTTGCGCCTCGCTTATGAGTTTTACGGCATAGAGGGCGAGATGCCCGTGGTGTGTCATTCGTGGCTGCTGTATCCGAAGCACTACGCGCTCTTCGGCGCAAATACGCGCGCCTTTGCAGATCGATTTGACGTTATCGCGACCGACGAGCAGGAGAATAACGGCGATGCGTGGAGAATCTTCGGCAGAGACGCCGACGGTATTGAGGCACTACCTCAGGACACCTCGCTGCAGCGAGAGTTTTACCGTTATCTTAAGGACGGAAACAAAATGGGAAACGGCTTTGGCGTGATGCTTTACAAGCCCGAGGAGTAATCTATGAAAAACAATGAAAAATCCGCGAAGATAGGAAAGACCTTTGAGGCAGAGCTGCCGGCAGGATATGCTCAGGTCTTTCACATAAACGCAAAGGACAAAAAGATAGGTATCCTTTTTAACGCGGTAGCGCTCGTTATTATGGCGGTCGTCGTGGTGCTTGCCGCTATCCCGCTTTTTGCCTTTGAAGTGGAATTTACAGAATCGACTTCGCCGATGCTTCTGATAACCTACACCGTCTTTTTCGTGTCGCTTATCGCTTACATAGTGCTTCACGAGCTCGTGCACGGCGCGGCCTATAAGATGCTGACGGGTGAAAAGCTGACCTTTGGACTTTCCTGGAGCTGTGCGTTTTGCGGAGTTCCGACGGTGTTTACATACCGTAAGACCGCGCTGATAGCGCTTGCCGCACCATTTTTGACCTTCAGCGTGTTGCTTGTGCCTGTTGCGATAGCGCTCTTTTTCGTGCATCCTCTGCTTTATATCGCGTGCGCAACGCTTTTTGCGCTTCACCTTGGCGGATGCGCGGGAGATCTTTATATGATGATACTGCTTTTGTTCAAATTCAAGGACAAAAAGCTTTTGATGAAGGATACGGGTCCCGAGCAATTTTTGTACTTGCCCGAGAGCGAAGAACAGAGAGATAAATGAAAAGAACTGAGATAGACGTATCTTACGTCGAGCTTCCAAATGAATTTGACGCGTTTATTCGCGGCGTAAAAATATACGACAGTAGTTGTTCGCCCGAGGCAAGAGTGCTTTTTATTGAGCGCGACAGAGGATATTTTCTCAAAAGCGCGCCCGCGGGCAGCTTAAAAAAGGAAGCCGAGCTGACGCGCTTCTTTTACTCACGAGGACTTTCTGCAGAGGTGCTTGCTTATATCTCCGACAAGGATGGGCGCGATTTTTTGCTGACCTCTCGCGTGCAGGGTGAGGATCTGACGCACCCGACCTATCTTGACGATCCGAAGCGCCTTTGCGACGTGTTGGCTACAACGCTGCGCGAGCTCCATTCGCTTGACTTTGACGGCTGCCCCGTGGCCGACAGAATGGCAGATTATTTTTATACCGCCGAGCAGAATTACCGCAAGGGAATATTCGATAAGGAGCTTTTCGGCGGCGAAAAATATAAAAATATGAGCGCAGATGACGCGTGGCGTATTCTCTGCGAGGGCAGGGATCTGCTCCGCTCAGATACGCTGATACACGGTGATTACTGTCTGCCGAACGTAATTTTTGATAAGTGGCACTTTGGTGGATTTATCGATCTTGGAAACGGCGGCGTCGGAGACAGACACGTTGATATATTCTGGGGCGCGTGGACTCTTTGGTACAATCTGCACACCGACGAGTACAGAGACCGATTTTTCGATGCCTACGGGCGCGATGAAATAAACGGGGACGCTCTTGACATAGTCGAGATAGCCGAGACTTTTGGATAAGGAGAAGCCGATATGGTAGCAATAAAGGATATTCAAGAAATAATGGATATGGCAAAATTTCAGCCTGATGAAAAAGAGTTTTTCGAGGAGCTTTACGCGAGCTTTTGCAAAAATGCGGAGCTTATCCGCTTAGCTGATGAGACTCAGGAGCTGTTCGTTACCCACGCGGATACGCGTGCTCCGAGATCGCGTATATGCGAGATAACGGGAGCTAATTCCTATTCGATAGATATGCTTTTGCTGATATATTTTGCGGTCGATCTTCGCAAAAGATATGCCGAGAGGGGATATTCGGATGAGTTTTTCTGCGAGATGCTAGGATCCTTGCGCTGTAAGCTTGACGAGTGCAAGGCGGTGTTCGGCGTCTTTGGAACCTTTGTGTTCGGATCGTTTAGAACGCTCTATACCTTTGAAAGCTTCTTTATCGGACGCTTGCAATATGAAGATAGAATACTCAGCTTTGATTATAAGGATATAGCTAAAAAGGGCGACAAGATCGTTGGATTGCACATTCCTTCAACCGGTCCGCTTACACCCGAATCGGTTGACGCGTCGCTCGAAAGAGCCTATAAGTTTTACAAGCCCGACGGCGACGGATATCTGGTGCTTCACTGTCATTCCTGGATGATATATCCGCCGCTTTACGCACTCTTTCCCGATAATTCCAACCTGCAAAAATTCTATCACCGATTCGACATCGTCTGGCAGGAAGAGGACGAGAGAAATGATGATCTGTGGAGAATTTTCAACACTATGGACACTGATATTTCCAAATATCCTCAGGATACCACGTTGCGCCGCAACTTTTACGAATACGTAAAGAGCGGCAAAAAGCTCGGATACGGATTTGGAATGATCGCATACAAGCCTAAAAAATAAAAAACAGGCAAAAAAACGTACCGTCTCGCATAAATTAAAACAGTTATATAAAAACGAGGTTTATGTATGATTGTTTTTGAACTGCTGAAGGCGTTATTTTACGGCATCGTCGAGGGAATAACCGAGTGGCTTCCAATAAGCTCGACGGGGCATCTCATACTGCTATCGGAGATCTTTCCTCTATCCTTTGCCACACTTTACGGCGGGGAGTTTGCTGCTGAGTTCTTTGAGATGTTCGAGGTGGTGATACAGCTCGGCGCGATAGCCGCCGTGGCAGTTATCTTTTTTGACGACCTGAATCCGTTCGTGTCGGTGCGCAAGGGCTTTCTTGACAGAGGCAAAATAGGACTATGGGTAAAAATAGGCGTTGCGTGTATGCCCTCGGCGGCGGCAGGGATCGTGCTCCAGCGTTGCTTCCCGAGCTTTCTCGATTCACTTTATGATCCGCGCACCGTTGCCGCGATGCTGATAGTTTACGGAGTGCTTTTTATAGTCGTCGAGCGTGTGCGAGACGACAAGGGAGAGATTGGATCTTCAATAGAGGACATAAGCTACGTCCGAGCTTTTGCTATCGGTTGCTTTCAGGCGCTCTCTATCGTCCCGGGCACTTCCCGCTCGGGTGCCACCGTGCTCGGAGCGCGATGCCTTGGCCTGTCGCGCGGAGAATCGGCAAGGTTTTCCTTTTTTATGGCGATCCCGACGATGCTCGGCGCGTCTGCGATAAAGGCGCTCGGATTTTTTGAATACGTGTCCGAGAGCGGTGTATCGGTACCCGCGCTTAGTATCGTGATGCTTCTTACCGCGTGCGTGTCTGCTTTTGCCGTGTCGCTCGTATCGATAAGGTTTCTGATGTCCTATGCGGCGCAAAAGGGCTTTGAGCCGTTCGGAGTGTATCGCATAATACTTGGATTGATAGTAATATTGTATTTTACTTTTATAAAATAAATTAAGGAATTTTTATGACGAAAAATAATCAGGATCTGAAAAAACTGAATATTTCCTACCCGATAATCGTTGAGGGCAAATACGACAAGCAGCGGATCCTTGAGGTGTGCGACGCTACGGTGATAGCCACCGACGGCTTTGGTATCTTCAAGAAAAGTGAAAAGCTCGCGCTTTTGCGCAAGCTGTCCGAAAAAACGCCGCTTATTATTCTCACCGACAGTGACGGCGCCGGCAAGGTCATTCGCTCGCACATAAGCTCCGCAGTGCCAAAGGATAGACTCATTCAGCTTTATATTCCTCAAATTGCGGGAAAGGAACGCCGCAAGAGCGAGCCGTCAGCCGAGGGAACACTCGGTGTTGAGGGAATGGAAAGAGAGCTTTTAAGAGAGCTTCTTTTGCCATTTGAGGACGGAGATGCGGCAAAGAGAATAAAGGAGAATCCGCTCTCGAAGCTTGATTTTTATGAGGACGGACTTTCGGGCGCGGAAAACAGCGCGAGCCGCCGCGACGAGATCGCAGCTCTCCTCGGGTTGCCGAAGGGAATGAGCTCCAATGCACTCCTCGCCGCGCTTAAAATTTTGCTCACTTACGAGGAATATCTTGCACTCGTGGAAAGAGAAATATGATTTAAGAAGTAACAGACGCTATCACCGAATGATGATAGCGTCTGTTTTATTTTTTAGCTACGTTTATTATTGATCTTCACATTTCCTTGGTATATTTTTTAAGCGTTTTATTCCTTGCCTCATTTTGGGAAGGCTTATTATTCATCTGCAACCGTAATAAAATCCCTTGCCATCGGGTGCTCTGAGTATCTGAACACCGAATATCCGTTCAAGGATACCCGAGCTCCAAACCTCATCGGGCGTGCCGTTGGCGGCTATTCTGCCGCTTTCGAGAACTATTATTCTATCGGAATATCCGAGCGCAAGCGGAATGTCGTGCATCACCGCGACTATCCCCTTCCCGCCTTGTGCGAGAGTACGGAGCATTCGCATCAGATCAAGCTGATGCGCGATATCAAGATAGGTAGTCGGCTCGTCAAGCAGGATATACTCGGTGTCCTGCGCCAGCGCCATCGCAATATAGGCATTCTGCCGCATACCTCCCGAAAGATCGCTCATCGCCGATCCCTCGACATTATCCACGCCAACCTTTTCCATCGCCTCTCTCGCGATACGTCTGTCCTTTTCACTATACACACGCGGATAGCTCAGGTGCGGAAACCTTCCGTGAAGCACCATCTGC
>JAFXHA010000059.1 GCA_017536635.1 Clostridia bacterium
CCGTAAGCAAGGCGCGTTACCTTGATGCCCAGCGGCTTTAAATACTTGGAGATATACATCGCCGTAACCTCTCCGTCGGGAGTGGGGTTGGTTGCGATGATGACCTCCTTGACCTCATCCGTACCCGCTCGCTCGATAAGCTCGCGGAATCTTATCTTATCGGGGGTGATACCGTTCACGGGCGAGATCGCGCCGTGAAGCACGTGATAAACGCCCTTGTATTCCCTTACCTTCTCGATAGAAATGACCGTCTTTACGTCCTCGACGACGCAAATAGTGCTTCTGTCGCGAGAAAGATCTGAGCAAACACCGCATTCCGTCTTATCGGTAAGATTTCCGCAAATGGGACACTCGTGGATATTTTTCTTCGCCTCGATGATCGCATTTGCGAACTCCTCTGCAGCTTCGTCGCTGAGCTCTATGACCGAAAAGGCCATACGCATCGCCGACTTTCGTCCGACTCCCGACAGTCTGCCGAATTGCTCGGCGAGCACGGTCAGGGATTCTATGTAATCACTCATATCAGAACATTCCCGGGAGACCGACGCTGCCCGTGATCTTTGCCATCTCGGCGCTGTTGGTGTCCTCTACGCGCTTGATCGCCTCATTAACTGCGGCTACGAGAATGTCGGACAGAGTCTCGATGTCGTCGGGATCGACTATCTCGGGCTCAATATCTATGGAAAGGATCTCCTTTTTACCGTTTATCTTGATACCGACTACTCCGCCGCCTGCGGAAATGTCGTACTCTCTTGCGTCAAGATCAGCCTGAAGTGCCTCCATATCCTCCTGCATCTTCTGTGCCTGACGGATCATCGCGTTCATATTCTGGGGGCCGCCGCCCATTCCCTTCGGTATATTTGCTCTCATTTATCTATCTCCTTTTTATTTTTTACAAATTAAACTATCAGATCGTCGAGGTCGCTGAGCGCGTCTTCCTCGCGAGTGATTATTCCAAGCTCAAAGCTATCCGCCGCTATATCTCTGCCAAGCGATTTGGCAAGTGCTACGCGGATATTATCGCTAATGCTTGCGCGCTCGACCATGGTTTTAGCAAAGTCATTCGGGAACTTGACAGACACCTTGCCGTCTGCTCCGTCGAACGCCTTTCCCATCTTCAAAAACGGAAGGACCGCTCTGTCTCCCATCGCCGCCGCTTCAGCTATCTCGCTCCAGCCGCGGATCGCCTTGGTCTGCGTAGGTGCGCTCGTACGCACGGGAGCCTTCGGCTCGCTCTTTTTCTGCACCTCGGGCGGTGTCGCGGGCTTGTCTGCCTTCTTTGAGGGCGCAGTCTCGGCTCTTGCAGGTACACCGCCGACGAGCAGTGCGTGCTCAAGCTTTGCGATCCTTGCAAGAAGCGCCTCGTTTGAGCTGTCAAGTGCCGAATCGGTCATTTTGATAAGTGCCATCTCGGCAAGAGTTCTCTTTGATCCGCCCGCCTTCTGCATAGCATAAAGAGATTCGTCAAGTATTCTGCAATGTCTGAGGATAGTCTCCTTGGTGAACATATCGGCAATTCTTTTAAGCTGCTCCGACTCGTTCTCCGACAGATCGAGATACGCTGTGGCGTTCTCGGTCGTTTTCATCACGAGCATATCGCGGTAATATGCGAGCAGATCCTGCCAGAAAACCGAAATATCTCTTGACGATGACACCACGCTCTGCACCGCGGAAAAGATCGCATCGTAATTCTGGACCGCTATTGCCTTAACGGTATTTTCAAGCTCCTGTCTTGAGCCTGATCCGAGCGTCTCGTTGACCAGCGACACGGTAACCGCATTTCGCGTGCCTGCGCAAAGCTCAAGCAGGCTTATCGCGTCTCTCATTCCGCCCTGCGCCATCTTGGCGATAGTACGGAGCGCGTCGGGCTCGTATTCGATGCCCTCGTTCTTTGCGATAAGCTCAAGGCGCTCGACGAGAACGTTCGTATATATTCTTCGGAAATCAAAGCGCTGACATCTCGAAACTATGGTTGCGGGAAGCTTATGAAGCTCGGTAGTCGCAAGTATAAATATTACGTGAGACGGCGGCTCCTCAAGCGTTTTAAGTAGTGCATTGAATGCGCTTCCGCTGAGCATATGGACCTCGTCCACGATGTAGACCTTATATTTGAGCATCGTAGGCAGATAAACTACCTCGTCTCTGATATCTCTGATATTATCAACGCCGTTGTTGGATGCTGCGTCCATTTCAAGCACGTCGGTAGTCATCTCGCCGTCTATCGCGCGGCAGGACGCGCACTTATTGCAAGGGCTTCCGTTCACGGGCGACTCACAGTTGACAGCCTTTGCTAAAATCTTCGCGCAGGTCGTCTTACCCGTTCCGCGAGAGCCGCAGAACAGATACGCGTGTGAAAAGCGGTCGTTTTGCGTTTCATATTTCAAAATGGAGGTAATATGCTCTTGACCGTAAACGTCGTCAAAGGTCTGCGGCCGCCATTTTCTGTATAATGCCTGATACATATAATCTCCTTTCAAAACAGTTAAAATAAACAGTGCAGACCGTAAAGTAAGACCATACACCTTTAAATCGAATCTCACCGCTGCGTGTTATTCGCACCTTCTGCTCAGAGCAGGCTGCCTCGCGGCACATCAGGAAAACCGCTTAATGCTGCTTGGTTCCCCACCTGACATGGTTCACAGCGCCTGATTGCGCAAGACCCACTCGTCAACGCAGCAGGTAACGGCTCAAGCCGCAACGGCTCAACCCTCAAAAAAGGAATACACCCCTGCTGTAGCGGATTTCAGGTACAGGGCTCCGCTAATTCCCCGGCTTGTATGGCCTTAATTTACGGTCTGCAACCGACCTTTAGATAACTTTTGCGTTACCTTAACATTATAACAGATTTTATTTCTTTTTTCAATAGGATTTTTAAATTTAATAAAAATTATTCGAGCTTATACTTATCCTCAAGTATCGCGCGAAGCATAAGGAAAAAGTTCAAGAACACGACGAAGAGAGCAATTGCGCCCACGGTATTGAGCAGGAACATTGCGCCGAACGCCTTGGAAAACGCCGCGTAGCAAATATCGCTGACCGCATAAACGCACAGCGTAATAAAGCAGATCATAAGGCGCATATCAAGACGCTTTTTGTTCTCATCTGCAAAGCTTTGAACGAGATGCGCGTTACGCTCGTCGATATTCTCAACGGCGGTGCCGAAGGCTATAACGTCATTGTAGCAGCCGAACACAAAGCTTGCAAGAAGAACGAACGATATCGCCGCCAGCACAGCAAGAACGAGCATAATAACGTACATAGACATAGCTTCCTCGCTTCGCCAGATTATTTCGATTCCATTATCGTAAAACTTACGCTGGAACAAAATATCGACAACGTAATACGCCGCGAAGCTCACGCCGCTGAGCGTACAGAAAACAATACTCTTTACCCTGCTAACCTTTACTACCTTGCCGAGCATCGCAAGCGCTACCGCAATAAGCGGGATCACAAGTATATCGGGAATTATATTGACACCGTCAAAGCGGAAATCAAAGGACGCTACCGTTGCCGCAAGGAAAAGATATCCCGCAATATTTACGCGTCTCTTGATGAAAAGTCCCTTTTTAGTAAGCACCTTTTCCTCGTATGCGCGGTCCAAGGAATCCATAAACGTCTTATCCTTGCCTACCTTTGTAAAATACCCTATAATTCTTACGAGCCAGAATATTCCGAATGCCAAAGCAAGCATCAGCGCAAGGAATCGAAGCGCTCCGACGTATCTGTAAAGATCGACCTTGGGCGGCTTGATCATCAGCTCCCAATAGTAAGACGAGGTAAGCTCGGTAAGCTCGGGCAGGAAGGTAACGACCGCCTTGAATATTACGAATATTATCGAAAGACGGCGTATTTTATCGGTAGGATTTTTTCCTTTTTTACCCGTCTTTAGCAAGTAAGCGCCCTCGTGCGCAAACGCAAGCTCGGTCATACCCGAAAACAGCTTTATAAGCGCGGGCACAAGGAACACTACGTCAAACACGGCAAACACGAAGCTCCACAAAAGCAAGGACGAGTTGCGCTCGTTTCCGCTTGCCATTGAAAACGACCAAAAAATTGCCAATATCTTGAGCGCGTCAAGAATAATGAGCATTTTAAATTTCTTCTGTGCTTCCCAGAAGGTATCGTTCAGATCCGCAAGCCTTGTCAGCGCCAACGTCAGTATGATATACCCTATGAAATCGGGCAACACGTCGATAATACTGATACTCGGATTGAACAAGAACACGAAGGAGACGGCTATGGCGCTAAAAGATATTCTTTTTGTCTTTTCTGTTTTTTCCACGTTGTTTCTCCTTTATATATTTTTTATTTTCTTTTTTTCCTCTGCTCTGCTCTCTCTGCCCACTTTTCCTCTTTTTCCTTTTGTCTTGCGTCGCTTTGCGCGCGCATCTCGTTGACAAAGGCAAAGCGCGAGGGCTTGCGCTCCATATTCACGTCGCTCTCATCGCATATTTTAGCATAGCAGGAGAATATGAGTACAAGGTTAAAGATTATCCACACAAGCTGAACGATGATAAGCGGCAGAGAAAGATATTTCATAAACTCAAAAGGAAGGAGCGAAACAAGATACGCGACGGCGTAAATCATAACGAAAACTGAGTTTCGGACAGCACCGAAGGATATTTTTTTCTCCTCGGTATCGATCGCGATGCTTCTGATACTCCAGAGCATCACTATATTGCAAGCGCAGGCGAGCAGCACCTCGGCGTGTCTTATGACGGTTATGACCGACTCGTTAACGAAGCCCTCTCCCATCAGCAATCCAAGCAGATCGAGAACCGTTGTAACAAAGCTCACCACCACCATAACTCCGCTCGCTATCTCAAAATATCCGAAAGCGGTATTATATTGCTTCAGCTTTTTGGCAGAATAGGTAGTAAGCATATATCCCAGAAGTCGCAGGACAGATACAAATCCCATGCTTGCCGCAAAATATCCTATAAAAAGCAGACCGAATCCCATTTTGTCTCCCTAAAATTTATAATTTAACTTACTGCTCGGAGTTTTCAGGTGCTCCGCAGCACTTTTTGTATTTCTTACCCGATCCGCAGGGGCAAAGGTCGTTTCTGCCAACCTTGGGATCGTTTTTCTTTACGACGGTAACCTTTTTGACGCTCTTCTGACCGCCCTCTCCCTCAAAGCCCTCTGCAAGCGGCTTAGCAAGCTGAACGCGCTTGACCTCGGGGGTCTTTACGGTAACGGAAAGTATCATTCTCGCGGTTCTCTCGCGGATATCGTCGACCATAGCGTCGAACATATCAGCACCCTGCAGACGATATTCGTTTACGGGGTCTCGCTGCGCATAAGACTGAAGTCTTATAGTATCCTTGAGGTCTTCCATAGCGTCGATATGCTCCATCCAATTGCGATCTACGTTCTGAAGCAGTACCGCTCTCTCTATTTCGCGGAAGCGCTCCTCGCCTACAAGCTTGACCTTCTCGTCGTACAGCTTTGTAGCTCTGTCGCAGAGCATCTCGGTGATATCGTCCTTGTTTATCTTCCTGATCTCGTCCTCGGAATACTCAAAGTCCTCAGGCGTTGTGAGAAGTCCCTTGTAAGCCTCTTTAAGTCCTACGATATCCCAAGCCTCAGGCTCGTCGCCCTGGAGATAAGTACCGACTGTAAGCTCTACGGTATCGAGTATCATCTTCATTACGGTTTCGCTGATATTATTGCCCTGAAGCACGTCGTTTCTCTGCTTGTAGATAAGATTTCTCTGCTGATTCATAACGTCGTCGTAGGTAAGGACGTACTTACGGCGCTTGAAGTTCTGATCCTCAAGTCTCTTCTGGGCGTTTTCTATGGTATTGGAAAGTATTTTCGCGTCGATCGGCATATCGTCGGGAATGCCGAGACGGTCAACCATCACAAGAAGTCTCTCGGAGCCGAAAAGTCGGAGCAGATCGTCCTCAAGCGAGAGGAAGAATCTCGATTCTCCGGGGTCTCCCTGACGTCCCGAGCGTCCGCGAAGCTGGTTGTCGATTCGACGGCTCTCGTGTCTCTCTGTGCCGAGGATAAAGAGACCGCCTGCCTCTCTTACCTTCTGCGCCTCGGGCTCTATCTCCTTCTTGAACTTATCGTAAAGCTCGGCAAAGGTAGCTCTCGCCTGCATTACTGCCTCGTCATCGGTATGCGCGGTACCCGTCGCCATAGCGATAAGCTCCTCGTCGATCTCCATTTTGCGCATCTCGTTCTTTGCCATATGCTCGGGATTGCCGCCAAGCATAATGTCGGTTCCACGTCCTGCCATATTGGTGGAAATGGTTACCGCGCCAAACTTACCTGCCTGCGCTACTATCTCAGCCTCTTTCTCGTGGAATTTAGCGTTAAGAACGGTGTGCTTTATGCCCTCGCGCTTGAGTCGGCGGGAAAGCTCCTCGGATTTATCGATAGAGACCGTACCGACAAGCACCGGCTGACCTTTTTCGTGGCATTTAACGATACAGTCGATAACGGCGTTATACTTGCCCTCGACCGTTTTGTAAACGACGTCCGAGTGATCCTCTCGTATCATAGGCTTATTGGTAGGCACCTCGACGACGTCAAGATAATAGATCTCTCTGAACTCCGCATCCTCGGTAAGCGCGGTTCCCGTCATACCCGAGAGCTTGGAATACATTCTGAAGTAATTCTGGAACGTAATTGTCGCGAGCGTTTTGTTTTCCTTTTCGATCTTTACGCCTTCCTTTGCCTCTATCGCCTGATGGAGACCGTTGGAATATCTTCTGCCGGGCATAAGTCTACCCGTGAACGTATCAACTATCATAACGCCGTGCTCGTTTACGACGTAATCCACGTCGCGCTTCATTATTCCGTGCGCTCTGATAGCCTGATTGATGTGGTGCGCAAGCTCGGAATTTTCGGGATCGGAAAGATTATCGATGCCGAAAAAGCCCTCTGCCTTTTGTGCGCCCGTGGGTGTAAGGATCGCGTTGTTTGCCTTTTCATCAATTATATAATCGGCGTCTACGTCATCGTAGCTCTCCTTAGAATCCATCTCCTTGATTACGAACTTGCGCAGCTTCTTAACAAAGCTGTCGGCTCTGTCGTACATATCGGTGGACTTTTCTCCCGCACCCGATATGATAAGCGGAGTTCTTGCCTCGTCGATAAGTATCGAGTCTACCTCGTCAACGATCGCAAAATTATGGCCTCTCTGAACCATATTTTCCTTGTATACGACCATATTGTCGCGCAGATAGTCAAATCCGAACTCATTATTCGTTCCGTAGGTTATATCTGCCTCGTAAGCCTCTTTTTTCTGCGCGGGTGTAAGTCCGTGAACGACAAGTCCCGTGCTAAGTCCGAGAAATCCGTAAACTCTGCCCATCTCCTCGCTGTCTCGTCTTGCGAGGTAGTCGTTTACAGTAACGACGTGAACGCCCTTACCCTCGAGCGCATTAAGATATGCGGGCATAGTTGCGACGAGAGTCTTTCCCTCTCCCGTCTTCATCTCGGCTATCCTTCCCTGATGAAGAATTATACCGCCAAGCAGCTGAACTCGAAACGGGCGCTTGCCGAGTATTCTGTCGTCAGCCTCGCGCACTGCGGCAAAGGCGTCGGGCAGGATATCCTCAAGTGTTTCTCCCTTTGCAAGTCTTTCCTTGAGAAGTGCGGTGGTACCTGCAAGCTCCTCGTTGGTCATCTCCTTATATTTGGGCGCGAGTTCCTCTATATAGTCAACGTATTTTTCAAGCTTTTTTATCTGTCTTTCGCTATAAGTTCCGAAAACTTTATTAAATACTCCCATTATTTCCTCCGAAAAATAATTATTCATTATATTATACAACATTTTGGCCTTTTTTTCAAGTATAAAGCAAGATAATTGCCCCCTATATTGTAAATTTTTTTCATTTTCGCCGATATTACTTGCAAAGAAAGCAAAAAAATAATATAATAAGGTGAATTTGATTTTACGGCAGGTTTTTATGTATAAGATAAACATAGTTCTACACGAGCCCGAAATACCGCAGAATACGGGCAACATTGCGCGCACCTGTGCCGCCACCGGCGCTTCTTTGCACATAATCAAGCCTATGGGCTTTGAAATTGACGACAGAAAGCTCAAACGCGCGGGGCTTGACTATTGGGACAAGCTCGATATAAATTATTACGAAAGCTACGGTGATTTCCTCGAAAAGCGCCCCGAAGCAAAGGGCAACACCTTCTTCTTTTCCACCAAGGCGCCGCAGACATATGTAGACGTTAAGGAATATCCCGACAACGTTTTCATTATGTTCGGAAAGGAGACCAAGGGGCTTCCCGAGGACATACTTTTCGACAATAAGGAGCACTGCGTACGTCTGCCGATGCGCGACACGATACGCTCGCTCAATCTTTCAAACTCGGTAGCTATCGCCGTTTACGAGATACTCCGCAGACACGGTTTCGAGGGGCTTCTCGGTGAAGGCAAGCTCACCACACGTGATTGGTAATTCTACAAGGAGATCGTATGAGTAACAAAAAAATTCTCGTCGCAATGAGCGGCGGTGTGGACAGCGCGGTCGCAGCTCTGATCGTATCCTCGTCGCACAAAAGTGTGGCGGGTATAACTATGAAGCTCTGGTCGGATAGCGAGCGCTTTTGCGATAGCTTTGACGCATCACCCGACCAAAACTGTCTTGACGCAAAGCAAATATGCGACAGACTCTCCATTCCGCACTATTCCATATCTCTCGGAGATAGCTTTAGGGAATGTGTTGTCAGCCGATTTATCGATGAATACATTGCAGGGCGCACGCCGAACCCGTGCGTTGAATGCAACAAAAGCATAAAGTTCGGCAAGCTTTTCGATGCCGCAGAGCACTACGGATACGATACGCTCGCAACGGGACATTACGCTGTTATCGAAAAAAATCCGTCGGGTAGCTTTTCTCTCAAGCGAGCATCCGACGCATCAAAGGACCAGTCCTATTTTCTCTGGTCTATCGACCGCTCTCGCCTGTCTCAAATAATTCTGCCTCTGGGCAATATGACCAAATCCGAAATACGCGAAATTGCCGAGCAAAACGGCTTCGAGAACGCTCACCGCAAGGATAGCCAGGACATCTGCTTTATACCCGACGGCGAGTATGCGAGCTTCATAAAAGCTCATTCGGGATCTGATTTTCCCGCAGGCAAATTCATTGACACAAGAGGCAACGCTCTCGGTGCTCATTCGGGAATAATCAATTATACTGTCGGTCAGCGCAAGGGACTTGGCATAGCGCTCGGTCAACCGATGTTCGTCAAAGAAAAAAATGCGCTTGCCAACACTGTTACACTTTCGACAGACAAGGAGCTATACTCGGACACGCTCACTGCTCACCGATTGAATTTCCTCGAGTGCGCTTCCCTATCATCTCCCGAGCGTCTTACGGCCAAGATCCGCTATCGCCACGCGCCCGCAGCGGCCACAGTTACCCAAATCGATGCGGATACCCTATCCGTGAAATTCGATGATCCCCAGCGCGCCGCAGCGGCAGGTCAATCTCTCGTCCTTTACGACGGCGACACCGTCGTCGGCGGCGGAATTATTGGTTAGACAATTTTCAAATTAACACAATTCAGCGCACGGGCAATTGCCCGTGCGCTTTTTCGTTCGCATTATTTATTTTTACCGCGTTGCTCGCGTCTTACTATCTTATACATCTCCTCGATTGCGAGTCGCGCCTTGGTTACGTTATCCTCTTTACTCTTTGGAAAACAATAATACTGCGTTTGCGCATCCCCGATGCAGATTATATCACCGATCTCATACCAATAATAATCGGCGTTAAGGCAGTATAGAGATATCGGCTTCTGCGCATAATCGAGCTCTCCGCCGCAGCCTGTCAGTCTGAAGCCCTCATTGTTATGCACAAGTGTTCCCTCGCCTACTCTGTAAAGGCATTTTGTGTCAACGAGCATATATATATCGACCTCTGCCTGCATAGAGTAGCTACCCTCGGATATCTCACGGGCGACGCATTCGCGCTCCCAATCGTACCAATCGGGAATGTGCTCGTACTCGGTCTCGCCCTCAACAGCTCTCATATATCCGTATTCATCGAGTATCCACTCCTTGCCGCATTCAAGGCATTTGAGTGTTATTCCCTCTCCAAGCATCTTTCCCTCGGTATTACAGTGAGGGCACTTGTAAAGCAAACGGTGGAGTGCTTCAGCTCGGAAGGGCTCGTCGACCTTTATCTTATTCTCCTGCTGATGCTTGAAGTTATCAAATGAAAATTCATTCATCACCGCCGAATGTATCTCCTCAAAGCTCTTGGTCTTGACCTCCTCGGCATCAAAGAGCAACTTCATCTTGGCGCTGACCTTGACCTTTCTGATTTTAAGATTGTTATAGAGAGGATTGCGCAGAAATGCCCCCTCTGTCTTTATCATAACAACAGGCGCCCCGAGCATTTTAATAAATTTTCCGAAATTTTCGGGAAGCACGGTAGCTCTGCCGTCAAAGCTGTATCCCGCCTCGGGATACATCAGTACAGAGCAATTATTTTTCTTGATAGAATAGGTGATGTCACGGATCAGTCCGAGATCGAACACAAATTTATGCGTCGGCGTACAGCCTATCTGGCGCATCAGCCACTCCTTACCAATAAGGGCATCGGCAGTACAAACGATCGAAAAGGGACGCGGATAAAGAACACTCGCCGCGATCTTCATATCGGTAAAGCTTGAATGATTCATAAGGTACAGGCAGGGCTCCTTCTTTCCAAGCCTCTCCATTCCCTCGGTCTCCAGAGTGAAGTCGTTTTTCCAAAGTGTCGGCACGGAAAGTGCCATAAGCAAGGTCCTGAAAAAGATATTGGGGCGCTTGGGCTTTTTGTGCTTGGGACGCTCCATATTCATTACGCTTTTGTAATCGGAGTTTTTTACCTTTATTTTCATTTGGCTTTCCTCTCTTTTACTGTCGTTAATTTTATTATATCACATAAATTGGAAATTGCAAATGTTTTTTATTAAAATATCGTTTTACGCGAACACGATGACGGAATAGGTAGAATACAGAGAGATTTAATAACCTCTTCCGTCGGCTACGCCGACACCTTCCCCAAAGGGGAAGGCTAAAAAAAGCCTCCCTCTTGAGGGAGGTGGCAACAGTGAGCTATTGGCGAAACTGTTGACGGAAGGAGTCCGGCTCCGCTCCGCTACGCAGAACGAACTCCAAGAGTTCGTTCGTTTGGCGCCGGTAATAAATGTCTAAACTCCCCCACCCGTCTACGACGGGAGC
>JAFXHA010000060.1 GCA_017536635.1 Clostridia bacterium
GCATAAGTAGATTTCAGCTTGGTCATATGTCTGTAATCGAGAATATCCGCGATTATTTCGTGATACGGCATAAGCTTTCCGAGCGTTTCCGCATCGGTGGAATATCCGGTTTTCGTCTTTTTGGGCGCAGGAAGTCCCATTTTTTCAAAGAGCACCTCGCCAAGCTGCTTGGGAGAATTCACGTTAAACTCCTCGCCCGCGAAGCTATATATACGCGACATCAGCGCATCGGCAAGAGCTCCGAGCTCCTCGCCGTAAGCCTTTATACCCTCTGAATCTATCTTGAAGCCGCAGAGCTCCATATCACCGAGCACCGACGAAAGCGGTATCTCTATATCAAAGAGCAGGCTCCCGATGTCTTCCTTTTTTATTTCGTCAAGGATAGGACCGTACATTTCAAAGCAAGCGACGGTCTCGGGAAGCATATTGTCTCTCGCCTCGCCCATATATCGCAGATACACCTCATCGAGCGTATATTTGCTTCGGTTGGAATCAAGCACGTATGCCGCGAGCATAGTATCAAAGGCACAATTCTCAAGTATCATGCCGTTTCTCGCGAAAGCCTTATATATGCGCTTGAAATCGTGGCACACGAGCTTCACGTCCGAAAGCAAGTCAAGCAGCCCCTCGTCAGACATAGAAAAGGCAAATAAGGTCTTTCCGTCGAATACAGACACGGTATCGCCCGCGGTATCAACAGAAGCTACCTTTCCCGAAAGGGCGTCAATCGCCTCAGTGGCAGAAAGCTCGGAGAGCGTAAAATCGGTTATCTTTTCTCTCTTTGTCTCAGGGGCAGCATCAGCTTCAAGCGTCTCGCCCTCAAGTCCGTATTTCTTTATGAACGCCGAAAACTCAAGCTCAGTAAAGAGCTTATAAAGCTTTGCTCTGTCTATCTCGCGATATCTGCAATCCTCGGTACATTTTTCCACCGGAGCCTTACAGTTTATCCTTGCAAGATCCTGCGACAGATACGCCATATCCTTTCCGTCCGAGAGCTTTTGCTTCATCTTTTCGGAAAGAGCCGCTCCGTCAAGCTTTTCGTAAAGTCCGTCGAGACTGCCATAATCCGCTATAAGCTTGAGCGCAGTCTTCTCACCTATTCCCGCAACGCCGGGAATATTATCCGAGCTGTCTCCCATAAGAGCCTTTACGTCAACGAACTGTTCGGGATAGACGCCGTAGTTCTCAAAAAATACTCCTCTGTCAAACTCAATAGTCTCTTTTGTCTTTACGAGCAAAACACTCGTGTTATCGGTAATGAGCTGAAGAGAATCTCTGTCTCCCGTGAGGATATAAGAATGAACTCCCTGCTCTGCCGCCTTTGCCGAGACTGTGCCGAGTATATCGTCCGCCTCATAGCCCTCCATACGCATAACGGTAAGACCGAGCGCGCTCATACATTCAATCGCGTATGGCATCTGCTCGGCAAGCTCCTCGGGCATTCCCTTGCGGTTTGCCTTGTAAAGCTCATACATCTTATGTCTGAAGGTAGGCGCGCGCATATCAAAAGCCACTACCGCATAATCAGGCTTCAGAGAATCAAGATGCTTTGATATTATATTTATCATTCCGTAAACGGCGTTGGTATTGAGCCCATTTTTATTGGTAAGCGGACGGATACCGTAAAACGCTCTGTTAAGGATACTGTTGCCGTCGATGACAAGCATTTTTTTCATTTTGATTCTCTCCGTTCTGATTTTTTATTTTCCCGCGACGCTCATCTCGGGAAGCAATATATCGGGGGACGCAAAGCAGGTGGAGCCACCGCCGCCGTGCTTCATCTCACTCGATACCGCCACTATATTTTTGAGCAGGTCAAAGAAATTGCCCGCAACGGTAAATCCCTTGACTGCCTCTGCCTTTTTTCCGTCTCTGACGAGGAATCCCGCGCTTTCAAGTGAAAAGTCGCCCGTAACCGAATCAAGTCCCGCGTGAAGACCTTTAAGCTCGGTGATATATATTCCGTCGCCCATTTTTTCCATAAGAGAGCTGTCTGACAGCTCACCTGCCTCTATATAAAACGCAAAAGGACGAATGCTGACCTGTCCCGCGTAAGAGGTGCGCTGACCGTTACCCGTAGTCTGCACGCCTGCGCGTTCCGCAGTAGCAAGGTCATAAAGCAGAGTTTTAAGCACTCCGCGCTCAACTACGTTCTTTTTATAAGTCGCAACGCCCTCGCCGTCAAAGGACATCTTCATAGGATTCCACTCACACAGCGGATCATCAACGATACTAACGCAATCCGCCGCTATTCTCTCCCCTACCTTATCGCCAAGCAGAGAAAGTCCGAGCAGAGCGTTCTTGCCCGAAAAAACGCCTGAGAAGGCAGAGAGCATACTGCGCATCTGCTTTCCGTCAATAATTATTTTATATTTTCCCGAATCAACGCTACCCGCACCTATCTTTGCCATAGCCTGCTCGGTCGCTTTTTTCGGTATTTCGTCAAGCTGCTTATCGGAGCAATCGGCTACGAATTCGAATCCCTCGACCGATTCTCCGTCAACACTCACGACCGCCTGCGCGTAGCACATCTCCCACGCGCCCTTATAAGAAAGGTCGAGGCCCTTGGAATTATAAAGCTTCATTTCAAAGCTTGATGCGTTTCTGCCCGTACAGGTACCGTCGGTTATATGCTCACTCGTAGCATAAAGTCTTTTTTGCATCTCAAGCGCAAAGTCCTTGACCTCTGCCGCCGAGGGCATTTTGAAATCAAGGGGTGGAAGCTCGGGATAGCTTTCCGATCCGCCGAATATTATACCCTTTTCATCATTTTCTATAAGAGAGGCATTTGACGCCGCGCGGCGCACGAGCGAGCGTATCTCGCCTTCCTCAAAAAGCTGAGTTCCCGCGCATCCGATATGACCGTCTACGATGCATCTGAAGTTAACTCCGCCCTCAACGCCCGATGAGAAGGACGCTATTTCGTCCTTCAACGTTTCCGCGGAAATGCCCTCGGAGCAAACGTAAAATATGTCGTATTCCTTGATGCCCAGACGATCTGCCTCTGCTTCAAGTATAGTTTTTATAGCTTCAAAATTCATATCTCACCTCATCTGCCGCCGACGGTTATCTTTTTAACACGGATAAGCGGCTGTCCGACGTCTGTCGGCACACTTCCGCTTGACGAACCGCAAACGCCCTGTCCCGTTGCGAGATTCTGTCCGACCATGTCTATATCCTGAAGTATTTGCGAGCCCTTACCGATAAGAGAAGCTCCTCTTACCGCCTCGCATATTTTTCCGTTTCTTACCATATAGCCCTCTTTTACCGAGAAATTAAAATCTCCCGTAAGAGGATTTACCGATCCGCCACCCATTTCCTTTGCATAAAGTCCATACTCTATCGAAGCTATGATATCCTCGTTTTTATCGGGGCCGTTATCAATAAAGGTATTGGTCATACGCGATGTCGGCTCATACAGATAGCTCTCCCTACGGCTGTTACCCGTCATTTTCATTCCCATTCGGCGCGAGCCGAGGCGATCTATCATATAATTTTTGAGTATTCCGTTTTCTATGAGCACGTTTCGCTGCGTGTCGTTGCCCTCATCGTCGATGTTGACCGAGCCCCACGCGCCTACTATCGTGCCGTCGTCAATGGCAGTGATCTTCTCATTTGCGATTTTTTGTCCGAGCTTTCCGCACATTTCGGACATACCTATTCCGACCTGCGTCGCCTCAAGCGAGTGTCCGCAAGCCTCGTGGAATATCACTCCTCCAAATCCGTTTTCTATCGCCACGGTCATCTGTCCCGCCTCGCAATAATCGGCTTTAAGATTTACTATTGCCTGACGCGCCGCGCGAAGTCCTACCTCCGCAGGAGAGACAGTATCAAAAAATTCAAGTCCCATTCCCGCGCCGGGACCGTAAAATCCGGACTGATTTTCTCCGCCCTCGCTTGCCGTAGCAGAAACTATAAGTCTGGTTCTCGAATGGCAGTCCTCTCTATAAAGTCCCTCGCTGTTGGCAACGAGTATGGAATGCTCCACGCCCATAAGGCTTCCCTGCACCTGCGAGATAAGCGGACTGTGATCTCTTGCCGCAAAGCAAGCTGCTTTAAGAAGATCTGTCTTTTCCTTCATCTCAGCGTCAAAGAAGCGACGGACAACGGGGTGTCTGTCAACGACACCCATCGGAGTCAGAACTATTCTATCTCTTTTGCCGAGCTCCCTTGAAGCCTGTGCTGCGTTTGCGGCGCAAGCGAGAAGTCCCTCTCGGCTCATATCGGTGGTCGTAGCATAAACCGTCTTATCTCCCGAAAACACTCTTATGCCAACGCCCGCGACGGTATTGTCTCCAATACGGTCTATCTTGGAATCAACGAGAGATATTACGTTATTTTTGGTATTTTCGGCAAATATTTCCGCGAAGTCACCACCACCGAGAAGCGCCGCCTCTAGCGCCTCTTCAAGCCATTTACGGTTTATCATTTTGTTTTTCCTTTCGTTAATCGGGGTTACGCTCACCGAGGATATTTCTGTACTTCTGATAGAAGCTCTCGAAGTATCCGCCGTCAAGCGCGTTTCTTATCTCTCTTGTGAGATTGTTGTAAAAATACAGATTATGCGTTACCGCGAGTCTCATTCCGAGCGACTCCTTTGCCTTGATAAGATGTCGTACGTAGGAACGGCTGTAATTGCGGCACGCGGGACAGTTACATCCCTCGTCAAAGGGTCTGGAATCCTTTGCGTACTTTTCGTTAAGCAGGTTTATCTTACCGTGCCAGGTAAAGAGATTTCCATGGCGCGCATTACGGCTGGGCATTACACAGTCAAAGAAATCCACTCCCATATGAACTGCCTCAAGGATATTACAGGGCGTTCCGACACCCATAAGATATCTCGGCTTGTCTTTAGGCATAAAGGGCTCTACCGCATCGATTATGCGATACATCTCCTCTGTCTCCTCGCCCACTGCAAGCCCACCGATAGCATAGCCCGCGAGATCAAGCTCGGCGATCTGCTGCATATGCCAGATACGGAGATCCGCATAAGTGCCGCCCTGGTTTATGCCAAAAAGAAGCTGCTCCTTATTGATCGTTTCGGGCAGAGAGTTCAGTCTGTCCATCTCGTTTTTACATCTGACGAGCCATCTTGCGGTTCTCTCGCAGGAAGCCTTTACGTAATCGTACGGTGCAGGATTCTCAATGCATTCATCAAAAGCCATAGCGATGGTGGACGCGAGGTTTGACTGTATCTGCATACTCTCCTCAGGCCCCATAAAAATTCTCTTTCCGTCGATATGAGAAGCGAATCTTACGCCCTCTTCGGTTATTTTACGCAGCTGGGACAAGGAAAATACCTGAAATCCACCGCTATCGGTAAGTATAGGCTTTTTCCAATTCATAAATTTATGGAGTCCGCCCATATCGTGTATCAGCTTATCACCGGGGCGCAGATGCAGGTGATAGGTGTTGGAAAGCTCGACCTGACAGTCTATATCCTCAAGCTCAACGGTCGATACACCGCCCTTTATAGCAGCACAGGTGCCGACGTTCATAAACACGGGGGTCTGTATATCTCCGTGCACCGTATGCAAGACTCCGCGTCTTGCTCTGTTATCAGTAGTTAATATCTCAAACAATTTCTTTTCCATTTCAAATTCCTTTATCAGCCTCGCTCAAACTGTGTATCGAGGTTTCGTTTACTTAATTCCATAGCTACGGGACGTCCGTGAGGACAAACCGTTATATCGGGGATCTCCATAAGCTTTGCTACGATATATTCTCTGTGCTCATCGGCATATTCCCTGCCTGCCTTTATTGCAGCCTTGCAGGATGCCTGATAAAGCGCCTTTTCAAATATAAGGTCGCGCGTCAGCTTTGCCGAGCCCGTATTATTTTTTATTCTGTCCGCCATTACCTCAAACATCTCGCTTACCGCCTCGGTGCGAATGCCGTCGGGAATAGCCGTAACGTTTACCGTATATTTGCCTGCGGTAAATTCAAATCCCATTCGCTCGATCTCAGCTCGGTAGCCCTTGATCGACTCTATCTCATCTGACGTCATCATTATCTCTATCGGGAACATAAGCATCTGCGAAACCGCTTCCTTTTGCTCGTACATTGCCGCCTTGAGCTTTTCAAATATTATGCGCTCGTGCGCCGCATGCTTATCTATAAGGAGCATTTTATCTCCCTTTTCGACAATGATATAAGAGTTGAACGCCTCGCCGATAATACGGTAGCTGAGCGTCTTAGGCTCGTCCGAGGATATTTCGGGGATCGGCTTGACCTCAGGCACCGGCGTTGGCGCAGGTACGGGCGAAGGTGTAGATTTCTCGGATATGGGCGCAGGCTTGGGTGCTTCCTGCGGTATTTTCGGCTCACTCTTTTTCGGCGTGTCTCCAAGATACTGGCTTACGTAATCCGCGGCACTTATATGCACGAATTTCTCGCCCTTTTTATCATCGGGGCGCGAAACTATATTCTCAGGTCTCGGCGCCTTGACAAAAAGCTCGCTTTCAAGCTGACGCGACCTGAGAGATTCCTCTCTGCCATCCTTGACAGGCACCGTCATATCCGACACTCTCGGCTTTTTGGGCGTTGGTATCATCGTCTCTGAATCAACTTTCGCGCCGAGCTTTATATCGGGGCGCGCGGTAGAGCTCTCAAGCGCGTTTCGGACAGCATAGTATACCGCCTCGAACACAGGCTTTTCATTTGAGAACTTGACCTCAAGCTTTGCAGGATGAACGTTTACGTCGACCGTTGCGGGATTTATATCTATAAAGAGTATGCAGCAAGGGAATTTCTCGCTCGGTATGTACGAGGTGTATGCCTGCTCGATCGCCGCCATAGCGGTCTTTGAGCGCACGTATCTGCCGTTTATAAAGAAATTCTGATAATTTCTGTTGGCGCGCACGTTATCAGAGCGTCCGATATATCCCTTGACCGAGATACCGTCTATGCTTATCGAGGTCTCGATTATCTTTGATGCAAAATCTCTGCCGAAGATCGAATATATAGTATTTTTAAGATTGCCGTCTCCGACCGTCTCAAGCTTGACGTTCTCGTCGGATATAAGCTTGAAGGCAATATGCGGCTTGGAGAGTGCTATTTTCTCCACCACGGCGTTTATTGCCATAGCCTCGGTGATATCCTTCTTGAGAAATTTTCTTCTTGCGGGCACGTTGGCAAACAGATTTTCAACTATTACAGTAGTTCCGTCAGCACACGCCCTCTCTCTTACCGCGAGTATATTTCCCGCGTGAGCCTCAAGTATAGCTCCGTTTTCGGCATGAGCCGGCTTTGAGATGATCCTCATATCCGACACCGACGCGATAGCCGCGAGAGCTTCTCCACGGAAGCCGAGAGTAATTATTCCCTCGAGATCCTCCGCATTCTTTATCTTACTCGTAGCGTGTCGGCGAATAGCTATCGGCAGGTCGTCCGGCTCCATTCCGCAGCCGTTATCCGATACTCGCATATAAGTTACTCCACCGTTTTTTATCTCAACGGTTATTCTGGTTGCTCCCGAATCTATTGCATTTTCAAGTAATTCCTTTATTACCGACGAGGGTCTGTCGACCACCTCGCCTGCGGCTATAAGATTGGCTACCGCAAAGGAAAGCACGTTTATCTTTCCCACCGATTTCTCCTTTCCGCGCATACGCGCTGTTGTTTTAAATTATCTTAATCTTTTCTTCAGATCGAACAAGAAGCTCATAGCCTCGTAAGGCGACAGAGTGTTTATATCAACAGCCTTCAGCTCCTCGATGATCTGATCGTTTACGCAATCGTCAAAGGTGATGAGTGAATCGTCGACCTCTTTCTTCTCGACCTGCGATTCGCTGAGCGCCTTAGCCGTGCGCTCTACCGAGCCCAGAACCTCTTTTGCGCGCTTGATGACCTCGTTAGGAAGTCCCGCGAGCTTTGCAACCTCGATTCCGTAGCTGTCGTCGGTCGAGCCCTTGATTATCTTTCGCAAAAAGGTTATAGAATCGCCGCGCTTTTTCGCTGCGATATTATAATTAACTATACCCTCGAACTCATCTTCCATTACGGTCAGCTCGTGATAGTGCGTTGCGAAAAGCGTTTTCGCTCCGATCTTGCGGCTATTGGTATATTCAATGATAGCACGCGCAATACTCATTCCGTCAAAGGTGGACGTTCCTCTGCCGACCTCATCGTATATGATAAGGCTTCGCTTGGTCGCGTTACGCAGAATATAAGCGACCTCGTTCATTTCAAGCATAAAGGTAGACTGTCCCGACGCGAGATCGTCAGAAGCGCCGACACGCGTAAAGAGCTTATCTACGATTCCGATCCTTGCCTCGTTTGCGGGAACGAACGAGCCTATCTGTGCCATAAGCACTATGATAGCTACCTGTCTCATATAGGTGGATTTACCCGCCATATTTGGTCCTGTTATAAGCATAAGGCGATTGCGCGAGGTATCGAGCGTCGTGTCGTTGGGAACAAAATAAGTATCTCTTACGAATTGCTCTACAACGGGGTGTCTGCCATCCTTTATCTCTATGATATCACTTTCGTCTATCTCAGGACGCACGTATTTATTCTTCTGCGCCACGGTCGCAAGACTGTAATAAACGTCAAGCTTTGCAAGCAGAGCCGCTACCTTTTGAACACGCGCACTGTTCTCTGCTACGTAATTTCTTATCTCGCAGAAAAGCTCGTATTCAAGAGCTTGTAGCTTATCGCTTGCACCAAGTATAGTTGACTCAAGCTCCTTGAGCTCCTGCGTTATGTATCTCTCACAACCCGAGAGAGTCTGTTTTCTGATATATCTGTCGGGAACCTGATCTATAAAGGATTTGGTAACCTCTATGTAGTAACCGAACACCTTGTTGTACCCGATCTTAAGTCCCTTGATTCCCGTTTTTTCCTTTTCCTCGTCGGCAAGCTTGTCCTTCCAATCCTGTCCGTCGTTCATGACCGAGCGCAGATAATCCACGTCGGAGTTATATCCGTCGGCAATGATTCCGCCCTCTCTTACCGAGAAGGGTGGATTCTCACAGATGGCACTGTCTATCTTGTCGAAAATATCGTCAAGGGTCTCAAGCTCTGCATTGACGCGAGAAAGCTCGTCCGACTTGCATTTTGAAATGTGCTCCTTTATTTCGGGAAGCACGGCTATCGTTGAGCGAACGGCGCGAAGATCCTTGCCGTTTGCAGTTCCGTACACTATCTTGGTAACGAGACGCTCCAGGTCAAGCACGCCCTCAAGAAGTATTCCTACCTCCTCGCGAAGCATATAATTTCCGTAAAATTCCTCAACAGCGCCCTGACGTCTGACTATCTGTCCGACCGAGAGCAAGGGATGCTCTATCCATTGCTTGAGCAATCTCGCGCCTGCTGCACTTCTCGTTTTATCGAGCACGTTGAGAAGCGAGCCCTTTTTTTCCTTGTTTCGCATAGTTTCGGCAAGCTCAAGGTTACGGCGGGTATTGATATCCATTTCAAGATACTGACCGTCCGAGTAGATATTGAGGTCTCTTATATAAGAAATGTCGCTCTTTTGCGCCTCACAAACGTAAGCTATAAGCCCTCCGAGTGCACAAACGAGAGGCTTATTTTCAAGAGTACCCTCTTTGAGCCCTTCGCCGAACTGCATTTCCACCGCTTTTGCGGAGCTGTTGTATTCGAACTGCGACGGACGGTTATCGGTAAGCATTGCGCCAACGCGGTCGCTTATAAATTCCGCAACGGTTCCCAAACGCTTTGCGCTGAGATTGCAAACGACCTCGCGCGGCAGATAAGTGCCGAGCTCGTTGCACACCTTCGCCTCGATATTATCTCCGCAGAAGGACGTAGCAAATATCTGTGCAGTTGAAACGTCGGCAAAAGCTATTCCGCACTCAAACTCACCCATATAAATAGAGCAGAGATAATTATTTACTTTTTCCGAAAGCAGATCGGTCTCGATAAGCGTTCCGGGCGTTACGAGACGTATGACCTCTCGCTTAACTATTCCCTTTGCGAGCGCGGGATCCTCGGTCTGCTCGCATATAGCGACCTTGTATCCCTTTTCGATAAGCTCTCCGATATACTTTTCCGAGCTGTGATACGGAACACCACACATCGGCGCGCGCTCTGCCTCACCGCAATCCCTTCCCGTAAGAGTAAGGTCGAGCTCTCTTGACGCTTTGATGGCGTCGTCAAAGAACATCTCGTAAAAATCTCCGAGACGGTAAAAAAGAATATAATCCTTATACTGATTTTTTATCTCAAAATACTGCTCCATCATTGGAGTCATAGTTTTTTCCTCCCCAGGCCCGTCCGACGAGCCCTTTCAAAAAGCGTTAATTATCAGTGAGCGCATCCACCGCCGCAGGTCGAGCAATCGTGCGTGCAGGAAGAAGGCATCTCACCCGTTATATTGTAGGTGATGGTATTGTTTACCGCGTTCATAAGCTCGTTGACCTCTGCCTGTACCTCGCTGAGCTCGATAAACTTGGGGTGGTTCATAATAAACTGATAAAGCTCGTCTATTCTCTTCTGGATAAGGTCTATAAGAACGGTATCTCTCTCGTCCTTTACTATCTCGCCCTGAAGAGCCTTCTGCTGAACCTCGTACTCAACAAGAGATTTCTGAAGCTCTGCATCCGAAACGTAGGCGTTCTTAGCCGCCTCAAGTCTTTCAAGTCTTTCGTCTGCTTTAAGTGCTTTGCCGAGCTCTGCGGCAAGTTCAAAAATATCCATTTTGTATCTCCTTAAATTTAAATAATTATTTTTCAATTTTTCCGTAAAGCGCAAAGGTATCTCCGCGCTCTATTTTTATTTCCAAAAACTTACCCTCGCATTCGGGCGTAGCATCAAAAAATACGATTTTTGAGCCCTCGGTGCGTCCGCTGTATACCTTGTCGTTGTTTTTACTGAGTCCGTCGCAGAGCACACGCAGCGTCTTGCCCTCAAGCACCTTATTCGACGCGAGTGAGATGTCCGCCTGGACCTTAAGCAGCCTATCAAAGCGAGCGCTCTTGATATCATCGGGTATCTGCTCATCGCTCTCTGCCGCGGGAGTTCCCTTTCTCGGTGAATAAATGAACGAGAATATCATATCGAATTTTGCACGGCGAAGTGCATCGAGCGTTGCCTCAAAATCCTCCTCGGTCTCACCGGGAAATCCGACGATGATGTCCGACGTAATAGCCGCATCGGGCATTTTTTCGCGAATATAATCAACTATACCGATATATTTTTCAAAATCGTATCTACGGTTCATCGCACGGAGCACCGCATCGCTTCCCGACTGCATCGGCAAATGGAAATGACGAGCGATATGCTTTGATGACGCCATAACGTCGATGAGCTTTCTCGTTGCATCCTTCGGATGACTTGTCATAAAGTGTATGAAATAGTCGCCCTCTATCTTATCTATCTCGCAAAGCAGATCGGCAAAATCGTAATCCGCGCCGAAATCCTTGCCGTAGGAGTTTACGTTCTGACCGAGGAGCGTAATGTCCTTATATCCGCTCTCGACAAGCTCGCGGACCTCTTTTATTATCTCGTCCTTATCTCTGCTTCGCTCTCTGCCGCGCACGTAAGGCACGATACAGTAGGAGCAGAAATTGTTACAGCCGTACATTACCGACACCCAAGCGCGATAATTGCTCTCGCGGCGCACCGGTATTCCCTCGGCTACAAGATATTCCTTTTCGTCGGGTAAAAATATTCTCTTTTTCTCAGACATTTTTTTAGCGACGAGCTCGGGAAACTTATGTATCGACGACGTTCCAAAAACGATATCGACGTAAGGATATCTGTGCTTTATCTCGTCGGAGCGGTGCTGCTGAGTTACCATACAGCCGCATATCGCGATTATAAGCTCGGGATTTCTCGCCTTTATATGCTTATACTGACCGACAAGAGACAACGCTCTTTTTTCGGCGTGCTCGCGTATCGCGCAGGTGTTTACGATTATAAGATACGCATCGTCGGGGCTTTCCGACTTCTCATATCCCATAGCCTCTGCCATTCCGGCAAGTCGCTCGCTGTCCGCCTCGTTCTGCTGGCAGCCGAGGGTAAGAACAAAGAATTTTTTGCGGAATTTATGAGTATCGAAAAACACCTCGTTGTCTGCCGCGATGCTATTCATATATTCTCTCTGCCTTAGTATTTCGGCAGAAGAAACTGTTTTGTTTTTTTCTGACATTTCAAATTACCTTTTTGACATAAAAATCGGTTTTGTGTACAAGTACTCTAATTATAATATTATAATATATTTTAAAGCTTTTGTCAAGTTTAACGGTATTAAAATGCAATTTTTTTGATGAAAATGAAACGCCCCGCGCGAAGCGGGGCGAGGATTATTCAAAGCATTCTGCGTATTTGGGATTGTTTTTAATCTCATTAACAAAATTATCCGAAAACATTTTTAATTTATCTTTCCAAAAAGTTCCCATATCCACAGGAGCAAATTCTCCTTTTTCAAGAGGATTCAAGCCCGCAACCAATGGTGCAGTATAGCGGTAATTCCCCTCATTGTAAATACGGACAGATTCTTTGTAGTGAGAGAATGCTTTATCAAAATATTCAAGAGCTTTCTTTGCGCTACCATCATTGTTGATTTCGTAAGAGGTTAAAAGTAAATATAAATTTCCTAATTCACCATGATATTTTCCAAATCTGCCGTCAATAAAGAGGGTTTCATATAAGTTGATGAATGATAGCAAAAGCTTATTTCCATACCCGGAAACTTGCACAGACGGGCGTAATGAGATAGATTCTGTTATTGCAAAATGAAGGTTTCCCATGAGAGCTGTTAAACGCTCTCCTTGATAGCGAACCTTTTCTTCGCCAATCGTTGCCAGTGGTAGCAAAACCTCTTTGCAAATAGTCAACGAGTTTTGTTTGCTCGCCAGCGCTTTAGCTTTTTCATATTCACCCATACAGCAATACAGTGACGTGAGCTGATGGATAGCTGATTCACGCTCCTCTGCCGATGGATTTAACTTCAACATTTTTTCATAGGCACGAATAGCCTCCTGCCAATAAATATTTTGTGCATTATATTCTGTATCGTATTCAATGACACCTGATGAATCATTGGCTTTTCCTTGCGCTCCGTATTCGCTCCACCCCCACATCCAAAGAGCTCGCGCAAGTGTTAAGAGAATTGTCGGCTCATTTGGAAATTCCTCTGAAGCATCACGAAGCATATTGACAACTTCCAAAAAGTCTTTTGACAAGCATCTTCGATGCATTGAATGCCCTTGCTTAAGAATAATTTCGGAAGCGGATGCAAGAACAGTTTTAATTTTCTCTTCCCTATCATCGTTATATCCGAATAGCTCATCAATCGAAACGTGAAAATAATTTGCGATAGCAGGAATCATTTCCATATCGGGATAACTACCGCTCGATTCCCAACGCGACACAGCCTGAGCGGTTACGCCGAGAGCCTCTGCGAGATTATCCTGTGTACGCCCGTCGCGTCGGCGAAGTTCTCTGATTTTATTGCCTAAATTAAGTTGCATAAAAGCACCTCCAAAAAAATAGTTATCACCGGTGTAATTATATTATAGCATATATTTATGAAAAAACAATTATCAAATAGTTGTTTATAACTCAATCAATGGTTGTTTTTGCATAAAATAAAAAACCGAGCGACATTCGCTCGGTTTTTTATTAGCTTCAAATTAGTCAGCGTATACGCTAACCTGCTTCTTGCTCTTGGTCTTCTGCTCAAACTTAACCTTACCGTCGATGAGTGCGAAGAGCGTGTCATCCTTACCGATTCCAACATTGTTACCGGGATGGATAGACGTTCCTCTCTGTCTTACGATAATGTTACCAGCAACTACGGGCTGACCGTCGGACTTCTTTACGCCAAGTCTCTTGGACTCACTATCACGGCCGTTCTTCGTAGAACCAACACCCTTTTTATGAGCAAAGAACTGTAAACTGATTCTAAGCATCTTTCGTTCCTCCTAAGTAATGTAATTTGCACAATTGTTTGGAAATCAAACGTAATCTACGTCCTTGACTTCCACGTCAAGATAATCCCCATACTCCTCAAGCATATCGTTAAGCTGATAGAAGTAAGAAAGGAATATCCCCGAAACCGCGTATCTCTTACGCTCGTCATCCTCGAACTCGGCAAGTGCCGCCTTGGAGCGAACCATAATATTCACGGCTCCTTCGTCGATGGAATACTCGACATCAGAAGCATAAGCGACCTCTATGGTATTTATGATAAGCATTGTCATCGCCGAGAGCGCCGCGCAGAGAATGTCGTCCCCTGCCTCGCCGTAATCTGCGTGCCCCTGCTCCTCAAAGCCGTAGTAAGCTCCGCCACTTCTGAAAAAAACGATTTTCGTCATCTTTGCCTCTGATTAGCCAACGATAGACGTGATCTGTACCTTGGTGTAAGGCTGTCTGTGACCGATCTTCTTCTTCTCGTTTTTCTTTGCCTTGTACTTGATTACATAGATTTTCTTGCCCTTACCGTTAGCAAGAACGTTTGCAGTTACGGTTGCACCTTCAACCGTGGGTGTGCCAGCCTTGAAGCCTGCATCTGTGGATATTGCCTTAACGCGGTCAAATGTAACCGTGTCTCCCTCGTTAACAGCGAGCTTCTCAACGTAAATGATATCGCCCTCGTTAACCTTGTACTGCTTTCCGCCTGTTTCTATTACTGCGTACACGAAAAGCACCTCTCTTTCTTTTAGTCTCGCTAATATGGGCGGCGTCAAAAAGGCGCACTTAAAAGAGCCCATCTCTTATGCGGCATATTATTATAACATTATTTTTCGGCATTGTCAACACATTTTTTAAATATTTTTCGTCTTTTTCAATAAATTTTTTCGCGGACAAGATATTTTTATTTTTAGCAAATAAAGTTTGTTTATTAATAGAATCTTAATATTTTTAATATATAATGAATTTGTATTTTTGCGAAAGGAGAAGAGTATGGATACGTTGGACATAAAACGCTTTGAAATATCGGAGCACCTAAGGCTTTGTGCCGTGCAGACCGACAAATTCAAGGCAGGAACTATAACATTTCATATTGCTATGCCCGTAAGCCCCAAAAACGTCGCTTTTGCCTCGGTCCTTTGCGGTGTGCTCAAGCGCGGCAACAAAAAATATCCTACGGTAACCGACGTGTACCGCCGTCTTGACGAGCTTTACGCGTCCTCTCTCGACGTTCGCACCTCGTTCAATTCAAGCGAGATATCTCTCTCCCTTTACTCAGAGCTGCTTGACAACGCATTTGCGCCGTGCGGAACCGACATACTTGACGGCATTATTGAGCTTATATCTCTTGCTCTGCTCTGCCCTGTGGCAGACGGCAACGGCTTTGCGGAAAGCACGGTAGCGCGCGAGGTTGCCACGTTGCGTAGTGCTCTGCTCGCGGAGTCCAACAATACGCAGAGCTATGCGCTCATAAGGGTAAAGGAGATGCTTTGTCGGGAAAACCCGAATTACCCTACGCTTGAGGCACTTCTCGGCGTGCTTGATGATATTGACGCGCGCTCACTTTGGGCATTTTATCTTGAGCTTGTCTCATACTCGCCCCTCGACGTATTTTACGTTGGCGGCACAGATGCAGAAACCGTTGCGAAAAAGCTTGGCACCTATTTCGGCTCCTACGCCCCCACCAAAAGCTTTTCGCAGGATGCCAAAGCGCCCGATGCCCCCCTTCAGATGTCCGAGCGAAGCGAACAAATGTCGGTATCTCAAAGCAAGCTTGCGCTTGGATTCCATTCAAGCGTGAATCTGATGAGCACGGATTATCACGCCGCTATACTTTTCAACGAGATATTCGGAGCATCTCCCATATCAAAGCTATTCGTAAACGTGCGTGAAAAGATGGGGCTTTGCTACTACTGCGGCTCATCCTACAACACCTTTTCGGGAGCTCTGATCGTATCCAGCGGAATAGAGGGCTCAAGGCGAGAGCTTGCAGAGCGCGAGATACTTGCGCAGCTTGACACGCTAAAGCGCGGAGAGATAAGCGATGCAGAGCTTGCGGCGGCAAAAAAGTCTCTTATCAACGTTTACAGACAGATATACGACAATCCGTTTGACATAAGCAATTTCCATTCAAGCCGAATGCGTCTTGGAATCGACGAGAGCATTGAGGATTGCATTTCGGCCTTTGATGCAGTATCTCTCGAAGATATCGTACGCGTGGCAAAAACCTTCGTACACGACACTACCTTCTTTATTGAAGGCACCTCGGACGGCGATGAGAAATGTGAGGTGGACGAGTATGATGAATAAAAGAGCATTTGAAAGCGCTATGCTCGGCGAAAGATACGAGCGTATCACACACCGTTCGGGACTTACCGTAATAGTATTTCCCAAAAAGCTTACCACCGCTTACGCCATTATGGGTATATGCTGCGGCTCGGTAAACACCGCCGCCAAGGCAGCCGACGGAAGTAAGATGATCTTCCCCGAGGGCGTGGCGCATTTTCTTGAGCACAAGCTATTCACCTGTGAGGACGGAAGCGATGCGTTTGAGCATTTTTCGGATTACGGCGCCGACGCAAACGCTTACACGTCATTTAATCGCACGGCATATCTTTTCAGCTGCACCGAAAACTTTGACAAAAGTCTCGGAGAGCTTATAGATTTCGTTACCCATCCGTATTTTACGTCTGAATCTGTCGCATCGGAAAAGCCGATCATCACAGAGGAGATAAAAATGTACGACGACAGCCCGTCCGAAGCCTGCTTTTACGGTATGCTTGAGGGAATGTATGTACACAACAAGGTTAAGAATAATATATGCGGATCGTCAGAATCCATAGCAAAAATAACGCCCGACACACTATATTCGTTTTACGACAGCTTCTATAAGCTCTCGAATATGTACCTTATAGTTTGCGGTAACGTTAATGCCGATCAGGTGCTTGCCGTTGCCGACGCTCACCTGCCCTCAGAGTCTTGCGGAGCCTTTGAAGAATATGTCGACGTCCTCGACGAGCCGACAACGGTTGCTCTTGAATACACCGAAAAAAAGATGCAGGTCTCAAAGCCTATCTTCTCCATCGGCTTTAAGGATTCGAATATTCCCTTGAGCGTCTACGAAAGATACCGCAAGGATGCGGGAATGGCGATACTCAACGAGATGATATTCTCTCGCGCCACGAAAATATATTCGTATCTGTACGAAAACGGCATTATCTCTTCGCCGAATCTTGATTACGGCTATACAATATCAAGGAGCTTTGCCTACAATTTTATATCGGGTGAGGCAAGCGATCCCGAAGCGGTTCTCAAGGTTATAAAGGAATATCTTGAGCAGGCGCACTTGTTCGAAGAGGATTTCAAGCGTGGAAAGCGCGTAATGTACGCCGAATTTGTAAAGAGCTTTGATTCGTCGGAATCAATCGCCAACACGCTTCTTTCATTCGTTGGAGACGGCGCGGAGCTGTTTGAATACGGCAAGATACTCGAGAGCATAAGCTTCGAAGAGATCAAGGCGCTATTTGACGAGCTGCGATCAATGCCCACGACCTTGTGCGCGGTAGTTCCCTGTTAGTTTATCATTCATTTTACATACATAGGAGGTATTTATGGTAACAATTTCCTTTCCCGGTCTTGGAATAGACAATTTTAATCTTAAATCGGTAGCTTTTACTCTTTTCGGCAAGTTTGAGGTTCGTTGGTACGGTCTCATTATAACGACGGGTATCATCCTTGCAATTGCTTACGCGGCTTACCGCTTCAAGCAGGAGAAGATATCCTTTGACGATCTTATCGATATGGCAATATTCGCTATCCTTTTTGGAATAATAGGCGCGCGCGCATATTACGTTCTGACATCACTCGAAGAATTCCACTCCTTTTACGACGTTATCGCTATATGGGAAGGCGGAATCGCTATATACGGCGCGCTTATCGGCGGCGGACTTGCGATATTCGGCGTATGTAAATACAAAAAGATCCCCTTTTTAAAGGTCTTTGATGCGGTAGCGCCCGGCGTTATGATAGCACAGACGCTCGGCAGATGGGGTAACTTCTGCAACGGCGAGGCTTTCGGCGAGAGAGTTGCCGAGGGGCACCCTCTGTACTTTTTGAGAATGGGACTTATCTCTCCAAACACTGTCCAGGACTTCAAGACCTTCTCTATGGTCTACGTTCATCCCACATTCCTTTACGAATCGCTTTGGAATCTCATAGGATTCATACTGATAAATATATTCTACAAAAAGAAAAAGTTTGACGGACAAATATTCTTTACTTATATTTCCTGGTACGGATTTGGAAGAATGTTTATAGAGCTTCTCCGTACGGACAGCCTTTACGTCGGTCCTATCAGAATATCCTCTCTCGTAGGCTTCCTTTGCTTTGTAGTCGGACTTACGTTCATTATCTATAAGCTCGTCAAAATAAACAAGCAAGGCGAAGAGCCCGTACTTGCAGAAGATGCGGCAGAAGCAATACAGGAAACCGAAGAATATACCGACGTTACCGACAAGCTCGGCTCACTTCTTAACAAAGACGAGCCCGAGAGCAATGATACCGAAACAGAAGAAAAAAGCGAAGAATAATCAACGAAAGGAATCATTATGGCAAATATAATTGACGGAAAAGCTATATCGGCACAGATAAGACAGGAAATAAAGCAGGAGACCGAGGAATTTGCCGCCGAGCACGGCTTTCGCCCCGGTCTTGCGGTAATAATCGTCGGTGAGGATCCCGCATCTCAGGTATACGTAAGAAACAAAAAAAGAGCCTGCGACGAGGTAGGCTTCTACTCCGAATCCTACGAGCTTCCCGCAAGCACCACGCAGGACGAGCTGAACAGCCTTGTTGACAAGCTCAATAAGGATGACAAGATCCACGGCATTCTCTGTCAGCTTCCTCTGCCCAAGCATCTCGATGAAAACGCAGTAATACTCAGAATAGATCCCAAAAAGGACGTTGATGCCTTTCATCCCTACAACGTTGGAAAGATAATGATAGGCGACTATTCCTTCCTGCCCTGCACCCCCGCGGGAGTTATGGCTCTGCTTGAGCGCAGCGGAATAGACATTACGGGCAAGGAATGTGTGGTCGTCGGTCGTTCCAATATCGTAGGAAAGCCGCAGGCTATGCTGCTTCTGCACGCGCACGGAACGGTTACCGTATGCCACAGCAGAACGAAAAATCTCGCAGAGGTATGCCGCCGCGCCGACATTCTGGTTGCCGCTATCGGCAAGGCGGATTTCTTCACTGCGGATATGGTAAAGGATGGCGCTGTCGTCATTGACGTTGGAATGAATCGCCGCGCTGACGGAAAGCTCACGGGCGACGTTGATTTTGAATCGGTTGCTCCCAAAGCCTCATATATCACTCCTGTTCCCGGCGGTGTAGGTCCGATGACAATAACTCTGCTGATGAAAAACACTCTTACCGCGGCAAAGGATTCAATAAAAAAATAATTAAATTCAAAAAGCCCGAGTATTCGGGCTTTTTATTTTACAATATATCTAAAAAGTAATAAGGGGCATTCGCATGCCCCTTATATTAATTTTGCATTTTTAATTGCAGGAGTGGATTAGGGATTGGGAACGTATGCTCCGTTTCCTTTGTCCTGACCAACGGAAACTGCAGGAAGAGTGGTCTCTTCAGTGGTCTCCTCGCTGGTCTCTTCGGTGGTCTCAGCGGTGGTCTCAGCGGTGGTCTCAGCAGTGGTCTCCGCAGAAGTTTCAGCCTTCGTGGTTGCTGCGGTGGTCTCAGCAGAGGTCTCGGAGGACTCATCCTCTCCGTTCTTATCACAAGCGATCATAGTAACAGCAAGTGCAAGAACGAGAATCAATGCCAATACAAGACTAACTACCTTTTTCATAAGATTCTCCTTTCTAAAAAGCAAATAACCTTAACTTTATTATATCACACAAAAGAATTTTGTCAACATCTTTTTTGTGATTTTTTATAAATTCCCTAATTTTTTCTATTTAAAATTAGTGAATAATGCAACGCTCAGTATCCTTATCGAAGATGTGGAGTCTGGACATATCAAATGCAACCTTGATGTTCTGTCCTGCTCTGGACTGCGATCTGGAGGATACACGCGCGATAAGACGGGTCTCCTCGCCAACGGTGAGGTAGAGATAGATCTCTGCGCCCATAAGCTCGGTTACTTCTACGTTTACGTCGAAAGAAGTCTCGGGGCTTGCCGCAACAGCGCTTGCCTCATCGGAAATAGCCTCGGGACGAAGTCCTACGATAACTTCCTGTCCTATGTAGTCAGCAAGCTCGGGAGCATTTGCCTTCTCTGCGGGAAGCTTTATAGATACACCCTCGAAGTTGAAGAATACGTCCTCGCCTACCTTCTTAAGAACACCGTTGATGAAGTTCATCTGAGGAGTTCCGATAAAGCCTGCAACGAAGATGTTGCAAGGAGAATCGTAAAGGTTCTGAGGTGTATCTACCTGCTGAATAAGTCCGTCCTTCATAACAACGATTCTGGTAGCCATGGTCATAGCCTCTACCTGGTCGTGAGTTACGTATACAAAGGTCGTTCCAACGCGGTTGTGGAGCTTGGTAAGCTCGGTTCTCATCGCTGCACGAAGCTTAGCGTCGAGGTTGGAAAGCGGCTCGTCAAGAAGGAATACCTTGGGGTTACGAACTATTGCTCTTCCCAAAGCAACACGCTGCTTCTGACCTCCGGAGAGAGCCTTCGGCTTTCTGTCGAGAAGGTGGGTGATATCAAGAACTCTTGCTGCCTCTTCAACTCTGCGCTTGATCTCTTCCTTGGGAGTCTTGTTAAGCTTGAGTCCGAAGGACATGTTCTCGAAAACGGACATATGAGGATAAAGAGCGTAGTTCTGGAAAACCATCGCAATCTCTCTGTCCTTAGGAGCTACGTCGTTTACGAGCGTATCACCGATGAAAAGCTCACCCTCGGAAATCTCCTCAAGTCCTGCTATCATACGGAGTGTGGTGGTCTTTCCGCATCCGGAAGGGCCAACGAGGACAAGGAACTCTTTGTCCTTTACCTCAAGGTTAAAATCCGATACGGCGGTAACGCCACCCGGATACTTTTTGTAAATGTGTCTCAATGATAAACTTGCCATTTAGAAAATCCTCCTAAAACCTAATTGGAAAAATTAAAATTAAAATTTTAACATACCTTTGTACTTTAAATATTATACCAAGTTTTTGAAAAAAATGAAAGATGTTAAATCCCCAAATTTTCATATATATTATTGTGCAATATACACAAAATACTCTTTTTTGCGCTTTTTTACCTCAAAACAAGGTAAATCTCATTTTACATTTTTCATAGAAAGCGATATTCTCTTCTTCTTAAGATCGACAGAAAGTACCCTTACCTTTACGTTATCGCCAAGAGACACCACCTCGGACGGATGCTTTACAAACTTATCGGAGAGCTCGGAAATATGAACGAGACCGTCCTGATGAACTCCGATATCCACAAACGCACCGAAGTCAATAACGTTTCTTACGGTTCCGTTTAATATCATTTCGGGCTGAAGATCCTCGATCGAGAGCACGTCCTCGCGAAGCTGGACCGATTCGTAGCTGTCGCGCACGTCGCGTCCCGGCTTTTTAAGCTCGGCAACTATATCGTCGAGCGTAGGCTCGCCTATCTCGCACGCGGAGCACACTGCCGCCTTGCCCTTTTGCTTTATCTTTGCGTCGATATCGGAGATCTTACCTGCGGCAACGTCTTCCTTGGTATATCCGCAAAGCTCGAGAAGCTTGTGAGCTGCCTCGTACGATTCGGGGTGAACGCCCGTATTGTCAAGTATCTCGCGAGAATGAGGAACTCTCAAAAATCCTGCCGCCTGCTCGAATGCCTTTGCGCCCACACGCGGAACCTTGAGAATTTCAGCACGGCTCTTGAACTCACCGTTCTCCTCTCTGTATTTAACTATATTTTTAGCACTCGTCGCGTTGATTCCCGCAATATAGGAAAGAAGCGAGTGCGAAGCGGTATTGACGTCAACGCCTACCGAGTTTACGCAATCCTCAACGACACCGCCGAGCGCTCCGTCAAGCCTTGCAGGCTTCATATCGTGCTGATACTGGCCTACGCCTATTGCCTTGGGATCGATCTTTACAAGCTCTGCAAGCGGATCCTGCAGGCGTCTCGCGATAGAGACGGCAGAGCGCTGCATTACGTCAAAGTCGGGAAATTCCTCGGCAGCAAGCTTTGATGCGGAGTAGACCGATGCGCCTGCCTCGTTGACGATAACGTACTTACAGTCAACGCCCTTTACGGTCTTAAGTGTTTCCGCAATAAACTGCTCGCTTTCTCTCGATGCCGTACCGTTACCGATAGCAATCACGTCGACCGAATATTTTTCTACCATTTTTTTGATTATCTTTGCCGCTTCCTCGGTTCTGAACTTACTCTTTGTAGTAGGATAAACGACAGCAGTATCAAGAACCTTGCCCGTCTTATCAACGACCGCAGTCTTACAGCCGTTTATATAGCCCGGATCAAATCCCAGAACGGTCTTTCCCTTAAGCGGAGGCTGCATAAGCAGGTGCTTAAGGTTGTCGGCAAAGAGCTTGATAGCTCCCTCGCCCGCAACGTCAAAGAGGTCGTTTCTTATCTCTCTCTCAATAGAGGGGGCGATAAGTCTGTCGTATCCGTCTATGATAGCCGCTTCGATATACTTTGTAGCGGGGCTTTTGAGATTAACGATAAGCTCTCCGAAAAGATAATTGAGAACTATTCCCTTTTCGACGGTTACAGATACCTTGAGAAATTCCTCTTTCTCACCTCTGTTTATAGCAAGAACTCTGTGTGAAGGGATCTTGGATATCTTATCCGAATAATCGTAATATTTATCGTATACCGACTCCTTTGCCTCATCTCCCTTGGAGTTAAGGAAGCCCGTATCGAAGGTTATCTTTCTTACGGTTTTTCTATACTCGGCATTATCAGAAACACTCTCCGCAATAATATCACACGCGCCCGCAAATGCTTCCTCGACCGATTTTACGCCCTTTTCCTCATCGACGTAAGTCTCGGCGATCTCGTCAAGTGACGGCTCATAAGCGTCTCTTTGCTCGAGAATAAGCTCGGCAAGCGGTTCAAGTCCTCTCTCCTTTGCCACAGAAGCTCTGGTCTTTCTGTGAGGACGGAAGGGGCGGTAGATATCGTCCACCTCGGTGATGGTAACGGCGTTATCGATAGCAGCGGCTATCTCGTCGGTCATCTTACCCATCTCGGTGATAAGATTCTTGACCTCTTCCTTACGCTTTTCGATGTTGCGCAGATAAGTAAGTCTGTCGTCAAGATCACGAAGCAGCGTATCGTCAAGGCTGCCCGTTTCTTCCTTACGGTAACGAGCGATAAAGGGTATGGTATTTCCCTCGTCGATAAGCGCAACCGTTTTTTCGACCTGACTCTCCTTTATTTTAAATTCTTCGGCAAGCTTTTTGATAATGTCCATTTGTTTTCTCCGTTTACTGTTATATTTGTATGTTTGCTTTATTTTTTACCGAGCGAGGCGATCTCCCCGTCGGTCAGATATCTCCACTGACCGCGCTCAAGGCTACCGTCGAGCTTCAGTGCGCCAAACTCCAGGCGCTCAAGGTAGGTTATCTTATTGTCCACCGCCTCAAACATTCTTTTTATTTGATGATATTTTCCTTCATCAATAGTTATTTTCCCGCTAAGGCGCCCGTCGTCAAGCGCTATTTTCGCAGGCTTGGTAATATAATCCTCACCTATGTCAACACCTGCGCAAAGGCGCTCGGCATCATTATCCGATAAGGGCTCGCGGCACCTGAAGCCGTACACCTTACTAACGTGATTCTTTGGAGACAGAAGCTGATGCGCGAGGTCTCCGTCGTCTGTTATCAGCATAAGTCCGAGCGTATTTTTATCAAGCCTTCCGCACGGAAAAAGCCCCGTTTTATTTACCTCGTCGGGCAGCAGATCAAGCACCGTCCTTTCTCGGTTATCCTCGGTCGCGCTGACGTATCCCTCGGGCTTATTAAGCATAATATAGGTAAATTCTCTATATATGACCTTTTTGCCGCAGAATATCACCTCGTCGCGCTCGGGGTCTACCTTTTCATCCGAGCTTTTAGGCGCTCTGCCGTTAATACTTACACCGCCCGCGCGGACTATCTTTTTTGCTTCGGTACGACTGCAGCAGCCGGTCGCTACCAAAAATTTATCAAGACGCATCTTCATCTCCGTCAATTAAAAATTTTAAAGGAAAAAGACTATAATGAGTATAAGGGCGAGCGCTCCGAAGACCGCCATTCCTGCCCAAAATCCTATACTGAATTCCCTTGCTTTCACGGTTATTCTCCTTTTCTTTAGTATGTATAACCGTTTATTTTATCTCAGGCTTCTTCTCCTTTCGGGAAAGATCGACCTGCGATATTATTATGCCCGCAAATATGACCGCGCAGCCAAGATATCCTATAAGGCTTATGCTGTCTATTCCGAATATCGCTCCGCCAATAGCGCTGAACACAGATTCGGTGGATAAAACTATCGCTGCGAGCGTGGGATTTACTCCCTTTTGACCTATGACCTGCAAGGTATATCCCATTGCACCCGAAAATACTCCGCAATAAAGTATCATCATCTTTCCGTCCCAGATCGCAGAGATCGAAGGATCTTCAAAAGCGAACATCGCGACAAGTCCGAGCACGGCACACACCGCAAACTGTCCAAAGCAGAAATGAAAGGGGCGGATATCAGCGGCGAATCGGTCTATCACGATTATGTGAGCTGCCCAGAAGAATGCACCGATCAGCAGCAATATCTCGCCTATACCGAAGCTCAGACCTTCGCCCGCCTTAAAGCAAAGCATACAAAGTCCTATTATGGCAAGTGCGGCGCTTATCCAGACCTTGAGCTTTGTTTTTTGCTTAAATATTACGAAATATGCAACCGGTGTTATAACCGTATAAAGCGCCGTCATAAAGCCTGCCATTCCCGCGCTTGGTGTATATTGACAGCCAAACTGCTGGAGCGATGATGCAGTAAACAAAACTGCACCGGCAAGGATCGAGACCTTTAACGTCTTTTTTCTCTCCTGTGCTTTACTGCGTCCGCGCTCGAATACAAGCGCAAGCGGCAAAAGGCAGAGTGCGGACAGAGTAAATCTGAGACCTGTCATGGTGAAGGGATCTATGTGATCCATTCCCTCTACCTGTGCGACAAAGGCAAATCCCCATATTGCTGCGGTAAGTATAAGTATAAACAACGAGGATACTTTTCCAAGCTTCATTCGTTATTCTCCCGAGCTCTCTGTATTCTCATATTCTACGATAGCGCAGAACAACGTTTCTTCCTTAGCATAATGCTTCGCCTTGCTATTCTTACCCATGCCCCAATTAGGACGGGCAAAGCAGATCACCGTATCCTCGGGTAGCACCTGCAACGCTTCATATTTTGCATAAATGTCGGTCTTACCGATAACTATTCCGCACTCATTCACGAGCGCATCCTCGCTCACACCGTCGGTAAGCTCGGAAATGTTACGAAGTCTGTCATTTTTGTAAAGCGACTCGTAAAGCCACGGTGAGAGAAGCATTATCGAGCTTTCTCCCGTACCCGTGTATGTTCCGTAATTTTTATACTCCTCGGTATAAAACGCGCGGTTGACGAACAACGGCTTTCCATCCGCATCGGTCTCGGCTTCAAGCGCCCTTATCTCATCCTCGGAAAGAACGTTATATGCGTTGATGCCTATTGCGTAACCCTCTTCTTCAACAAGATGCTCGAACACCTTCGTTATATTATCTCTCTCAGACTGATCAAGCGCCTCAGGTCCCGAATACATAACGAGCATATCGTTCGTTTTTTGCGTACACATCTGAACCGTGCATACCGTAAAAACTATCAAAAAGAACAGAGTTATCAGCGTATGCCATTTATAATGATACCAGAAGTTATCGAGCTTTTTGAGCATAGGGCTCTGTACCTCGATACCCTCGGTATATTCCTTTTCGTTCATAAAAACCTCTGTAAATATCGTTATTTGATAAGGGGTTACCGCAAAAACGGCAACCCCATAGACGTTATTTTACTCTCGAAACCTCGAGTATCTTGAATGCTACTACACCGGATTTTGCCGTTATTTCTACCGTGTCGCCCTTCTTCTTGCCGAGAAGCGCTCTGCCTACGGGAGAAAGATCGGAGATCTTATTCTCGAAGGGATTAGCCTCGTTGGAGCCAACTATGCTGTACTCTACGGTCTCGCCGTTCTTGCTTACCTTTACGAGCGAGCCGAGTCCGACTACCTTGGTGTCTATCTGGCTCTCGTCAATAACCTCAGCGTGCTGAATGAGCTCGTCAAGCTCCTTGATCCTTGCCTCGACCTTTGCCTGCTCGTTTCTTGCCTCGTCGTACTCAGAGTTCTCGGAAAGGTCTCCGAAGGATCTTGCCTCGGCGATAGCGTTCTTAACTTCCTCGCGGCGTGTTTTTGTTAAATATTCATACTCGTCCTTGAGCTTCTGAAAGCCCTCTATCGTATACTTCTGTTTGGTAGCCATTTCTTTTTCTCCTATGTGTTATATATTTTTATTTGTTCAGACATTCTATTGCCTTTTGCAATTGGTCGTCTTTTTCGATCGGAAGCTCGTAAATATTATACTGCATCGCTTCCTCGGAAAGCTCTACGCTGACGTCGGGAACGATTCCCTCTCCGTCGTAATTTTCTCCGCAGGGCGGATAGTAAAGCTTACTTGTATATTTAAGATATCCCTTAATGCCGAAGCGCTCGAGCGGAACGGTGCTCTGTGCCACTCCCTTGCCGTAGGTCGTTTTTCCTACCACCTCGCCAAGCTCGTGATCACGGAAGTTTGCGGTAAAGAGCTCTGCCGCGCTCGCGGTATTCTCGTTACAAAGAACAACCTTTTCATAATCGGCGTACTTTCCGATATCGCTTTCGGTAACCGTGCAGGGCTCATAATCGGTATCGGTATAATCAGCAGCAGACGCCTTGATGACCTGCTTTGTGCCACTTACCGATTCCATGGTGATTATGATATCTCCTTTTTCAAGGAAGAAGCTCAGAGTGGAAACGATCGAGGTAAGCTCTCCGCCGGGATTGTTTCTCAGGTCGTAAACGAATCTGCGACAGCCACTCTCAATAAGTGAATCCATCGTTTGCGTAAATTGAGCCGGGGTGTTTATATCAAAGGAATCTATCAGGACGTATCCGATATCGGTTCCGTCTATCACCTTTCCGCTGACCGACTCAACGTCGTACTTCGCGCGAGTTATATTTATCTCCACCGTGTAGAATTCGCCTTTTCCGTTATCTCGAAGAACCACGAATTCCGCCTCGGTGCCGGCTTCTCCGCGAAGCATATTTACCGCCGCGGTATATCCGACGTCTCCGATATAAGTGGCATCCTCGCCCGTGCCTATCCAGGCGATGCGGTCTCCGACCTTCAGCTCGCTTGACGCCGCAGGTGAATCCTTAAATATCTTCAACACCTTTATGGTATTATACTCAACGCCGTTGACGTTTACGAAATCATTGAGCACGCTAACGCCTATACCCACCGATTCACCGGCAACCGACGCCATAAACTCAAGGTATTCCTCCTCGGTATAAAACTCCGCGTACCTATCGCCCGTCTGTTCAACGAACGCCTTTATCACCGCGTTGAGCTGCTTTTCGTCATCAAGCTCCTCAAAGCCGTAATTTTCAAAAAACCATTCGAGCCTCTCAAGGGCATCGTATTTACCCTCGGGCTCGAAGCTGCCCATCAGCGCGCCGTCAAGCTTTGCGTCGGCAAGCTTTTTCTGGAATATACTGCTGCTGACGGTATAAGTCAGCATAATTGCCGCAAGCACAAGTGCTACTGCCGAGCATATAAAGGTCGAAAGCGTTACCGTCCTCAGCTTTTTGGGCTTTGCGCGCTCCGCCTTTTCCTCAGCCTCGGCGGGCTCTATAAGCTCAAACGGCTTTATCGGCTCGCTCGGCTGATCCTCGGGGCTGTTTTCAATATTTTTATTTTCTTCTGACATTTCGAAATTTTCTCCTTTTTTAATTTTACCGAAGGAACGGGAAAATCAAATGTCGTTTTTTGCGGTACTAAAAAACATTCAAAAGCGAAATACTCTCATATGAGAGTATTCCGCAAAAGAGTCGGTTAAAACTTAACAGGCTTGGAATCGAGATATTTTCTTACCATCAAGGCTACCTTGAAGGTTATTGCGTGCTCAAACTCACGGAGATCAAGTCCGGTGAGCTTGCGTATCTTTTCAAGTCTGTAAACGAGAGTATTTCTGTGAACGAAGAGCTTTCTCGAGGTCTCGGATACGTTGAGGTTGTTCTCGAAGAAGCACTGGATAGTCATAAGAGTTTCTCTATCGAGCGACTCAAGATTACCCTTCTTGAATACCTCCTGCAAGAACATCTCGCAGAGGGTGGTGGGAAGCTGATAAATAAGTCTTCCGATTCCGAGATTCTCATAGCTGATGATATTTTTCTCGGTCTCAAATACCTTGCCTACCTCAAGAGCGACCTGCGCCTCCTGATATGCCTTGGCAAGATCCTTTATATGATCGACAACGGTAGATATACCGATCGATACCTTTGTATAAAATTCGGTTGAAATAGTGTCTGCGATGTTTACGGCGATCTTCTCGATCTCCTTCATATCGATTCCGCTCTTGAGCTCCTTAACGAGAACGATGTCGTGCTCGCCTACGCTGATAACGTAATCCTTGGACTTGTCGGGGAACATATTCTGGAGCATCTCAAAGGGCATCATATCGGTCTTTCCGTGGAACTTGATGAGGAATACTATTCTCGGCTCCTCATTGTTGAAATGAAGCTCTCTGGACTTTATGTAGATATCGCTGGGAAGAATGTTGTCGAGAATGATATTTTTGATAAACGAGCCCTTGTCGTATTTCTCGTCGTAAAGGCTCTTGATATTACCGAGTGAAACAGCAAGAAGCTTTGACATCTTCTCTGCCATCTTATCCTCGCCCTCAATAAATACGATGTACTCATTCTTCTGACCTACGCCCATATATCTGTAAGTGTAGCCCTCGAACACCATAAAGTCGGACGAGAAGGAAAGCTCCTCGCGAATACCCTTTCTGACATCTCCCATCTTGCCGAGATCAGAACAGGATATAACGACGCCGTTTTCATCGATGACTCCAATGATTCTATCGAAGGAGTCTTTCATCTGATAAATAACGCCCTGAAACAATCTGTTTGACATATTTTAACCTCTCAAATGTAAAATTAACGAATATAAATTGTGTATACTGTCCTATATTATATACTATTTTTTGTGATTTTTCAATAGGTTTTTTAATATTTTTTATAATTTTTTTTATTTTTTTTGATTTTTTTGTATCTAATTGCCAATCTTGTCAAACAGACGGTTATATAAGCTCTGTTTTGCACACTATGCAGGACAGGACAAACCCCGATGCAGTCTCGGTCCGAAGTATTCTTTTACCGAGTCCCGTGCATATCATACCGCGCGCAAGCGCGTCATCCACTTCTCTTTGAGAGAAGCCGCCCTCGCTGCCTATGACTATTGCAACAGACGGATATTCTCCATTCTCGCCACGCACCATTCTATCCTCAAGTATCCTTCCGAGCGGTACAGTTCCCTCTCCCTCATAGCAAAAGAGCGCGAGATCATATTCGGATGCCATTGAGAGCATATCGCTAAAGCTCACGGTGCGGCGAACCGTCGGCAAAAGACTTCTTTTGCACTGCTTTGCCGCCTCAGCCGCGATTCGCGCACGGCGCTCGGTCTTTCTATCCTCTGCATCAGCCTTTGCTCTTACCACGCATCTTTCGCTCTCAAAGGGTACTATCTCGCTCGCTCCGCATTCGACCGCCTTTTGTATAACGGTATCGAGCTTATCCGCCTTCGGAAGCGCCTGAAACAGAGCTATCCTGCAGGGCGGCTCATTTTGGGACGTCTTTTTGGCTTCGATCCTGAGCGCTACCCTTTTATCGTCCTCGAAGCTCTCTATTATACAGTCGTACTCATCTCCGTTCATATCGCAGACGGTTACTCTGTCTCCCGTTGCCATTCTCAGCGATCGCGCGATATGATGCGCATCGTCGCCCACAATATTTACAAAACCGTTTTCTATCTGATCGTTCTTAATAAAAAATCGCGGCATAATTTCTCCCCTGCTACGTGATTTTACTTTAATTAACATTATATCATTTTTGCTGTCGATTATCAAGAGGATTTTGTCGATTTGTTGTCGTAACGTGTATAATTATATTTTATTTATTTTCTTGACACGGAAAGCTTGATATGGTATAATTGTTTTGTATATGGATTCGTTCCGTTATACAAATACGGTTGATCTGAAAGGAAAACTAAAATATGTCTGACCTATCGATCAAGAGAAAGGGATTATGGTCAAACTCCGATCCCCTGACACCAAAGCAAAACAAAATAATAAATATATTTTTCTACGCAATTCTTTTCACCACGTTCTTTGCGATGGTCGGTATTATTCTGTACCTGGTTTTTGCCTTTGCCGCAAAGAGCGCAGGCAGTATGACGCACGATTGGCTACTCGGTATCTTCTCGGATTTTGTTTTCATAATGAACGTCTCGCTTGAGGAAAGTCCGTATCTGGTCGAGGATTCGTCCTATCCCCCGCTCGCTATTGCGATACTCACTCCCTTCGCGCTTATTTGCAAGGACGTATTCGCAAGCTACTCGGGTATGCTTCTGACGGTAGACGAGCTTACCTCGCGTGTGATTCTTCACCCTCAGTTCTGGATATCTATCATTCTGTTCTTCCTCGTTTGCTCGCTCGCCATCATATTTATAGTAATAAAAATGTACCGCTTGCCGCGCATACCGTCAATAAAGGTCGCGATGATGACCGTGGCATCCGCCCCGTTCGTCTTTGCCGTGATGAGAGGTAACACGATATACTTTGCGTTCATATTCCTGCTGCTGTTTCTCTTGCTCTACGAGCATCCGAAGGCTTGGGTACGCGAGATCGGCTATTTGTGTCTGGTAATTGCGGGACTTATAAAGATATATCCGCTGTTCTTCGGCGTATATCTGCTTCACAAGAAAAAGATATTCGCGTCGGTGCGCATAGCTATCTATTACTTTGCTCTGTTCTTCATATCCTTCTTCCTTTTCGAAGGCGGACTGAACGACCTTGAGCCGTTTATTGAGAATCTCGGCGGATTTGCAAGCAACGAGGAAAGATTCCTAAAGATGAATAATCTGTCTATTACGTCGTTTATTTTCAGAATATTCTATCTTATCTCGCCCGATCTTGCAAACGGTGAAACGTTTAATATTATAAACTACGCCGTGCTTGCACTTACGATGATCGTGGCAACCGTTGCCGGAATCGGCGCAAAAAACAATTTCACCCGTGCGGTGATCGCGTCGTCGATAATCATTCTTATTCCATCGATATCCTATTTCTACGTACTGATATTCATTCTGATACCCTTTATGGAATTCGTCAAGGCTTACGAGACCTTTGAAAAGACCGAGACGACACTGTACGTCATAATATTTATGTTCCTTTTCTGCACGTTTGCGCTACTGCCGCAGTCCTATCTGCTGCATACGGTGGCGGTATTCGCAATGCTCGCTATAGAGTGCAAGCGCTCGTTTAAGAAAGACATAATTCCCTATTTTAAAAATAAAAAAGCACTAAAAGAAGCATGATATAACGCCCGTGTAAACTACACGGGCGTTATAATTTAATTATTGACATTTCCCATCGGGCGAGTTATAATATTTATATTGATTTTATTTGGGAGATATTTTATGCACAGAGAGCTTTCAAAATTTATAATATACAGAGACGTTAGCGGCAAGAGTATTTTGTCGGCGCTCGGAGAAATCTTTGAAAAATTCGAAAACAAGAGCGAGACGCCCGAAAAGCTGCGCAGCGAAATATACGCGCAGATACGCAGGCTGCTTGAAGTCGCGACCAAGTACGGATTTGACAAAAATCTCTGGCACAACTATCTCGCGTTTCTCATCATAACAGACGAAAACCCCTTCAGCCTCACCTATGAAAAGGCGGGAAAGCAGGAAGGTACGGTAAACTCCTTCGCTATAAACGATTTTGGCGTTTGGGGACGTCTTTTTGATTTTGATTTTTCAGAGATCGAGCGTGAGCTCTCGATCAACTGCTTTTCCACGATATCCAATTACACGGCGATATCCAAGCGCGAGCAGATATTCAACAAGAACGTAAGCGAAAAGGTACGCGCGCTCAGCGAAAAAATTGAGAGCTGCCACGGCGGCGAGGAAATATTTGAGGCGGTTGCCGAGTTCTACAAGGAATGGGGTGTCGGAATGTTCGGACTTAACAAGGCGTTCAGAATACAGACCGAACGAAACGAGGTATCCTTCCTGCCGATCACAAATATGGAGCCTGTGCTTCTTTCCGACCTTATCGGATACGAGCTGCAAAAGCAGGCGCTCGTTGCCAACACCGAAGCATTCGTATGCGGCAGAAGCGCTAATAACGTACTGCTCTACGGCGACAGCGGAACGGGAAAATCCACAAGCATCAAGGCTATCGTCAATCAGTTCTACGACAAAGGTCTCAGAATGATAGAGATCTACAAGCATCAGTTTGAGTATCTTTCAACTGTGATCTCACAGATAAAGAACAGAAACTACAAGTTCATTATATATATGGACGACCTATCCTTTGAGGAGCAGGAGATAGAATACAAATATCTCAAGGCTATAATTGAGGGCGGTGTTGAAACCAAGCCCGACAACATACTCATTTACGCTACCTCTAACCGCCGTCATCTTATCCGCGAGACCTGGAACGACAGGCAGGATTCGGTATATCACGAGGACATTCACAAAAACGAGACGATGGAAGAAAAGCTCTCGCTCGTCAACCGTTTCGGACTTTCCATCGGCTATATGAAGCCCTCGCGCGACGAATTCGACAATATGGTGCTTGAGCTTGCCGCAAAACGCGGTGATATAAGGCTTACCAAAGAGGAGCTCTTGCTCGAGGCGCACAAATTCGAGCTCCGCGGCGGCGGTATATCGGGACGCACCGCTCAGCAATTTATAAATCATATCTACGGAAAGACAAATCAATGAACGACAGCAACTTGAAAAAGTATATATTCTTCCAGGAGATAGCGTATCTTGTGGGAATATTCCTCATAGAACTCAGCATATCCTTTATGACTAAGGCTGATTTCGGTCTGTCTATGATAATTGCGCCCGCATATATACTTCACCTGAAAATATCCGAATTCCTTCCCTTCTTCACTATGGGAATGGCAAGCTACACGCTTCAGTTCTTGCTCATAATCTCCATTATAATAATAACGAGAAGGTTCAAGCTATCCTATTTCTTCGCCTTCGTTACCTCGGTGGTCTGCGGAGTTTTGCTTGACGGGATAAATCTCTGCCTTGCGGGTGTCAGCTTTGACACGCTGGCGTTGAGGATAATAATGTTCTTTGTCGGTGTAGTTATTTGCGCATTCGGAGTGGCGCTTATGTTCAGAACTTATATCGCGCCTGAGGCGTATGACCTGTTCGTCAAGGAGATCTCGACGCATTTCGGTATCAACACCTCGAAGTTCAAAACGGCGTACGACCTTTCCAGCCTTACCGTTGCGATAATTCTTTCATTCTCACTTTTCGGACTGTTCACCTTTAACGGCGTAAATATAGGCACGCTGGTATGTGCCCTGCTCAACGGACCGCTGATAGGTGCTTTCGGAAAGATATTCGATAGGCATTTCGAGTTCAAGCCGATGCTGAAATTTGCGAAAAGATAAAAAAACAGAGCTGTGTTAAAAACACAGCTCTGTTTTTTATTCAAGCACCTCGCCCGCCATTTCATCACCGGGATTATTTGGCAGATCAGGCTTGATGATATAATCCTCTACCGAGCTTAGATCAGCATCGGGATTCATAATAACGTAGTAATGCGTTGTAGTAAGCGCCTCGCCCTCGTCGATAAATCTAAGCGCAACAGCAACGTCGCTTGAAACACCCGTTATCAAATAGATCTCCGCACGCAATTTTTCAGTTGATATCCATTCATTACTACTATTTTTCCATCCGCCTATAACCGAAACGTCTGACAGCTTATCTCCGATCTTGCTCTCACTAATTACCTTTCCGCCCACGTAGGTTGAAAAGCTGCTTTCTTCAACTTGATAGAAATATCTCATTTCATATATCGCTTCGGTACCGCTATCTTCGTTGCCAATCGGCGCATTCGCGGAATTTTCCGCTTCGCTCTCACTATCTGAATCATCGGAAGATGAAATAACGGTATCATCGGGTTCAAGCATCATCGGCAAAAATACTGCCGTTGCCGCTATTATAACAGTCAGACAAGCAGCGATAGCTACCCATTTAATACTGACTTTTCTTTTTGCAGGAATTGAGCTCCTTTCTGATCCGACTATCAGATCATCGTCAATATGATCTATGGCGTTAGTAATTCTCGGTATTTTCATATTTCAACACCCTCCCTTATTAAGTGTTCTTTAAGTTTATTTCGGGTGTGATACAGCATATTCTTGACCTTACTTTCGGTAAAGCCGTAGCGCTTGGATATTCCAGCGATCGAATCAAAGAAATAGTACTTACGTATAAACACGTTGCGAGCATCCTCTTTTTCATTTTTCAAAAAGTCGCTGATAGCTTTTCCAATATCTTCATCGCTAACGCCCTCCGCTATCCTTTCGTCCGACAAGACCTCTGAGAGCTCGTCAAGAGAAACAAGCGTCGCCTGTGAGCGTTTCTGTCGCGCCATCGATTCAATGCGTTTGAGCGAAAGATTTCGTGTGATCCTGCACACGAAAGCCATAAGATTATTGGGGCGTGTGGGTGGTATCGCGTTCCATACGCCAATATAGGTATCGTTAACGCACTCCTCCGAGTCCTCGTTATTATTCAAAATGTTATAAGCTATGCTATGACAGAGTCTGCCGTATTTGGCATCAGTCTCCTTTAACGCCTGTTCATCACGTGCAAAATACAATTCTATGATACCAAGATCATCCAATGCTGTTCACCTCCTCGGATATGCCGAAAGCGCTTTCACACTATAAGTACGTTTTTTTCGGTATTGGTCGCAAGATTTTCCAAATATTTTTAAATATTTTTAAGCCCTCGCCAAAGAGCGAGGGCTTGTATATTAAAGCTCCCTTTTTTTATAAAAAACAATTGACATATACCAGGAGAGCGCGTATATTCCAATGCCAACAAGGCAGATAATGGGCAAAATACCGTTCATTTTGATTTCCGCCTGAAATCCTACTGATAGCAGATTCGATCCTATAATGCTGCCGGCACAAACAACACCTACCATAAAATAATAAGCCATTCTTCCTTTTTCCACTCCAAGCTTAAACATAAACGGCAGCGTGATAGAAGAGGCAAGAAGCGACATAATAAGCAAAAGCATCATAAGAACAAGATATTCTCCAAGTATGAATGTGCCGCCAATGCTCATCCGTATTGCCTGCGCGATTCCGACAACTAATATCATAAATATTTGTGTACCAAGTCCTATTAAATATTTACCGCTGACGATCTGAGATTTCGTATATGGCATTGTTTCGCTATATTGCAGCCATCTGCTTCTCTCGTCATATCCGAGCAAATTGACCGGTATCATACCGCAAAGCATACAAGGATAAAAGATAAAAAACAAATTATTAGTTCCTACAAAGGATACGGCAATAAATATGATTACAAGAAAAAGATAGCTTTTGCAATATTTTTTCATCATATATAAATCCTTCAAAATAAGGCCCTTCATATCATTTTTCCTCCTTTACCATAAATACGAACAGTTCCTCAATGCTTATCGGGCTTAACTTAAAGCCATCGGGTACATCCTTACGCGATACGATGATCTCGGCACCGTAAGGCGTTTCTTTTTTGTATTTTACAACTTCCTTACCAAGCTCCGAAAGTTGTTCTACCGTACAGTGAATGATGCCGTACTCGGAGATCAGTTCGTCTTTTTCCTCGCAAAGTAAGAGCTTGCCCTTATGCAAAAACGCCACGTAGTCGCAAAGCTTTTCAAGATCGCTGACAATGTGCGAGGATATGAGGATAGAGTGATCTTCATCTCTTGTAAAATCGTAGAACATATCCACGACCTCATCGCGAACAACCGGATCAAGTCCGTTTGTGGGCTCATCGAGGAGCAAAAGCTTTGCGCCGTGCGACATTGCAATAGCAATACCGAGCTTCATTTTCATACCGCGAGAAAAGCCCTTAAACGGCTTGTTGTCGGGCAAAGAGAGCTTTTGAACAAGACGGGTATATTCCGCATCGTTCCAATTTTGAAAGGTATGTCTCATAACCTTTCCAACCTGCTTTACCGTAAGGCATTCGGGAATGCCCACCTCGTCCATTACGACACCAATATCCTCTTTGATAAGCGAGATATCCTTTCCGTTATCACGGCCGAGTATCGTGATCGTTCCGCTATCCTTATGAAGCATATCCAAAATGAGCTTTATCGTAGTGCTTTTACCTGCTCCGTTTTCACCGACAAGTCCCATAATGCAGCCGCTTGGCAAAGTAAAGCTTACGTTATTTAAAGAAAATCCCAAAAAGGACTTATTCAAATTTTTAATTTCAAGTGCGTTCATTCTTGTTCCTCCATTTCGAAAGTAACCATTTGGATAATATCGTCGCGGCTCAGATTGCAGGACGCGGCGAGCTTTGCTATCTGCTCGATATGATCCTCGATCTTTTTCAGATTTTCCTCGCGCAAAAGCTCAACGTTTTTGGGAGCGACGTAACAGCCCTTTGCAGGAAGCGTATATATAAAGCCTTCCTTTTCAAGCTCCTCATATGCGCGTTTGGTCGTTATAAAGCTTATACGCAGATCCTTGGCAAGTCCTCGGATAGACGGAAGCATCTCGTCCTCTTTAAGCTCACCGCCTATGATCTGGTTTTTTATTTGGGAATATATCTGATTGTATATCGGTTCACCGCTTTTATTGTCGATTAAAATATTCACGCCATCACCTCTGTTAAAACTGTATATACATATTATACACAGTTATGCCGTGTATGTCAAGAGTTTTTTAAAATATAAATTCATAAAAAATCTCTCGCTATTTCAGCGAGAGATTTTCTAAATATTCATATTATCCAATACACGATCATCACCGAGCACACCGAGCCGAGCACGACATAAGTAATCTTTTAATGCTTGTTTATTCATTCTCTTCGGTCTCGGATCTTTGCTTTTTTTCTTTTTCTTCCTTTTGCTGTCTGCGCCGTGTCTCGAAGAATGTACGCAAAAGCTGCTTGCTCTCATCCTCTCTGACCCCGCCTTGAACCTCGAAGGTATGGTTAAAATGATAGCTTTGCAGATCAACGAGCGTTCCGCAGCAGCCTGCGACAAGGTCAGGACAGCCAAAGACAACACGCTCGATCCTCGAATTGATTATAGCGCCCGTGCACATTGGGCAGGGCTCCATAGTAACGTAAAGCGTGCATCTTGGAAGTCTCCAGCCGCCGAGAGCCTTGCAAGCCGCCTCGATAGCAAGTATCTCGGCGTGTGCCGTTGCCATTTTATCGGTCTCGCGACGGTTGTATCCGCGTGCGATGATCTCACCGTCACGCACGACCACAGCTCCCACCGGGACCTCTCCCTGCTCTGCCGCGATCGCGGCGAGTCTGAGAGCTTCGTCCATAAAAGTGAGATCCATCTCGTTATTATTTTCTGTAATAGACATAATAAGCTATGACCGTTCTTTCCACGCCGCCACTCTCAAGGTCGGGCCCCGTGAGCACCACTCCGTCGCGCGACAGCAGCTCCCAGATCTGAAGCTCGTCTATCTTACAACGGAAAAGCACCTTTGCAGATGCGTAAACGATAAACTCGTCGTTACGGATATTGAGTCCACCGTTACGTCCAATGACCTCGTCGACGTCGTTTTTCTTTTCTGTAACGTATTTTATATGCTGGCCGCATACTGCATACGCCATATCTCTTTTGAATTTTTTGCTATCGGGATTTTTGCTTTTGGTAAGTCTTTTAAACAGTCCCATAAGATCACCTCAAAATAACTACGCTCTGAGCAGGCACGAACCCGCCAAATTTTTCGCACGTGAGCAGATCTACGCCCTCGCGCTCAAATCTTTGGGGCGCGATGCCAACGTTTAGAGCGACGGTTATCCTTTCGCCGTTTTTCGTTCTCGAATACGCCATAAACGCGCCTGACGCGCACTCTATCGCGAAATCTCCGTCGGCAAAGACGTCATACTGCGCGCGAATAGCACCGAGCTTTTTATAAAAGTCAAGTATATCCATATCCTCTCTGCCCCACGGAAAAGGCTTGCGACAGAAGGGATCGTGATATCCCTCAAGTCCAACCTCGTCTCCGTAAAAGACCGAAGGAACTCCGTAGACCGTATACTGAACCGCGGCGGCGATTTTAAGCAGCTTGACCGCGCGCGCTCTTTGAGCGTCGGTAAGCTTTCTTGTTGCAAGCTCGTCGTTTGAGAAGCCGTCCATATTCTCGCTTCCCTCACCGAGCACGGTTATTATTCTTTGCGTATCGTGCGTGCCGAGCAGATTCATAAGTCCGTCGCAAACGCACTTGGGGTAAGATGCGTATATCGCCTTGAGTGTATCGGCAAGCAGTGCCGTGTCCTTATCGAGCAGCAGCGAAAGTATTCCGTTTCTCAGCGGGTAGTTCATCACGCTGTCAAGCTGATCTCCGCGCAGATATCTGCGTCGGCGGTTATAGGATATCTTCTCCGCGGCGTTCTCCCAGACCTCTCCGATGATCATAGCCTCTCCGTCAGACGCTGCCTTGACGGTCTCGCGCATCTCGTCGAGAAAGTTATCGGGAAGCTCGTCTACTACGTCAAGTCGCCAACCGCCGATACCCATTTTTACGTATTTTTCGGTAACGCCGCCCTTATCGGTAAAGAATTTACGGCAGCTATCGTTAGAATGGTTGAGCTTGGGAAGTATCTTGATTCCCCACCAATCCTCGTACTCATCGGGATAGCGACGGAATCTGAACCAATCGACAAAGGGTGAGCTCGGGTCGCTATATGCGCCATGACCGCCGTAGTTGCCGTATTTGTCAAAATACAAGCTATCGTCGCCAGTGTGATTGAAAACTCCGTCAAGTATTATCTTTATTCCGTATTCGTCGGCGCGCTTTATAAGGTTCTCAAACGCCTCGTCTCCACCGAACATTCCGTCTACCTCAAGATAATTTCCCGTATCGTATTTATGGTTGGAATACGCCTTGAATATCGGGCAGAGGTATATAACGCCGACGCCGAGCTCCTTCAGATACGGCAGCTTCTGTGCCACTCCCCAGAGATTTCCGCCGAAGAACATATTATTTTTAAGCGCATCACCGCTCTTTTTAGGATACTGCGGAATACCGTTATCCCAATCCTCATTCATAACAACGTCGTCGCGGCTCTCGACCTTGCCCTCTCCCTTAAAGAATCGGTCGACGAAGATCTGGTACATTACCTTCCCGCGAAACCAGGCGGGCGTGGTATAATCCTTTTTATAAACGAGCATCAGGAATCTTCCCTCGGAATGCGAGGAGAGCTCAAAGTCCACGTAATTATACGTATTTGTAAAGAGGGTGTCATATCCGCGAAGGAAAAGTATCTCGTAATAAAAAAGACCGTCTTTCTCAGGGCCGCACAGCGCCGCGGTATCAAGCTCAAGGCTATAAGTATCCACACCGAGCTCGCTGTCCGTAAATGAAAAAGGATAGTCTCTGTCCTCGCCACCGTCTTTACAAATACGCAGAACTACCGCCGAAGCGCCGAACTCTCTCGGCGCCTCGACGGTAAAGCATACGACGTCGCCGAAGGCGAACGCACCGATGTTCGTTACGTCCTTGCCTTCGCGCGTCTTTTTGATTATAGGATTTTTCGTCAGTGAATCGTTTATCTTACTTAACATTATTTCTTAATCTTTTTATCCTGTACCAATCTGTTAATATGCCAGATATCTCTTGCGTAATCGTTGATGGAACGGTCAGCCGCAAAGTAGCCTGCCGCCGCGATATTCATAAGAGACATTCTGTTCCATTTGTCCTTGTTCTGATAGTCCTCGATAACTCTTGCGTGAGTTGTGCGATAGGACTCGAAATCTGCAAGGCACATATAGGGATCCGCTACTCCGGGACCTGCGATAAGGTAATTTGCGATATCCGAGAAGGATTCACCTGCAAAGCCGAAATTGAGCTGGTTGATTATACGGCGCAATCTCTCGTTGTTTGCGTAATACTCTGCGCAGTTATATCCCTTTACCCAGAGATCCTCTACCTCACGGCTGGTAAGACCGAAGATATACATATTATCCTCGCCTGCTGCCGCGAGCATCTCGACGTTTGCTCCGTCAAGCGTACCTATGGTAAGTGCGCCGTTTATCATAAGCTTCATACAGCCCGTACCGCTCGCCTCTTTACCTGCAAGGGATATCTGCTCGGAAAGCTCTGCCGCGGGAATAAGAGCCTCGGCAAGACTTACGTTATAGTTTTCAAGGAATACGACCGCAAGCTTCTTGCTTACAACTGGATCGTTTGCGATCTCCTTACCAAGCGCGCAGATGAGCTTGATTATCTGCTTTGCCATATGATATCCGGGAGCTGCCTTTGCCGCAAAGATAAAGGTCTGAGGCTGGAAATTCTTATTAGGATTATCCTTGATATCAAGATAAAGTCCGATGATATTGAGCACGTTGAGCAGCTGTCTCTTGTACTCGTGGAGACGCTTTATATGCACGTCGTAGAAGGAATGCGTATCGATGAGCGTTCCCGTCTGCTTATAAAGTCGGTTGGAGAATGCGATCTTATTATTATGCTTGATATCGCGAAGCTCTGCGAGCACCTGTGCGTCATCCGCATACTTTCTGAGGTCTGCGAGCTTTTCGGGCGCGTGTCTGTACTCGGGTCCGATATACTTATCCAGAGCACCTGCGAGATTGGGGTTGGAATAGCAGAGCCAACGGCGATGTGCGATTCCGTTCGTTACGTTGCAGAAGCGCTCGGGATACATATCGTGGAAGTCCTTGAATACCGATTTGGTAAGGATATCCGAGTGGAGCTTGGAAACTCCGTTGATCGAATGACAGCCTATAACGCAGAGGTTTGCCATACGGATCTGACCGTAGCTGATGATACTCATCTTTGCTATCTTGTTCCAGTTACCCGTATAAGCCGCCCAAGCGTCGCGGCAGAAGCGCTCGTTGATCTCCTTGATGATCATATACATTCTGGGCAGGCGGAGCTTGAAAAGATCCTCGTTCCAGGTCTCAAGCGCCTCGGGCATTACCGTATGGTTGGTATAAGAGCATACCTTGGTAACGATATCCCAAGCCTTTTCCCAGGAGTATCCGTTTTCGTCGATGAGTATTCTCATAAACTCGGGAATACAAAGTGCGGGGTGCGTGTCGTTGATATGGACTGCTACCTTATCGGCAAGGTTATCGAGCGTGCCATAAACCGCGAGGTGATCGCGAATGATGCTCTGGCAGGATGCGGAGACCATAAAATACTGCTGTGTAAGACGAAGCAGCTTACCGTCCATGTGGTTATCCGAAGGATAAAGCACCTTGGAGATGATCTCTGCGTTTGTGCTCTGAGCAACGGCTCTTGCGTACTGACCCTGATTGAAAAGGCCCATATTAAAGGTGCTTATATCTCTTGCCTTCCAAAGACGGAGCTGGCTGACTGCCTGGCTATCCGCTCCCGATATCATCATATCGTAAGGAACTGCCTCTATCTCCTCACAGTCCTCGTAAATTATCTCAAGTCTGTTGTCGGTCCACTGCTCCTTGACACGTCCGCCGAGCTTTACGCGATAGATACGGTCAGTTCTCGGAACCAGCCATACCTCTCCGCCAGGAAGCCAGATATCAGGAAGCTCGACCTGCATTCCATCGACTATTTTCTGCTTAAAAAGACCGTACTCGTAACAGATCGAGAATCCCGTAGCGGGATAGTCGAGAGATGCGAGAGAGTCCATAAAGCAAGCCGCAAGTCTGCCAAGTCCGCCGTTTCCAAGTCCTGCATCGGGCTCGCATTCATAAAGATCATCGAGCTCGAATCCAAGGTTTTTCAGCGCGTCGGCATACTCTGTAGCCATACCGAGATTGTTGATGTTAGTCTTAAGCGAGCGACCGAGCAAAAACTCGATACACATATAATACACTCTTTTAGCTCCCGCCTGATTTACGGTCTGTTTGAACTCACCTCTCTGCTCGGTAAGTATATCTCTTACCGTCATAGAGACTGCCTTATACATCTGCTCGCGGGTAGCCTCCTCGGGTGTGCATCCGAAATATCTCGAAAGCTTCATTTCAATATTTTCTTTAACTTGTGCCTCTTTGGGTTTGAACGCCATGGTAATTGTTTTTTCCTTTCAATGATTGCTGTCTCACAGAGATTCGTACATCTCTATGTATTTTTTTGCCGACGCGGTCCAGGAGAAGTCTGTTCTCATTATACGTCCTATCAGCTTATTTCTCTTTTCGGTATTATTCCAAAGATCGATCGCAGCGCAAGCTCTGTCTGCAAGCTCTGCTGCGCTGTAATTGGCGAAGGTAAAGCCGTTTCCGAGCATCTTACCGTCCTTTTCCCAATATCCCTTGATCGAATCGTAAAGTCCACCGGTTTCTCGGGTTACGGGAATTACGCCGTAGCGCGAAGCTATCATCTGCGAAAGTCCGCAGGGCTCGCTCTTTGAGGGCATAAGGAATATATCCGATGCCGCGTAAACTCTCTTGGAGAGATCGCGATCGTAAATGAGCATTGCTCTTACTTTATCAGGGAATCTCTGCTCGAGCTCACGGAAGAAGTTTTCGTATTTTACGTCTCCCTTGCCGAGAACAACGAACTGAACGTCTCTGGTACTAAGCAGATCATAGATCATATCGGTGATAAGATCAAGTCCCTTATGTGATGCAAGTCGGGATATTACGGAGATAAGCGGAACGTCGTCTCTCTGAGGAAGACCGACCTCCTGCTGAAATGCCGCTTTATTTACTGCCTTATTTTTGAGCGAACGCCAGGTATAAGTTTTAGAGATCGTCTTATCGGTCTGAGGATTGTAATAATCGTAATCGATTCCGTTAAGTATTCCGCAAAGCTTAAACGCGTTATCGTTGAGTATCTGAGAAAGTCCGTGCGAATGCTCCTCGCCCTTTATTTCCTCAGCGTATCTCGGGCTGACGGTCGTAACCTTATTAGCGCAAGCGATAGCACCCTTCATAAGATTGATACATCCATCGTACTCAACTATATACTTGGAATCGTTCTTGAGCTCAAAAACGTCTCCGAGTATCAAAAAGTCATACTTGCCCTGATATTCTATATTATGGATCGTAAATACCGTCTTTATATTCTCATATCCTCTGATACGGCGGTATTTTCTGTCAAGATATACTACCGACATAGCCGCCTGCCAATCGTGTGCATGGATAACGTCAGGATAAAAGTCGAGCTTGGAAAGCACGTCTATTGCCGCCTTACTGAAGAAAGCGAATCTCTCTCCGTCGTCAAAGTGGCCGTAAAGCGCTTCTCTGTTGAAATAATATTCATTGTCTATAAAGTAATAAGTTACTCCGTCCTTAACGAGACTTTCGACTCCGCAGTAAACCATTCTCCACGAAAGCGACATTTGATAATCGCACTCGTGCTTCATCTGAGCTCTCCACTCCTGCGATACTGCGCTATAAAGCGGAAGCATTACGCGAACGTCTACGTCCTCGCCGCCTGCCTTTGCTATCTCAGCAGGCAAGGATCCGAGAACATCTCCAAGTCCTCCCGTTGCGGCAAATGGCATAGCCTCGGCGCCTATAAACAAAATTTTCTTCATAATTTTTATTTTCCTTTTGATTTATTATCAGACCATTGTTCCCTTAGGAATAAAGAACGGCATCGTGCTGTGTCCCGAAAGAACTCTGCCGTCGCAAATTACGGCGTTCTTGTCGGTGATAACGCAATTGAGCGACACGTTATTGCCGATAAAGGTATCCTGAAGCAGTACAGAATTCTTTACAACGGTACCGCGTCCGACCTTTACTCCTCTGAAAATAATGCAGTTTTCAACAGTTCCCTCGATAAGACAGCCGTCTGCGATGCAGGAATTCTTTACGCTCGAGCCGCTCGCATAAATAGTGGGCGCGGAGTTTCTGAGCTTTGTAAATATCGGTCTGTTTTCAACGTTAAAGAATTTATCTCTTACGTTGCTCTCAAGCAGCTTCATAGAGCTTGAGAAATAAGATTCGAGAGAAGCTATCTGGATATACTGCTCCTCGCAGAGATGTCTGAATATCTTTGCTCTGCGAAGTCTCTTTGCTATAAGATCGTGATAGAAATGCGTTTCGCCATGCGCACCTGCATCTCTGAGTGCGGAAAGCAGGAAAAGGCGATTGATGACCACGATGTTCGTGCTTACCTCAACGCCGAAGGTGCCTGCGACGTAAGTGGAAACGTCGGTTACCACGTCCTTATCGTCAAACGATACGACGATTCCGTCGTTATTGTCGGTCTCGTCCTCGGTTATTTTTCTTGTAACGATAGTTACGTCTGCCTGTCTTTTTGCGTGCTCGTCAACTATCTTGGAAAGATCGATGTTGCATATGCCGTCGCAATCCGAAAGAACTACGTATTCCTCGTTGCAGCGCGAGATAAAGCTCATTACTCCGTAAAGCGCTTCAAGTCTGGTCGTATAAAGCTTGCTGCTAGATCCACCTGCATAAGCTGAAATGAACGGGGGGAGTATCTTGATACCGCCCGAACGTCTCGCAAGATCCCAGTCCTTACCCGTACCGATATGATCGAGGAGCGACTGATAATTATTATGTGCGATAACGCCTATCTTTGTGATACCCGAATTTACCATATTGGAAAGCGGGAAATCTATAAGGCGGTAACGGCAGCCGTAAGGCACGGACGCCATCGTTCTCTTACTTGTAAGCTCGGGAATGGAAGAATCGTGAATGTTAGAAAAGATCAATCCTACAACTGACATAATTATTTACCCTCCTTATCCAAATCGGAAGCCTTTGAGATCATAGCTCCGTCCTGTACCACAGTGCCGTCGGGCACGCAGATATCCTCACCGATAACCGCGATCCCCTTTGCGCTCTTTATAGGCGCGCCTATCTTGCAGCTCTTACCGATAACAGAATCGCTATCGATTATAGAGTACATTACCTCGGAGCCCTCTCCGATAACCGCATTATCCATAATTACGGAATCGCAAACGGTAGCGCCCTCAAGGACCTTAACGCCTGCACCGAGCACGCAGTTCTTTACCGTTCCGTATATCTCGCAGCCTGCGGTCAGCGAGCTGTTCTCAATCACCGCATCCTTGCCTATATACTGAGGCGGCTGAGCGCCGTGTCTTGCGAATATTCTCCAATCCTCGTCTCCCAAAGAGAGCTCGGGGTTCTCTCCGAGAAGGTCCATATTTGCCTCCCAAAGAGAATCTATGGTTCCAACGTCCTTCCAATAGCCTACGAAGGGATAAGCGTAAAGCTTTTCGCCCGCGGAAAGCATCTGAGGAATTATATTCTTACCGAAGTCATTGGAGCTGTTAGGATCCTCAGCATCCATCGTAAGATATTTGAACAGGCACTCGGTATTGAAGACGTAAATACCCATCGACGCCTTGGTGCTGTCGGGATTCTGCGGCTTCTCCGCAAATTTGAATATCTTACTGTTCTCGTCGGTACTCATTATTCCAAAACGCTTTGCTTCCTCAAGAGTTACGTCGATAACCGCGATCGTGCAATCGGCGTTCATCTTCTTGTGGTAATCTATCATCTTGGAATAATCCATTTTATAAATGTGGTCTCCCGAAAGGATTATAACGTACTCGGGATTATACATCTTGATAAACGCCATATTCTGATATATCGCGTTAGCAGTTCCCTTATACCAATCGGCGCCGTCCTTACCCTGATAAGGTGGAAGGATCTTTACACCTCCGTGCGCTCTGTCAAGATCCCAAGGCAGACCGTTGCCTATGTACTCGTTGAGCACGAGCGGCTGATACTGCGTGAGAACTCCGACAGTATCGATCCCTGAATTTATACAGTTTGAAAGCGGAAAATCTATGATCCTATATTTTCCGCCAAAAGAAACGGCAGGCTTTGCCGTCTTTTCGGTAAGCGCATACAATCGGCTTCCCTGTCCTCCTGCCAAAAGCATTGCTACACATTCTTTGTTTCTGAACATATTAACCTCCCACGGACACACTGCCCGAAATTTTTTCATTTTTATTCGCCGGGGTTACTTTTGGAATTCGCTGTTTTTATTTTGCAAGCTCTATAAGCGACACGCCGAAGGGGGCGACGTTTATTTCTATCGCGCTCTCCCTGCCGTGTACCGATACGGGCTTACTGTCAATATTTAAGGGATTTACAAATCCCGATCCGCCAAAGCGTGTTTGATCGGAATTGAATATCTCTCTGTATACTCCCTTTTTATTGACGCCAACGAGATATTTCTCGTAAGCTACGGGAGTAAAGTTTATAACGACTATAATTTCTTTTCCGCTACTGTCCCGTCTCAGATAAGAAATTATACTGCGGTCGCGGTCGTCCGCGCATATCCACTCGAATCCGCTACGCTCCGTGTCGTTTTGCCAGAGCGCAGGCTTTGTCAGATACAAGTGATTGAGCTGTGAGACGTAATACTGCAATCTCGCGTGTATCTCGTCCTCAAGGCATTCCCACTCGATGCTGCCGTCGTGATCCCACTCGCTCATCTGCCCTATTTCGCCGCCCATAAACATGAGCTTTTTGCCGGGATGAGTCATCATATATCCAAGATACGCTCTGACACCCGCAAGCTTTTTTTCGGTATCTCCGAACATTTTATTCGCAAGCGAGCCCTTACAATGCACGACGTCATCGTGAGTAATCGGCAGGATATAGCTTTCGGCATACGCATAGCTGAGTGAAAAAATAAGCTTGTCGTGCTCGTACTTTCTGAATATCGGATCGCGACGCACGTATTCGAGCGTATCATGAGACCATCCCATATTCCACTTGAGGTCAAAGCCGAGGCCGTCATTCTCAAAGGACGTAACGTGAGGCCAGGCGGTCGATTCCTCCGCGATCATAAGCGCGTCGGGAAATTCCTTTTTGACGCAAGAATTAAGAGCTCTGAAAAAGTCTATCGCTTCAAGATTCTCGTTCGAGCCGTTTACATTTGGCGTCCATTCGCCCTCTCCTCTGTCGTAATCGAGATAAAGCATTGATGATACCGCATCTACTCTCAAGGCATCGACGTGGTATTTTTCAAGCCAATATATCGCGTTCGATATAAGAAAGCTTCTTACCTCGCTTCGACCGATATCAAAGTAACGGGTATTCCACACCTTGTGCTCCTGACGAAGCGGATCGCTGTATTCATACAGAGGTGAGCCGTCGAATTCGAACAAGCCATGCTCGTCTTTAGGAAAATGCGCGGGCACCCAATCGAGAATAACTCCGACGCCTGCTTCGTGCATTCTGTCAACGAATGCCATAAAATCGCAGGGAGATCCGTACCTTGCGGTAGGTGCGAAATAGGAGCATATCTGATACCCCCAGGATCCGCCGAACGGGTGCTCGGCTACGGGCATAAGCTCTATATGCGTATAACCCATCTGCTTTACGTAAGTAGAAAGCTCATCGGCAAGCTCTAAGTAAGACAGTGCGCTCCCGTCCTCTCTTTTCTTCCACGAGCCGAGATGCACCTCATACACGTTCATAGGCTCACGGCGATAGTTCGGAGCTTTTTTCCTGCGGTACGCAAGCCAACCGCTGTCTCGCCACTCATATCCGTCGACGTCGCACACGACACTCGCCGTGCCGGGCGGGCACTCGGCGCAGATCGCGAACGGATCCGCCTTGAAGCATTCCCTTCCGTCGCTCCGTATCTTGTACTTATACTTGTCTCCGACAGAGACTCGGTCAGTCGGTATTACCGTTTCCCACACACCGTCGCTCGTGATACGCGACATCGGGAATTCCTCGCGCCAAGCGTCAAAGTCGCCAACGACGAATATCTGCCGCGCGCGCGGTGCAAACACCCTGAAGGCGTAACCGTCCTCTACCTTATGACAACCGAAATATTCATACGCCTTGTAATTTGTTCCCTGATGGAACAAATACGCCGCGAGATTTCCGCTACTTCCCATACTGCCTCCTACACTGACTGATTAGCTTTTATTATGCGCTCTGTCAGTCAAGATTCGTATGATATATTATCTCATCCGGAAAGCACATTCCGAGCTTTTCGCGCGCTACTCTGATCTTGTATGCGTCGTCTAAAGGAGCTTCTACAAGATATTCAAGTCGGTCTATATCGTCTGACAGCCGCGCGATATATTCCTCTCTTTCCCTCTTGTCCTCTTGTATCTCGTTATATCGCATTATACTCCAAAGAAAGAATACGACCGAAAAGGCAAGCAAAAAAAGCAAAAAAACGCGAACCGTAACAGATGCCGCACTCTTTTTGCCAACGAAATATTTATCAGCTCTCTTTATCCGTCCCATTTTTTTGCTCCTGCTCCGTTATTGAACTATTATTTTCCCTCAAAAAGCCGAAGCCTTTTTCAGATAACGTATATATATATAATAATTCATTATCATTATACAATACTTTTTCTTTTTTTTCAAGAGCATTCGAGATTTTTATAGCTAAAATTTTTAATAATTTTTTACATTTTTTCAAAAAAATTGTCAAAGGAAGGAGAATTATCTTAAAACTCCAAAAAGCGATACCTCTGACCAATATCATAAGCTCACCGAAAACGAGTGTTATCATTCTGCCGATCGTCAGTCGGCAGAGCAAAAAGCCGAGTCCCACTCCCAACACGCAAAAGCCGCGGAATTCTCCGGAATTCAAATAGTAGCACAGCAATATTATCCCTGCGCCCATAAGGATAAATATTGCAAGATCCACGACAAAAGTATATGCATATCTTACGCACCGAATAATTTTCAGCTGCTTTTTTTCTTCTCGGCGCGCAGGATAGAGCCCCGAGAGCCAACGTTCGACCGCGGAGCTTTTAAACAAGCTTTTTCCGTCGATAAGCGCTGTCGCAGATCTTGCCGCACCATTGAGGATCGCCAAGAAAAAGCCGAACAAAAAGGAGTACAAAAGCAGCCTTGCAAGCAGTATAGGTGATATTCTCATTCGTTCACTTTACCCAAACAGCTTGCCAAAAAATGAACGCTTGCGCTCGGGCATCTCAGCTGAATAATATACAGCATCGATCCTGCCGCTGAGCGTTACGTTACCACCTGCGGTATTAAGCTCACCTATCTTTATTCCCGAGCCCTCGACCGTCAGTTCGCCATCCGTAGTCTTCATAACGGCGCCCGCATCGTCAAAGCTAAGAACCTCGCACACGCCGCCGATATCCATTTTAGCTCTGCCGATCATACTGACAGTATGTACAGGATTATCCGCTCTTCCCTGCTTATCATTTTGCATCATAAAAAAGCCTCCGCATAGATTTTTACTAAATTCTATGCGGAGATACGATCCTTTATTCTATTATCTCGTAAAGCGCCGAGGCATCGCTCTTGGCAACGGTCTCCTTGACCTGCAGAACTCTGAATTTCAAAACCCGCTGACCAAAGGTTATCTCTACGATATCACCCTCTTTGACGTCATACGATGCTTTCGCGCGTCTGCCGTTTACCGACACGTGCTCGGTATCACAGGCATCGTTCGCAACGGTTCTGCGCTTTATTATTCTCGACACCTTCAAAAACTTATCAAGTCTCATTATAAATTATACCTTTCAAAAATAATCGGTCGGGCAGTTACCCGACCGTTATTTGCAATGATTAGTTTACTGCGTTCTTAAGTGCTGCGCCAGCCTTGAATGCGGGAGCCTTGGATGCTGCAACCTGCATAGTCTCGCCGGTCTTGGGGTTACGGCAAGTTCTTGCTGCCTTAGCCTTAACTTCGAAGGTACCGAAGCCGATAAGCTGTACCTTTTCGCCAGCCTTGAGTGCGTCCTCAACGGATGCGGTGAAAGCTGCTACTGCTGCCTCTGCCTGCTTCTTGGTAAGTCCTGCTTTTTCAGCTACTGCTGCTACGAGTTCTGTCTTATTCATTTTAAAATCCACCTTTCTTTTTCTTTTACGGGCTTCATGCCCTAATTTCATAATAATTATACCACACTTTTAACACAATATCAAGTGTTTTTTTTCATTTTTTTGATATTTTTTCCGAATATTTTGTGTTTTTTAGCAGTTTTTATGTTTAATTTTATCCCAAATGTCGTTCAAGGTGTCGTTTGAAAGGTCGTTCATCTCTTTTCCGAGCTTATGAACTTCCTGCTCGACAACGTCAAAGCGGTCTATAAACTTGTCCGTAGCCTTAGCGAGCGCGACCTCGGACTCAACTCCGAGCTTGCGGCAAAGCGAGGTTACGGTGAGAAGAAGGTCTCCCATCTCCTCCTCTATCGCCGCCTTGTCGCCGCCCTGCGTCGCTTCCTTCAGCTCCGCTATCTCCTCGTTGATTTTGTCGAACACCTGATCGGCATTTTCAAAATCGAAGCAGGAAGCTTTTTTGCCGACCTTTTCCGCGCGCATCAGTGCGGGTAGCATCGGCGGGATCGCACGAAGCTTATCTGTTACAGTCCTTCTTTCCTTTTCCTCGCTCTTTATCTTCTCCCAATTCGAGAGCACCTTTTCCGACGTATCGGCATAAACGTCGCCGAAAACGTGGGGGTGGCGATGCACGAGCTTTACACAAATATCATTTGCCACGCCGTCGATATCAAATCGTCCCTGCTCCTCCTCGATCCTTGCGTGGAATACCACCTGAAGCAAAACGTCTCCAAGCTCCTCACGAAGCAACTCGGGATTTTCGGTATCTATCGCCTCTATGACCTCGTAGGTCTCCTCGATAAAATCCTTTCGAATACTCTTATGATCCTGCTCTCTGTCCCACGGGCAGCCCTTATCCGAGCGCAGTATCTCCACTATGGTTATAAGGTCCTCAAAGGTATACTCCTTTTTTTCTGCCATCAGCCTTATTTTTTCTTCAACAGTCATTTTTTACTCCTTGTTTTTATATTTATCAGAACGCCTTTCGCGCATTTTATCTATTATCTTATCAATTATCGGCAGGTTTGCAAGATCCTCTTTTCTTAATGCGCCGAACAAAAGCGCAAACGCAAAATACGCCGCGCACGCGCATACCAGCGCTGCAATAAAAGCTATGCTTTCGCTTTCCGTAATGTTCAAAACAGGCACATATGCCAAGGCAGAAAGCACTATTGCAACGATCGAGGCAAAAAACGGTCTTATCAGCGCTTTAGCCGTTGCCGTCCCCCTTGGAACAGCTCTGTCTACAAAAAATATATTTATTCCAACGACAGTTACGTTACAGAGCAAGGTGCTTATCGGCGCTCCAAGCTCTCCGACACCAACAGAGCCTATCAAAAAATATGCCGAGGCAGTCTTGACTATCGCGCCGACAGCCATAGAAGCTATCGGAAGCATTACTCTGCGATATGCTTGCAGTATCGCGTTCGTGGCGGTTATAAGGCAGGAAAAAAGCACAGATGCGCCAAGCGCCGACAAAAGCGGAGAAGCGATGGCTATCGCTTCGGTCTGTCCCGAAAATATCAAGCCCAATATCTGCTTCGAATAAAGCACTATTCCCATTGAAGCAGGAAGCGCTATCAGGGCTGTAAGCCTCAAGGATTTTTCAACCGCCGCTCTCTGCTCACCCGTCTCTCCCGTTTCCACCGCAGCCGAAAGGCGCGGTATAAGGCTCTCGGAAATAGGCGTAGCAAGTGCCGGAACAAGACTGAACACAGGCAGAGCGAGTGTGGTATAAGATCCGTATATCTCATTCGCCGCCGCCGTGCTTATACCTATATCCTGCAATCTGCGCATTATCAAGGTCATATCTATAACTCTCGTTGCGCCAAGCAACGATGCGCCAAGCGTTATGGGAAAGGCTATTCTCAACACATTTGTAAGAGTGTGCTCGCCTCTCTCAAAGCGCGAATCATCGAGCAAAAGCACCTTATTTTTTCTTTTATCGGCAAGCTTCAGGGCGAGCAGATAAAGAGTTGACACTGCCGAGCCTATAACGAGTCCGAGCACGGCAAACGCCGACGCTGCGGGAACAGACATTCCTCTGCTTTTAGCCCACGCGGCAAGGCTTACTCCAAGCAATAGCTTTCCAAGCGCCTCTGCAAGCTGAGACAGCGCCGTGGGCAGCATATTTCTGCATCCTTGAAAATACCCTCTCACAGCTCCCGAAGCGCAAGCAAAAAAGAGCGCGGGCGAGACCGCGAGTATGCAGTAATACGCATCGGGATTACCTATCGCCGCGGCAACAGGTCGAGCAAGCGCGCAAAGTCCTGACGAGCCGACAAGACCCAACCCGGAAAGCACCGCAAATGATGTGCGGTATATACGCTCGGCGCCGAGCACATCTCCCCTTTCTCTCGCGCCCGATATAAGAATCGAGAGCGCAGTGGGCATTCCTGCGGTGGAGATAACACAAAGCATTGCGTATATCTCGTACGCGGAGTTGAAGTACCCCATTCCCTCGGCTCCGAGGATCGAGAGCAGAGGTATTTTATATGCAAGACCTATCACCTTTACGATGACGGTCGAGGCGGACAAAAGCAGCACGCCCGTCATAAACGCACGCTCGCTTTGTCCCGAAATTATTTTTACTGTTTTACCGTTTTTCAAGTCTTTCACACCCTATACGAATTGCGGATATCTCCGCAATAAATATTATTCGTTGCAGCCCCCGGCTATTCACAAAAGGCTGCAACGATATAATTTGATCCATTTAGTATTATGTAAAAAGACTTGATATTTTATTTAATTTTCAGACGAATTCCTTATAAAGAGAATCCTCGTCTATATAAGAGGACGGGATAGACTCGACGTCCTTTATTTTTTCGAGCATACGGTCAAATTCACTCCTGTACGGCGACGGCCCGGAGAGCACTTTTTCAAGATAAGGACGCAGCACGCCTATCTCGTAAGGCATTGTGGAATTGATGCGATACTTACATTGTGGAACGTTGGGGAAAATGTGTTTTTCCTCGTTCTCGCGCACGCTTTTCCAAAGCGACATCGTCTCGGTAGCGTTTGTGTCTCTGAAATTGCTGTCGCGCACGATACGTCTCATAAGACGTATCTCGTTTGGCTCAAAGCGTTCAACCGAGCAAACGATGCTCTCTGTGGGAGAAATAAAAATACAATCTGTTCTTTCATTTCCGAAAAGCTCTATGATCTCCTCATACACCGCCTGTATGCCCTCGAATATAAGGATATCGTCATCGCCTATTTTTATTTTTCTGCCCTGCTCTCTTTTTCCAGTGCTGAAATCAAAGCGCGGGCAGATTGCCTCGCGCCTTTGGCGAAGCTCTCCAATAAATTCAGCCATAGCGGCGGTATCTATCGTTGCGGGCGAATCGTAATCAAGACCGTCAAATCCGTTCTCGCGCGATATCATTTCAAGATGATCGCAATCGTAATAAAAATCATCGATAGAGACGAAAACGGCATTCTTGCCGTTTTCCGCCATTCTTTTGACTAACATTTTTGCCGCGGTGGTCTTTCCCGCGCAGGTGGGCCCCGACAATCTGACAATATTCAGCTCGGTATCTGCGCATATCATATCCGCCGTTTTGTAAAGCTCCTCTCGAAAACGCGCGTCTGCCTTCCGTATCATTTCTTTAACACTTAAACTCATAAGACCACCTACCGTTTTTAATATTATAACATATTATGATCCGTGTAGAAATTAAATGCATCCTGCGCAAACTTTTCGTTGCAATCCTCCACGAGATACTCGTAAGGATATTTTTTATGGAAAAGCCTTTCGATATTTCTGCTCTGTACGCAATTACCCGTGTTATCAACAAGCTTTGTAACAGCGCCTGCGCCTGCCGCAAATATTGAGTGTATCTCCTCCATCATATAAATGTTATAAAGTCCCTCGTGCTCGGGAAGCGAGAAGCCGACATTTTCATAATTGCCTACCGTATTCTTCTGCCTGTACATATAGTACGGAATATATCCCGATTGCTTGGTCTTTATCTGCGAATAATCCACGCACTTACCCGCGTCTCCGCCACGCGCGGAATATATTTTGGAATTCATACGGAGTATCTCCGCCGATTTCTTGACACAGAAGGTATGTACGGTAATATTTTCGGGCTCAAGCTTGATTATCTCATCGACGGTATAAGAAAACTTTTTGAAGTTATCACCGGGAAGTCCTGCAATAAGATCAACGTTTATATTTTCTATACCCGATCCCTTTGCAAGCTCGTAAGCTCTGTAAAAATCGTCAACGCTGTGATTTCTACCTATTCCGCACAGCACCTCGTCGCAAAGGCTCTGCGGATTTACGCTCACACGCGTTACGCCGTAAGCCTTGGCAATAGCAAATTTCTCCGCAGTGATAGTATCGGGTCTGCCCGACTCAAGTGTGAATTCCTCAAGGGCGCTCACATCCGTCTGAGACGCGATACAGTCGAGCAGATCTTTAAGCTGCTCGTTATCAAGTATCGTAGGCGTACCGCCGCCGATATAAACGGTCTTTACGTTAAGTCCAAGACGGCGTATCGTTTCAAAATTGCTGATTATATCCTTTTTAAGCTTTTCAAGATACTCGGGAATGAGAGAGAGCAAACGGTTCGACGTATAAGAAACGAATGAGCAATAAGTACATCTGCTTGGGCAGAAAGGAATTGAGACGTAAACACTGCAATCCTTGGTCGACGGCTCACCGATTATTCTCTTTTCGGTCAGCGCAACGTCAATAGCAAGCGCTGCCTTTTTGGGAATAACGAAATAATCGTTAGTAAGTATTCTCTTTACTCTCGTTTTACTGATACCCGAGCCAAGTATCTCGCTTGCGACCTTTGACGGACGCACACCGATAAGCATTCCCCATGCGGGGCGGTATCCGACGATCTCGCCTGCGGCGGCGATTACCGCGCCACCGATGGCGAGCTTTAAGGTAATATCCTTTTTTCTGCCCTCTGTATACTCGGAAAAATGCTCTGCCTCGGCTCTTTTGTCAAGATATGTCATCTCAGCGTATGCCTCGATTCCGCCCTCGACCTCTCTGCTTCTCACGTAAAGCGTGGGAGCTTGTCCGTCGGGTGTTTCATCCTCACCGAAGTGCTCACCCGGAAAAAATATCATTCCCAGAGTCTGCACGTAATATTTATTTATTGGAGAATCAAGCTTTATATACATTTTACCCTCCGACCTTTTTGCTTGCTAAAAGCACTTTACTGTCCATAGTAATAGTAACGGGTCCGTCGCCTGCTATAAGGACCTCCATATGTGCGCCGAATACTCCCTGCCCCACCTTCACTCCTTTGGAGCGACAAAGAGAAGAAAAATACTCGTAAAGCGCATTTGCCTTATCGGGCGGCGCAGCTCTCATATAATCGGGACGTTTGCCCTTTCTGTAAGCCGCAAGCAAAGTAAAATTAGACACCACGAGCATCTCGCCCGACACGTCAAGCAAAGACAGATTCATCTTATCCTGCTCATCGGTAAATATCCTAAGATTCACTATTTTTTCGGCAAGCGCCTCGGCGTCGCGCTCGCAGTCGTCATCGGCAACACCGAGCAGAATACAAAGTCCTGCTCCGCAGCTTCCAACGGTCTCGCCATCGACTGTAACGCTCGCCCTGCTTACTCGTTGCAATACGGCTATCATAAAATCTCCTTAAATTACGAAAATCCTCTCAGAACGTCTGTAACTCCCTCGATCGATTTTATCTTCGACACGATAGAGCGGTAGTGATCGATGTTCTTACAGCTGATCTTCAGATTTATTATAATGTGGTCATTTCCTACGTTTACTGTGTTGATCTGCAGCAGGAATACTCGCATCTCGGAAAGAGCCATGGATATATCGGCAACGATACCCATTCTGTCCGAAACGTGAACGGTGATCTGCGCCTCGTACATATCGGACGACGATCCGCCCTCTCCCGCGCTTTCCCAATAAGCTTCCTTCCATCTTTCAGCATACTCGGGATTGCTCTTGCCATTCTGCACGTTGGGGCAATCTGCCTTATGGATAGAAATTCCGTATCCCTTGGTAATAAAGCCTATGATGCTGTCGCCCGGCAAGGGATTGCAGCAGCGCGCAAGCTTGACAAGACAGCCTCTCTCACCGTCGACGATGATACCGCCGCCCGTTTTGAGATTCTTAGGCTGCACCGAGTTCTTTATCTTTTCGACGACCTCGATATCCGACTTTACCTCGGGCTCGGGCGGTGCTATGACTCTGTCAAACTCATCCTTGAACTTGAGAGCGACCTTGGAGAGCGCGATTCCGCCGTATCCAAGCGTATTATAAAGATCATCAGCGCTCTTATATCCTGTCCTCTGTCCTACCGTCGCTACGATCTCGTTTCTCTGTGCCTCAGTATACGGACGTTTGAACTTTCGGAACTCGGCATCTACCATAGCCTTGCCCGCGGCAATATTCTCAGGGCGCTTTTCCTTCTTAAACCAGCTTCGTATCTTTGTGCGCGCCTCACCCGTCTTTACGATCTTAAGCCAATCCCGGCTCGGTCCCTTGGACGAGGATGAGGTAATTATCTCTACGATATCTCCCGTGCTTGGCGATTTATCGATAGGAACTATCATTCCGTTTATCTTTGCACCGATCATCGCATTGCCGACACCCGTGTGTATGGCATACGCAAAATCGATAACGGTGGCTCCGTGAGGCAATGCAACCACATCGCCCTTAGGAGTAAAGACAAACGTTTCGTCGTGAAAAATATCGGTTTTTAAAGCATCGAGAAATTCGTCGGGGTCTCGAGCTGCGTTCTCTGTTTCAACGAGCTTAGCTATCCACTCGAGCTTCTTATCCATATCTTCCTTGGACTTCTCGCCAGATTTATACTTCCAATGCGCCGCGATACCGTATTCCGCGATATGATGCATATCCCACGTTCTTATCTGAACCTCAAAGGGTATACCGTCTCGTCCGATAACGGTAGTGTGCAGCGAGCGATACATGTTCGGCTTCGGCGTTGATATATAGTCCTTAAATCTACCGGGAACAGACTTAAACATTTCATGTATGATTCCGAGTGCGGTATAGCACTCAAGCTCGGTATCAACGATTATACGCAAAGCGTAAAAGTCATATATCTCATCGAAATGCTTATTCTGATTATACATCTTGCGGTAGATACTGTAAACCGATTTGATTCGTCCCTCAAGCGTAAATTTTATACCGTTTTCGGTAAGCTTGCGGTAAACGCTGTTTCTTACGTTTTCAATGAAGTTTACGTTCTTACCGTACTTGTCCTGAATATATCCCTGTATCTCGGAATATCCGATAGGATCGAGATAAGAAATACAAAGATTTTCAAGCTCCTGCTTGATCTTCTGAATTCCAAGACGGTGCGCGAGAGGTGCGTAAATGTGCATAGTCTCAAGCGCGGTGGAGCGTCGCTTCGGGTCGGGCTTGACGTCGAGCGTGCGCATATTATGAAGTCTGTCGCAAAGCTTTATGAATATTACCCGAACGTCCTTGGACATAGCGAGAAGCATCTTTCGGATATTCTCAATGTGAGCCTCCTCTTTGTCCTCAACGTTTACAACAACGAGCTTTGTAAGTCCGTCAACGAGCATTGCGACCTCGGAACCGAACAGCTTTTCGACCTCTTCGAGATCTGTTTTGTCCGAGCAGTCCTCAACGGTATCGTGAAGCAGAGCGGCGCATATTGAATTGGTGTCAAGCTCAAGTCCCGCGACTATTTCGGCAACGGCAATAGGGTGAGAGATGTACGGCTCTCCGCTCACTCGGTACTGTCCCTCGTGAAGCATAGCCGCATACTCTGCCGCCTTCGTTATTTTTTCAATATCGTATTTTTTGCCCGTCAGTCGAAGCATATCTATCAGTCGCTTGATATTTACGTTTGCTCCCGTCTCTGCCATCCCGGCACCTCCTGTCTTAGCTATCCGCCGATACTCTGTCTGCACACTGTCCCTTCAGCTTTTTCAATATCGACGATTTATCTATGTTGGTCTTACTTGCGTTAAAGAATACGTTAAACTTATATATATCCTTATCTATCTCGTCTATCTCGCAAATGCGAAGCTCGGTGAAAACGAGGAAGATATATTTCAGCTTTACGTGATTGATTATCGGCAAATTTGCCGAATTTACCATTTTCATAATACTCTTTCGATCGAGCACGCTCGTGCCGTTTCGGAATTCACGGCGCAAAACGGTATAAACTCTTGCGAAATCATCTCTTGTCGGGAAGATATTTTCCGACGTAAGATAGCTGTCGCCGCCGTGTATCTGATCATAGCGCTCGCTCATATCGGCAAATCTGTAGGAAAGCTCAGCCGTGAGCTTTATATCCTGCACTGTAAGCTGTACCTTGCGAACGTTTTTATATTCGTTGATACCGAGATTGAACAACAGATCGATGCTGTCGCCCTCGTCGAAATCAAGCTCTCCGCTTCCCACTCCGAAATATACCGCGGAAAAGATCTCTCCGCCCTTTTCAAGCGTAAAACGTGAGTGCTTACCGCCGCCCATATATCTTATGCCCTTTACGGTAACGTTTCTCATAAGGAATACGGGAGAGGCATTACCTACGCCAAAGGGCTCGAGTCGTAGTATATCCTTGGCAAATTTAAGTGTCAGATCACTCGCCTGAAGCTCGCAATCCGCCTCGACCTTCACCTTGAACATATCCTCGGTAAACACCTTATCGGCATATTCGTTTATCTTTTTTCTGAACTCGTCGAGCATTCCGCGCTTAACTGTAAGCCCCGCGGCAAGCTCGTGTCCACCGTATTTTACGAGCGTATCCGAGCAATAAGTGAGCGCATCAACAAGGTTCATTCCCTTGATGCTTCTGCCCGAGCCCTTTCCGTCATCAAAGGGATCGTCGCTGCCATCATCACAGCCGGCAAATGAGATAAGTATCGAAGGAAGCCCAAAAGCCTCGGTTATCCTTGATGAAACGATACCGATGATTCCCTGCTGCCACTTGTCGTTGTCAAGCACGAGCACTTTGTCGTTGTCAAAGCGATTCGAGCCCTCGAGCATCTCATAAGCCTCGACCGCTATTCTGTTTTCCTCGGTCTGTCTGCGCGTATTTATCTCGCACAGTATACCTGTATACTCCTCTACCTTTTGAGGATCGGTCGCGAGCAACAGATCGACCGCTATCTGCGCATCGCTTATTCTGCCTGCTGCGTTGATCTTGGGAGCTATACCGAATCCGATCATTCCCGAGGTTATCTTCTGTATCTTTCCGCTATCATCGTCCTTTTTGTAGGAAGCCGCGAGAAGAGATGAAAGTCCTGCTATACAATCGCCGCGCTCGATCTTGGCGAGTCCCATGCTGACGATCAGTCTGTTTTCGTCAACGAGCGGCATAACGTCGGCTATCGTTCCGACGGCAACGAGATCCGCAAATCGCGCGCATATCCGCTTTACGCCCTCAAGCACGGGAACTCCCTGCTCCTTACACAGATGCATCTCGCAGGCACAGATCACCTTAAATATTACGCCGACGCCCGCGAGTTCCTTGAACGGATATTCGCAGTCGGAGCGATGCGGATTGACTACGGCATCAGCGCTCGGCAGCTCTCCGTGGCACTCGTGGTGATCAGTAACAACGAAATCCACTCCGAGCGTTTTTGCATAATCCACCTCGGCATTTGCCGTGATACCCGTATCGACCGTAATTATCAGAGTTGCGCCCTCTTCGGCGATCTTATCTATCGCCGCGCAGGAAACGCCGTATCCTTCTCCCTCACGCTTGGGTATCTTGATCCCGACCTCTGCTCCGAGCCCTGTCAGATACAGATAAAGTATGCTGACAGAGGTTACTCCGTCAACGTCGTAATCTCCGTAAATATAAATTTTTTCCTTGTCCGAGACGGCGCGAAGTATACGCTCCACTGCCCTCTCCATATCCGTCAGAAGATACGGGTTATGAAAATTACTCTCCTCAAATCGCAAAAATCTTTTTGCTTCCTCTGCACTTTTAAAGCCCCTGTTATACAGAAGCACGGCAAACAATTCGGACACCCCGAGCTCCTGCGCCATATCTGCTATCAGCGCATCGGTCTCAGCATCCCCGAAGACAAATTTTTGCTCCCAGATCTTCTCCTTTCTGATTTTTTTCATGGGTTACCCCTTTATATATAAATTTTTTTAAACAAATTTAAGCGAGCGGCGCAAAGCGCTTCATTATCGCAAGCGCAACTCTTATTCCGTCAACCGCGGCACTCGTAATACCACCCGCATATCCCGCGCCCTCGCCGCAGGGATATATCTCGTTACGCCCCACGGCGCACATATTTTCGGTACGCAATATTCTCATCGGCGCGGAGCTTCTCGTCTCAACGCCCGTAAGCAGAGCGTCGGAAGCCGCAAATCCTTTTATTTTTCTGTCAAAGCTCACAAGTCCGAGCTTCAGCTCGTCGGTTATATACTGAGGAAATATCTCGTCAAGGCGTGCGACGCGTACGCGTCCGCCGCCGTAGGTCGCTTGTATTCTGTCGGGCTCGGACGTAGCTTTACCCGCAAAAAAATCACCGACCGTCTGCACGGGTGCGCTATAATCTCTGCCGCCCATATCAAACGCCCTTCGCTCAAGCGCGTGCTGATATTCTATTGCCGCTCTCGGCTCGCCTCCGAAATCCGAAGGACGCACTGTGGCGAGTATTGCCGAATTCGAATTTTTGCCGTCTCTGGCTCTGTTGCTCATTCCGTTGACAAGCACGGTCTCCTCGTCCGATGCGGCGGCAACGACCTCTCCGCCCGGACACATACAGAAGGTATAGACACCTCTGCCCGAGCTCGTGTCGGAAAGATGGTATTCTCCCCTGCCAAGACTTTTATGTCCGGCAAAATCGCCGTAAAGGGCTTTATCTATATCGTCGGCAAGGTGCTCTATGCGCACGCCGACAGAAAAGGGCTTTGCCTCGACGGCGAGGCCCTTATTCATAAGCATATTATACGTATCTCTTGCGCTGTGTCCGATAGCGAGCACGACCGATGAGCATACGATGTCTCCCTTTGTCGTTTTCGCCACCACGCTCTTGTCCGAGCGCTCACAGACAGAATCCAGCCTGCAGCGGTATATTACCTCGCCGCCAAGTCTCTCTATCTCACAAAGCATTCTGTCAACTATATCTACAAGCAGATCCGTACCGATATGGGGCTTGGCTGATATCAGAATATCCTCGGGCGCGCCGAAATCGCAAAATCTGCGGAGCACGTATCCTATTTTGGAATCTCCGATACGCGTAACCAGCTTTCCGTCAGAAAAAGTACCCGCTCCACCTGCACCGAACTGAACGTTCGACTCGGTATCAAGTATTCCCTTTTCCGCAAAGGTCTTCGTTTTGTTGATTCGCTCTCCGACCGCATCTCCTCGGTCGATTATTACAGGCTTGTATCCCTGCTCGGCAAGCACAAGCGCACAAAAAAGACCTGCGGGACCCATACCAACGACAAGAGGACGGTGCTCGCTTTTCTCATTTCCCTTTTCAAATTCAAGCTCGGATACGTCCGCGGGCTTGCCAAGCTTCGAAAGAGCATCTGATTGCCTTTTTGAGAAGGCAGAGCCGTCATTTCGCTCAACTGATACCGAAAACACCAGCTTTATATCGTTTTTCTTGCGCGCGTCGATGCTTTTTTTACAAAGCTTAAAATGAATTTGTGCAGGGTCTATCCCTGCACCTTTCAATCTTTTTGCGGCGATCGCTAACGCCTCGTCCTCGTTATGATCGAGGGAACAAGCTATTCCCCCGATCACAAAACGGTAAAATCCAGACGTTGCGATATCTTTTTTCGCCGAGCTCATGCCGCCCCCGTGGTCTCGGTGGCGTGAGATTCGGGCACAAGATTTGCGTTTGCCTTTTTCTGCTCGTTGAGCTCAACGCTGACACAATACATCCAGATAATAAACGCGATGATAACGCACAGGATAAACGCAAATACGTTTGATTTTCTACTCTTTTTGACGACGTAGCTTCCGTCGTCGTTTACGTGTTCTATTTTTTTATCTTTTTTCACAATAAGCTCTCCTTTCGCGCTATACGTGATCAGACGTCCTTCTTATCGGTTGACGGTCTGAACTTAGCGTGATCTGCCGTTGCCTTATCAACGAGCAGAGTGTTCAGCTCCTGCTTGAGTGAGCTGTAAGAGAAGTTTCTCTCAAGATTTCCTTCCTTGGATACCGAGATATTTCCCGTTTCCTCGGAAACCACGATAACGATAGCGTCGCTTATTTCGGTAAGACCGATCGCAGCTCTGTGTCTCGTTCCAAGATCCTTGTTTATATCGATCTTCGTGGAAAGCGGCAAAAAGCAGCCTGCCGCGTATATTCTTCTGTCGCGGATTATGACCGCGCCGTCGTGAAGCGGTGCTTTATTGAAGAACAGATTCTTGAGCATATGGGGAGATATAGTCGCATCAACGAGAACTCCCGAATTGATATAGTCGCCGAGCTTTGTGGAACGCTCGATAACTATAAGCGCGCCCGTTTTATCTCTGGAAAGATCGCTGACCGCCGAGCAGATAGCCTCTATATCGGCGTTTATCGAAGCAAGATTATTAGTTTCGGCAACGATATTCTTTATTCCCGCCATAGGCGCCTCTCCAACCTTTTCAAGTGCGGATCGGAACTCAGGCTGGAACAGGATAAGCACGACGACAACTCCTATCTGAGTAAAGTTCTTCAAAAGGAAGTTAAGCGCGTGCATTTCAAAAATATTCGCAAGGAACGAAATAAAAAGAAGCGTTACCAAGCCAACAATGAGCTTACCCGCGCGGTTGTCTCGAACTATCTTATAGACAAAGAACAGTACGAGCGCAAGCAAAAGAATATCTATAATATCCTTAATTCCAATATTTTTAACTATATCCGTAAAGGAATCAAAAAAGTAGGTTTTTATCAGATCCCATAATTTTTTTAATGCTTCCATCCTATCTCCTATCAAGCAAATATAATCAAATTTAATGCAAACAAGTGTTATTCAAGTAATTATATCATATTTATTCAAGTAATTCAATAATTTTTTCAAACTTTTTAATTAAAAATAATTCTTTAAAGGCTTATTTTTAGGTTTAGTGAAAAAGAAATATTTTTTATTTTGATTTTTGCGTTTTGTTTACAATGTGTTAAAAAATTAAGTATATAATTATTTTGTATTGCCTTTTGGCTATCAAATCAAGCTGACAAAGGAGTCTTTATGGATAAAGCTTCAAACAAGCGCAGATCTATGATGATCTTCGGCGCATCGGTGATTGCCTGCGCGTGTATCGGAGTTCTGCTTCGCACGATCTCACTTTTCTTTTTCTATGACGCTGATATAGGATATTTTACAAGAGGCGCGGTGCTTCCCGTTATATTCCACGTATTCATATTGGTTGCGGCGATCGCCTGCGCGGTGCTCTGCTTTTTCCCAAAAATAACGCTTGAGCCCACCAATTTCGGCGAAAGCAAGACGGCGCAGATGCTCTATGCCTTCCCCGCTCTTACCACGCTGTACTCTCTTATATTGCAGGTGAATCTTATCGGAGAATATTCCGATCTCGGACAAGTGATCCCAAGGATCGAGCTGTTCATTCTGATATTCAACGCATTGGCTCTCGTCTATTTCGTGCTGTCGATCTTCGGCGCTCGGATAAACGCAGGGGTATCCGTCGTTCTCGGCGTTTTCTCAATGCTTTGGCTTACGCTTATGCTGGTAAGCCTCTACTTCGATATGTATATTCAAATAAACTCGCCCAATAAAACCATAATGGCGTTCGCTCTCGTTTCCGCGGTGCTCTTTTTAGCGGGCGAGATACGGCTTCCGCTCAAGGAGAAAAAAGCCAAAATCCGACTTTTCTCGGCGGCATTTGCAGTCCTATTGCTTTCCACCTCGTCGATCCCCACGCTTATCGCTCATTTTGCGGGTGCGCTCGGTAGCGGATATACCGCAACAATAGGGGATCTGATATGTCTTACTCTGCTTGCCCCAGTCTGTGCGAGATTTGTAAAGCTCTGCTTTGCAGAAGCTCCGAGCGTCTCGGATAACGACGCAACACAGCCAGAATCCGACATCGAATAAAAATCATCCAGGAGATATTTATGAGTGCTCACGACAGAATACAATGGTTTCACAAAATGGTGGCGGGCAGCTGCTATCCAAACTCCATTCATCTTGCCGAAAAATTTGATATTTCACACCGTCAGGCACAGAGAGACGTTGACTTTCTCAAAAGCACGCTCGGCGCGCCGCTGATATATTCCAAGACCAAAAAGGGATATTATTACGAGCAAGCCTTTTCACTGCCGATGACCTTTACCAACGAGAACGACTTTGAAATAAACTCGCTCTTTAACGACAGCTATGCGGACACGCAGGTGATACAGATGCAGCTTCCCTACACCGCAACGCTTGAGATAACAGACAGAATAACGGTTATGAATATGCAGCGCTTTATCGTAGGTGAGGAAACGCGACACAGATACAGATGCGAATTTCCGAGCGTAGAGCTATTTCTCGGAATCATAATCTCAACCGGCGCCGACATCAAGATAATCACGCCCGATTGGTTACGCGAAAGGCTTGTTGAAACCGCGGAAAAGATTCTTGAAAACAATAAATTCAACGAAGAATAAGCATAAAATCCAAAAAGAGAGTTCATATGAACTCTCTTTTTTATCTTTATATCGTTTATTGTTTTAATCCTGCTCAAGATGATTTTTGTAAACAGATCTGTCCTTAGGAGGATGCATATAATCTCCGTAAAGCATCGTGAGCTCCTTATCATATCCCGACGGAATAGGAAATTTTCTTCCCCTGATCTCGCCGTACACGGTATCGGAAAAGATATCGTTCGGGAAGAACCTTATATCTATCATAGTATAATTGGACGGCAATCTGTATTCACATTCTTTGTCCGGATGCTTTTTAGCATACTTTGTTGCTGCATTTTCATACATAGATAAGATCTTTTCGCGCTTAAAGGGTTTACCCATAAGCCTCAAAACCCCGGTAACGACCTTTTGAGTAAACGAATATTGTTCTTTATGGATCTTGTAACGCTTGGACATAGCCATACCGTAAAGCATACGGCACTTAAACATAAGGATCTTCTGCGCGATCTTTGATGACGGAGCTTTTTCAAAGATAAAGACATCAAGTCCTACCCTATTCTGATAACTCTTATAAGCAAGACTTTCCTCACTTTCCTCGCGTATCGGCTCATCCATATTCACGATCCTAACGCTGAAATCGTAAAAATATGGTGCAAACGCATCCGGCTCGAGAATACGATAATTTTCGGGAAGATGCTTTTCCATAGCCGCTTTAAACTTGGGATAGTCCTCACGCATCACCTTAAGATCAATATCATCGTCCCACGGAATAATATTTTTTTCTCGAACCGCGCCTATCTCGGTGCCGCTATCAAGAAAATATCTTACGCCTTCCTTAGTACAGATATCATCGACAAGGCAAAGAACATCGAACAGCTTAGCTTGCAATTCTTCAAGTGTCATAACAATCTCCTAATAATCAGTTAGTATTTTGTTTTTTATTTTTTATCTTAGTTGAAATTACCGAAAAATATCCAAGCGCTATCGAGGTAAAGAATCTTATAAAGCAGGTTATAAGAAGTCCTGTACAGAATGCGCTAAAGCCGTACATCGCGGCAAGCGGGATACATATAGCGCAGAACGCAAGCGCGTAAGCGACGTTGACGTATATCTGATATCTCGACTTTGCAAAGCGCAGGAGCACAACGGTGGTAACGTTTGCCGCAAAGTAGAATATCTGCGCAAGGTTCGTAACCACAAAATATTGCTTGACCGTTTCAAATTGATCGGGATAAAGTATCGGGATTATGATATACGAGCCAACCGTGCACGCCACGGTAGCAAGCGCTATCACTGCCAATGCCGCGACGGTGATTACGGTCATAAGCTTGAAGCGGAGCTCGCCCTTATATTTTGCAAGGTATCCGACTATAACTCCGTTGAGCGGCGTAGTGATAAGAGCCACGGTTTTTCCAAGAAGACTTGCGAGATAATAATTTGTAACGGCGGTCTCGTCTATAACTGCCTTTAGTGCTATTCTGTCAGCATTGAAAATGAGCGTGGATATTGCCTCTGCCGCAAAGAGCAGAACGCTTATCTTTATTACCGCGCGCATCTCGGCGCTATCCGTTTTTCCGTCGGGCTTGAATATCCTTCCTCGCAAGAGCACGAACGAAAGTCCGAAGCACTCGCCCACAAGCAGCGTCAGCGGCCAGAGTCCTGTCAGATAAAACAGACCTATGCCTATTCCGTAGCCTATACTGATAAACAGATAGTAAAGGAAATAGCTCTTGTAATTAAGAAACAGCTTGTACTCAACGTCGGCGTAATATCTCCACATCGTTGCGCACATAACGAAGCCGAAAAGCAGCTTTTCAAGCAGCGTCATCTCAACTCCGCCGAAAAATCCTATCAGCATCGCCACACCGAAGGATATGACCGATGCGCCCGTCAATACAAGCATATAAACGGTATTTTTCGTCTCGCCCTTATTGCTCGCGGTAATACGCGCGTAATTTACGCTGATGCCAATAGACACGGCAAATATATTCATGAGCGCAAGCAGATACAGAATATTTCCAAGTCCGTCCTCGCCGAGCTTTTTCTCCCAGAAAGGATAGATCATAAACTGAAGCGTAACGTTCATAAGAACAAGTCCCGAAACGCTCCATATCATATCAGTAAATATTTTCTTTTTGCTTCCGATTTGTTCGGTATTCGACATTGACTGTGTACCGGCCTTTCGTTTCAGTTGTCAGTTAATTATATCACTAAGCATATTTTTTGTCAAGGCTTAGGTCATTTTAGCCCGTCAGCTATTTCAAGTATCCTTGTCAGGCGCTGATTAAGTCCCGATTTGGTAATACTCGGCACGTGCAGAAGCGCCAGCTCTGCGAGCGTTGCGGAATTGTACTGAAGCCTCAGCTCCGCAGTATACCGCAGGCTATCCGAAAGCTTGTCCAGACGACCGCTGTCGCGCAAAAATTCTATTGCCTCGACCTGTCGGCGAGTTGCCTCAACGGAGCGTGAAATATTGCGCGTAACGCAGTTGGTTGCTCTGTTTTCATTATTGCGTATCTCGCGCTCGATGCTTATGTCGGTCATATAAAACTTCGCACCCGATGCACCCATCATATACAGCAGGTCGGAAATGCGCTCGCCGCTCTTGTAATAAAGCCCTATTCCCTTTTTTCGCGCTATCGCCTTGGGCTTATCAAATTCTTCGGCAAGAAACGTACAAAGCCTGTCGGCGCGCTTTTGTCCTGTTATCGAAAATTCAAGATGATAGCTTTTTCTTGGATCGTTGACCGTGGCAGAAGACAAAAACAGTCCTCGCATAAACTCAGCTCGGCAAACCTCGCACCGAAATCCGAGAATATCCTCTAAGCTTTCTTGCGTATCCGAATCCAGAGCATCAAACGTCGATATAATCGACTTTGAAGAGGTCGAAACGTAATAATATTTTCTTCCGCAGCGCGCAACGTCCTCTACCTGCGCCTCTTTATCCGAGAATCTGGTTGCAAGAATATCTCTTGCAAGATGCGCTGAATCCACGTATGTAAACGAAGCGCTGAGCCCCCCGTCCTCATTCGGCTGACAGCCGTACATTAGTCCGCAAAGCAAGGCTCGGTAACAGCAGCTTTTTCTTTGCTTGGGTTGCAAGGGCACAAGCTCGCTTGCGACGTCCGATGTAAACGACATTTTTTAACTCCTTAAATCCAAAATGTTATGTAATGTTTTATCGCTGAATATCGACTATTTTATAACTCTTACCTCGCGGCAAAGCTCCACGCCGAATTCCTTGAGCACGGCACCTTTCACAAGCTCCTCAAGACGCATAACGTCGTCAAACGAAGCATTGCCGAGATTAACCACGAAGCCGGCGTGCTTTTCCGATACGGCGGCATCGCCGACTCTAGTACCCTTGAGCCCAAGATCATCTATAAGCTTTGCGGCAAAATATCCCTCGGGGCGCTTGAAATAGCTACCTGCGCTCGGATAATTCAGCGGCTGCTTTTTACGGCGCTCCTCGAGCAGCTCCGAGTTTTTCGCCTTGATATCTTCGGCATCTCCCTCCTTCAAGACAAGGCTTGCCGAAATGCAGACAAGATCGGCTTTTTCCATATAAACGCTATGGCGGTAGTCAAATCTATGCTCGGTAAGATCTAAGGTTTTTCCCGTTTTTCTGTCATATGCCCTGCTTGATACAAGCACGTCGGAAACACATCCGCCGTAAGCGCCTGCGTTCATATATACCGCTCCTCCGATGCTCCCAGGGATCCCGCAGGCAAATTCAAGTCCTGACAGTCCTTTTTCGGCACAGGTGTGGGAAAGAGCGGCAAGAGATACGCCGCAATCGGCGCGAACAGACCTGCCATCTATCTCAAAAGAATTCATTTTGCCCGTAAATACCATCGCCATATCCAGCGAGCCGTCTCCAAAAAGTATATTAGAGCCGCGACCTATGATCTCGGTACGTACTCCTGCGCCGTCAAGCGCTTCAAGCGCACCGACAAGCTCATTCTCGCTCCTTGGAAATACCGCTATCGCGCAGCTTCCGCCTATCCGAAAGGACGACGCGCTCTTGAGAGCGTAGTCTCTTGAATATTCTATTTTTTTATCGTCAAGAAACGTAGCGATAGCTTTTATCATAATTACTGTTTACTCTCCGTCGGTAACAAAATCGTATATATCGTCAAAATCGTAAGACACGTGTGTCAGCGACATATCTGCGGGCAATTCCTTTCTGCGCGGATTATACCAGCAGGTATCTATCCCAAAATTCAGTCCGCCTCGCATATCCGAGGTCAACGAATCGCCGATAATAACGGCGCTTCCCTTTGAAAAATCGGGAATCTTCTTTTCTATATGCTCAAAATATCTGACGTCGGGCTTTTCATAACCAACGCGTCCGGAAATAAATATATCGTCGAAATATTTTTCAAGCCCGCATCTTGCATATCTGCCAAGCTGAATAGTCTCTATGCCGTTGGTTACTATATACATTCGCGCCTTGCCGTAAAGCCTTTCACAAAGCTCCTTTGCGCCGTCGAGAAGATACCCCTTTTGCGAGAGATTGCCCTCGTAGGTATTCGCCATATTGCGAGCGTCATAAGACATTCCGTAATGAGCAAAGAAAAGCTCAAATCGGCGATAACGCAAGACCTCTTTGGTTACCTCTCCCCTCTCAAGCGCCTTCCAGAGCGAATCGTTTATTCTGCTGTACGTGCTGACCATTTCATCGTCAGGCTTTATTCCCACCGACACGAGCGACTCACGCAGAGCCTCGTTCTCCGCTCTGCCAAAATCAAGAAGCGTGCCGTCAGCATCAAAAAGTATGATCCCGTATCTCATATATATTCTCCGAATCCATTTGATATTTATCAAAAACCTATAATATATTATACTATATATTTTTCTCTTTTTCAATATCAATTAAAAATTTAATCAAATCAAAATTTTGCTCTTGAAAAAATCAAAAAAATGAGTTATAATATAGAGTGGTTTATTGTTTATTCCAATAATGGTAAAAATTTTGGGGGAAAGGGTATGAAAATAATCGGCATAACGGGTCCCAGCGGCTCGGGAAAATCAATACTCGCAAGCGCGCTTCGCGAATGCGGAATATCGGTAATAGATGCCGACGAGCTCTATCATTCTCTGCTCGTTCCGCCCTCAAGATGTCTTGATCTCATAAGAGACGCGTTCGGCGCCGGGATATTCAACTCGGACGGCACGCTTGACCGTCCCGCGCTCGCAAGGATCGTTTTCTCGGACGAGGAAAAGCTTGAGCTTCTCAATTCCACCGTGCTTTCGGTAGTGATCGACGAGGCTAAAAAGATCATCGAAAATCTCTCGGTGCAAGGTGAGCAGGTCGCGGCGATAGATGCCCCAACGCTCATAGAATCGGGCTTTAACACTGAGTGCGATCTTGTCGTCTCGGTGATATCCGATCCCGACACACGCGCCGACAGGATATCCGAGCGAGACCACATAGGGCACGACGATGCCCTGCGCCGCATACGAGCACAAAAGGATGATGAATTTTATAAACGTCATTCGGACGTTGTAATATTCAACGACGGCGATATCGGGGCGCTTACAGCCGCCGCCGAAAAAATACTTATATCGGTCAAAAAGGAGCATCACGTATGAGAAACACCGCCAAAAGACCGATCGCCGTGATCATAATTTTACTTATATCGCTTTTTCTCGGGCTCGCTATGGATACGGTTTGGGATATTGCCGAGAAAAAAACTCACCCGACCGATTTTTCGAGCTACGTCAAGACCTACGCATCGGAATACAATATCCCCGAGTACATAATATTCGCGGTGATAGAGACCGAAAGCGGCTTTGACAAGGATGCCGAGTCGAGTGTCGGAGCGAGGGGACTTATGCAGATGATGCCATCCACGTTTGAGTGGCTGACGGGCCCCGAGCACCTTGGCGAAAGACTTCCCTCAAGCAAGCTTTACGATCCTGAGATCTCAATAAAATACGGCACTTACTATCTCAATTATCTCTACAAAAAATTCGATTATAATTGGGATAACACCTTTGCCGCATACAACGCGGGAGAGGGCAACGTAGCGGAGTGGCTTGAAAGCGATAAATATTCGGACGGCAAGGGAAACCTTGTGAATATTCCCTTCAAGGAGACCGCACACTACGTGAAAAAGGTAAACGATAATATCGAAATATACAAAAAACTTTACTACAAAAACAACGAAGGAGTAACTGAAAATGAGTAAGGAACAGAAAAACAAGCTTATCTACGAAAAGAAAACGGTTTACGAAAAGGCTGACAAGTCGGTAATCGACGCTGCTTTCGCATACGCTGACGGCTACAAGAGCTATCTTGACGCGGCAAAGACCGAGCGTGAGGCTGTAAAGGTATCCATCGAGCTCGCTAAGGCTAAGGGCTTTAAGGAATACCGTCTCGGCGACAAGATCTCGGCAGGCGACAAGCTCTATTACAACAACCGCGGCAAGAATCTCTTTGTATTCTCGGTAGGCACAAAGCCCATCAACGAGGGTATCAAGATAACCGCAGCGCATATCGACGCTCCGAGGATCGACCTCAAGCAGTGTCCCGTTATCGAGGACGGCGGCATGTGCTTCTTCAAGACGCACTATTACGGCGGCATCCGCAAGTATCAGTGGGTCGCTACACCTCTTGCGCTTCACGGCGTTATTGCTACCGTTGACGGAAAGAACATAGACGTTTGCATAGGCGAGGACGAAAGTGATCCCGTTTTCTACATCAACGATCTTCTTCCTCACCTCGGATACGAGCAGGCAAAGCTTCCGCTTGAGTCCGGAATCAAGGGTGAGCAGCTCAATATTCTCGTCGGAAGTATTCCCGACGACGAGGACGGAACTATCAAGCTGAACGTTCTCAAGCTTCTCAATGAAAAGTACGGCATCGACGAGGAAGACCTGCTCTCCGCAGAGCTCTCTGTTGTTCCCGCAGCAAAGGCAAGAGACGTCGGCTTTGACCGCGCGCTCATCGGCTCCTACGGACACGACGACAGAGTTTGCGCTTACCCCGCACTCACGGCTATTCTTGAGGCTGACGGCAACAACACCTGTATGTGTATTCTTGCCGACAAGGAAGAAACCGGAAGCGACGGACCTACGGGTATGCAGTGCGATCTTATGCTTGATCTCATCAACGAGCTCGCATCTCAGCTTGGCGGCAACCCTGCTGTTGTAAGAGCTAATTCTCAGTGTCTCTCTGCCGACGTATCTGCGGTATTTGATCCCAACTTCCCAGAAGTATTTGAAAAGCAGAACGCTCCACTTCTCTCCTGTGGCGCGGTATTTACAAAATTCACAGGCTCTCGCGGAAAATCCGGCACGAACGACGCTAATGCTGAATTTATCGGATACCTTCGCTCAATTCTCGCAAAGGACGGCGTAGTATGGCAGGCAGGCGAGCTTGGCAAGGTTGACTGCGGCGGCGGCGGAACCGTTGCAAAGTACATCTCCAAGCACAATATTGATACCATAGACCTCGGTGTTCCGGTAATCGCTATGCACGCTCCCTACGAGGTCGTTTCCAAGGTCGACGTTTACGAGACCTTCCGCGCTATCCGCGCATTCTATAAATATTGATTTTTTCAAGGATTAAATTTTAATGCTGAACAAACTTAACGACGCCGAAAAAAGATACGTTCTTATCGAGGAAGAGCTTGCGGATCCCACGGTATTTTCCAATCAGGAAAAATTCACCGCGCTTATGAAGGACTACAAGGCGCTCTCCCCCGTTATCGAAAAATACAGAGAATATAAAAAAGCCAGAGATGCCCACGAGGATGCGAAGATCATGCTCGACGAGCCGCTTGATGCGGAAATGAAGGAGCTCGTCTTGGCAGAGCTCAGAGAAACCAAGCAGAATATGGATTTGCTCACCGAAGAGCTGAAGATCCTTCTTCTTCCGCGCGACGAAAACGATTCAAAAAACGTTATGGTCGAGATCCGAAGCGGTGCGGGTGGCGAGGAAGCGGCTCTCTTTGCGGCTGTGCTTTACAGAATGTATACGATGTATGCACAAGCAGAGGGTTTCAAATGCTCGCTTATGAACTGCAACGAAACAGAGCTCGGCGGCTTTAAAGAGGTTACCTTTATGATAGAGGGCGACGGCGCATTCTCCCGCTTTAAGTTTGAGAGCGGCGTTCACAGAGTTCAGCGAGTTCCCGAGACCGAGTCGCAGGGGCGTATACAAACGTCTACTGCGACCGTCGCGGTGCTTCCCGAGGCAGAGGACGTTGAGATCGAGATAAACCCTGCCGATCTCATTATGGAATCCTGCAAGTCGAGCGGCGCGGGCGGTCAGCACATCAACAAGACCGAATCTGCAGTAAGACTTACGCACAAGCCTACTGGAATAGTTATCGAATGTCAGGAAGAAAGAAGTCAGTTCAAGAATCGCGATAAGGCGATAAAAATGCTCAAGACCAAGCTTTACGATATGAAGCTGACTGAGCAGAACGAAAAGATCGCGTCGGACAGAAAAAGTCAGGTCGGCACGGGCGACCAAAGCGAAAGAATACGCACCTACAACTATCCGCAGGGACGCGTTACCGATCACCGCATCGGTCTTACGCTCTATTCGCTTGAAGCTTTCCTCAACGGAAACATAGGCAATATGATCGACGCACTCATTACCGCCGATACGGCTGAAAAGCTGAAATCGGCAGAATAACAGGATCTTATAAGGTATTAAGGATTAAACAAAAATGCAAACCAGAATCTTTAAGCTTACTACTGAAAACGACAGCGGCTCGGCGATCGCCGAGTGCGCGAAAATAATAAAGAACGGCGGACTTGTCGCCTTCCCGACCGAGACGGTTTACGGGCTTGGCGGTGATGCGACAGACGAGGACGCGGCAAAAAAAATATATGCCGCGAAGGGACGCCCCTCCGACAATCCGCTTATAATCCACATCGCAAGCCCAGAGGATGCGGAAAAATACGCTCATACAAGCGAGCTTTATTATAAGCTTGCAAAGGCATTTATGCCCGGACCTCTTACAGTCATTCTAAAAAAGAAGGACATAGTGCCCGACAGCGTTACGGGCGGTCTTTCAACGGTAGCTGTACGCTGTCCGTCCGACGAGACGGCAAGAGAGCTCATAAGGCTCTCGGGCACGGCAATTGCCGCTCCGTCGGCAAATCGCTCGGGAAGTCCTTCGCCAACCTGCGCAGAGCACGTTATATCCGACCTTGACGGCAGGATAGACGCGATACTGTGCGGCGGTGTTTGCGAGATAGGTCTTGAATCGACGATAGTCGAGGCGCGTGAGGATTCGCTGATCCTTCTCCGCCCCGGCGCAATTACGGCTGATGCGCTCAGATGCGTTTGCGATAACGTGGAGATATCTCACGCAGTAACCGAGATGCTCGCCGAAAACGAGCGTCCGCTGTCCCCCGGGATGAAATACAGACATTACGCGCCATCCGTCCCTCTCGTGCTCGTCGAGGGCGATGAGGACTTGGTGCAGACCTTTCTTATCAACGCGCAGAATTCCGAAAAATGTGCACTGCTCTGCTATCACGAGGAGCTGGACGAGCTTCGCGGCGAGCGACTTATCGACATCGGCGCGCGCGACGATCTCGGAACGCAGGCAAACAGACTGTTCTCGGCGCTTCGCGATGCAGATAAGCTCGATTGCGATATAATATACGCCCATCTTCCCAAGAAGGACGGACTCGGTCTCGCGCTTTACAACCGACTCATACGTGCGGCGGCTCACACCGTAATACACGTTGATCATAAAAATATAAATCATCACAAATCATAAAGCAAGGACGGTAAATAAATGGCTAAAAGCAAAAAAGCGGTCAATACTCCAAAGGAAATAGTTTATGCTCCCGTTCAAAACCAACTTATAACCGATACTCTCGAAAAGAACTATATGCCCTACGTTATGAGCGTTATAGTTTCACGTGCTATCCCCGAGATAGACGGTCTGAAGCCCTCGCACAGAAAGCTTCTTTACACTATGTACAAGATGGATCTGCTCACGGGCAACAGAACCAAGAGCGCGAACGTCGTCGGACAGACGATGAAGCTCAATCCCCACGGTGATATGGCTATATACGAGACGATGGTGCGTCTGACTCGCGGAAACGAGTCGCTTCTGCACCCCGTTGTAGACTCTAAGGGAAGCTTCGGTAAGCAATACTCGTCGGATATGAAATTTGCGGCATCTCGTTACACCGAGGTAAAGCTCGATCCCTTCTGTGCCGAGCTTTTCCGAGGAATTGACAAGGACGCCGTAGATATGATAGACAACTACGACGGCACGATGAAGGAGCCCGTGCTTCTTCCCACCACCTTCCCGAACATTCTCGTCACGCCGAACCTCGGTATCGCCGTAGGTATGGCGTCAAACATATGCTCCTTCA
>JAFXHA010000061.1 GCA_017536635.1 Clostridia bacterium
ATGAGTCAGAACTACGAAGCGGAACAGAAACAGCTTGAAGCAGAGGTTGTCGCTCTGCGGCAGGAAATTGAAGTACAGGAAAGACAGAACGAAAATATTGAAAGGTTCATCCGAACGGCAGATAAATACGTGGACATCGAGGAAATTGACCCGTGTATGCTGCGAGAGCTGATAAAAGCGATCTATGTGGAAGCACCCGACAAGTCCAGCGGCAAGCGCAGACAGAAGATCCACATCCAGTATGACGGCATCGGCTTTATCCCTTTGGAAGAACTTGCGAAAAAGGAAACGGCGTGACCGAAGTCACGCCGTCCCTTGAAAACAGTCGTTTTCAAGCATTTTTCAAAATAACTGTTTTACGAAGCCCCGCCTAAGCGCGGGCCTTCTTTTTGCGTTGCCCCAACAGAATCGAACCTTAAGGCTCTATCGTTTTATTTTTCTGACATATATACTCGCAGAGTGCGGAATAGCGGTAGAACTATCCATTTCGATAAATTTTTCTACGTCAAACCCGATATTTTCAAATTCTTCGACATATCCGGTTTTATCTTTCGCTCTCGCAGGAAGAAGTGGAACAAGCACCTCTACTATACCACCCTCGTCAGAATTTCTGACTTGACGTAATTGCAGTGTTTTATAGTCTTCTCCTGTGATCTGCTCCCACTCCGCGAGAGTATGAACAACACCTTGATATGTTCCGTTCTGACGGTACGATTCTCTGAAAAAAAGCATCGGTGCATTTTCTTTTAGTGAATCATATGCATTTTTTAAATAGCAATTTCTATCATTGTCTGTAACCAACATATGAAATCCCATGCAATCAAGAGCAGCATCATATTTTTCTGCTGCGCTTTCCTTTACCATATCAAAAACGTCAACCGTGGCATTGGGATAAGCTTGTAACAATTTTTTGCTTTTTTCAATCGCAGATGGCGAAATATCCACGCCGTGATAGATGCAGCCAAGTTCAGACAATATAACCCCGCAAGCTCCCTCACCGCAAGCATATTCGATGATCGATTTCCCTTGCAGATTATTTTCTTCTACCCATGATTTCAGCGTATTATACAGCACCTCATCATCAGGAGAATGCCCCCAACGTTCTGCACCAGCAGAAAAAACTGCTTGATATCGCTTTTCATAAGCCTTATAATAAGGCTCATTCATCGTTAATCACCGCCTTTCATTGTTTTTTATTGTATCACCAAAGTGACGAAGTGTCAACAATACTCGACTTATCGTCAAGTCCCTAACTCAAGACCAAAAAGTCAAAAAGATGCAAAGTTGAAGAATGCTTGTTTTCTTCCCTAAAAAACACAAAAAGTCCCCGAAATCAAGGACTTTTTGTTAGGGTGCAAAATTGTTGCCCCATTATGACTCCCCCTGGTGGTTGAACAACAGCTGCAAGCAGCCGCACGACTCCCTGGATTAACCGATTTGGCGGCGTAGCCGCCAAATCCGCAAGTGTCTCTTGCGGGCACCGACCGCATTTTGCTGCGCAAAAACGGGACACATTGCGGTCAGGCTTGCGCCGGCCTCTCACTCGACGAAGCCGTTTGTACAGGCGCGGAAGGGGGAGCCAAAGCAAAAGGCAGGTCTTTCGACCTGCCTTGCTTTGGCTCCATAGTACAAAAATGCAACTTAATGAAAAAATCAAGCGTCAACTCCAAACAATACGTTTTTGAAAAGCTTTTCCGTCTTTTCTTCTCCAAGAGACTTCTTGAATACGTCGGTAGATGGACCGCCTTGCGTCAAAAGTCCGTTAACGTAACGGAACGAGAGCTCCCTCTTTTTTGCTTCGTCTGAAGTATCAGATGCAGAAGCACTAAGATAGGCATCAAAATGCTCGATCGCCAAATCATCAAAATTTTGCGTCTCAGCCTTTTTTCCCTTTTTGGAAATACTCTGCGGAAGCTTCAAATGATCATACCAATGCTTGCCCGGATCGCGCTCGGAAAGATATGCAAATCTTGATTTTGTCTCATCAAGCGACGACAGATCGAGCGTTTCGGTCAAGATATCATAAAGCTCTACGATCAAGGTATCGTTTCCCATAGCATAAATTCTGTCATAAGAATACAGCGGAAGATCCTTTTCTTTGGGTACGATCATCAAGGTATCCATTTTCACAAGTCCGAAAAAACCTTTTGCACGCATAACTGACACGTGACCGAGACCTTCTGCGCGGTATGCCTTTACGCAAAATCTCATTCCGTTTGCCTTGAGCGTATCATATTCCCCGACGTCAAGCTCGACAAGCGAATACTTGCTTCTGATGATGTCTAAAAGCTTATCTGTCATTGATCTTCACCCCCGTCAAGAGTCAGCTTTGCAAGTCCGTTTTTATGAAGCAGGATAGTGCCAAGCAATAGCGTTCCCTGTCCAAGTACGTTTACTCCCTCTGCGATCCAGTTCATAGCGGATTTTACAAAATCCTGGCTGGAGAGATATCCCATACAAAGCGAGCATATGAAATAAAATGCAAAGATAGCGATAAGCCACGGCTTTTTAAGCTTGGCAGACAAAATGCAAAGCACCACGTCCATAATTCCAAGCCCCACAACCATCAGTCCCACAAACACAAACGTACCCGAAAAGACCGGGGGGGCCACCGCCATAAGCGCCTTTTGAGAATTCTTATTCAGCAGCATATTAAGGATACCGATGCCTGCAAAAAGAAATCCTATTGACTGAACGGGAAAGAACATAGCGTCAAGTGCCTCAAAATTACAAGCTCCTGCCGCATAAAGCAGCTTCCAAGTCGCTTTAAGACCGCCTGCAATGGCAACGTCGATCACGCCGGCAGAAAAAAGTGCGTACGCGCATTTGCTCATCTTATCGTAAAGATCACGGAGCAGTATGATCGCTGCGATCGCAAAGAATACAACCGGAATATAATCTACGAGTGCCATGGAAATAGAAAAGTCATTCATATTTTTTCTCTCGATCCAATTATTTCTTCTTGTTAAGGTGATAGATCGGCAAAAGAGGAATTATAATGGGGGTTTTGTTGGCATAGTTGTTATACTCTTCGTTATCACCGTAGCGACCCATCTGTCGCTTTTCAAGTCTCTGCGCTCCGTTAAACATAATGAAAACGATGCAGATATACGCGATAACGGCAGTGATCCACTGACCGAGAGACAGATATGAGGTGATGCCGCTTACGAACACACCCGTCCAGAAAAGGATCTCGCCGAGGTAATTCGGACAACGACACATCTTGTAAAGTCCCTTGGTGGCTACCATATCAGGTCTTTCCTTCTTCTGTGCCGACTTCTGTTTATCGGCAATCGACTCAAGAACGAGACCGAACACAGAGATCGCAAATCCAACCACGGGAACGATCACATCAGTTGATGCATTAACGTAGCGGACGAGCATGGGGCTGACCTGTGCAACATAGAGAACAGAAACGGTTACCCAAATAGTTGCAAGAACAAATACCGGCATTTTCTTCTCGCCGTTCTTTGCAAGCGTATCCTTAGCTACGTCGGTCTTCTTGAAGGTAGCATTCTTGAATTCACGAATGAGCAAAAATCCCGAAAGACGCACTCCGTATGCTATAAAAAGCGCAGTCTCTACGAGGATTATCCAAAGGGGCGTTGCGGTGGGATTGATGAGATACATCACGAGAACCGCAATTCCGCCAAACGCTACCGCAAAGCCGTAACCGATAGAAAGAAAATATACGAATTTATAAAATCCAACGGCACACGCAACCGCGCACACCGCAAGGAGAATTCCTAAAAGTGTCCAAGGCATATCAGTTGCTCTCCTTTCCGAAATAGCTCTTTATGTATTCGCCGAAGCTCTTATCTCCAACCACGGTGTCACCAACGAGATCGTGGCTGAGCGTCCACTTGGAGAACAAAATAATATCGTGCTTTCCTGCCTTCTTGATCTTTGGAAGATTTGCCAGAATGCCGAAGAGCCATATGGGTGCCCACTTGATCTTCAGAGGCTTTTTTGCCGCATCAAAGCAAAGCTTTGCCATTTCTTCGTAAGTATAGGTCTCCTTACCGCCGACGTTATACGTAACGTTGGTATCATTCATATGGTCAACGATAAAACGAGCAAAATCAGGGCAATCTACAACGTTTGCCTTGACTCCGCCAAAGCCCTTGAGAAGCTGCATCTCTCCCTTGTCAACGTAGGGCTTGAACACCTTTGCAATATCGTAGAAATATCCCGTGGGGCGGTAGATGACCCAGTCCATATTCTCTTTCTTTATCTCTTCTTCAACGAGGTACTTTGCATGAAGCATGGGAACATCTTCTGCGCCTGCCTCGTCGCAGGAGATAACAGATACGTAATTGAATTTCTTAACGCCTGCAGCCTTTGCTTCGGCATAAAGATTCATATTACCCTTGTAGTCAATGTCGTAAGAGGTCACTTTGGTGGACGCACCCGTAAGACCTACCGTGGTGATAACAACGTCCGCACCGTCGCAAAGTCCCTTCATGCTTTCAGGGTCTGTTGCGTCGATAGCCTTAAAGGTATACTTTCCCTCACAGCCCTCAACTACCGCTTCGCGAAGATCGGCAGCAATAACCTCGTGGCCGTCTGCACAAAGGCACTTAAGAACATCAGCACCAAGATTTCCAAAAGCGCCTGCCAATACTACTTTCATTTCAAAAATCTCCTTTATTTATTACTTTTTGTTTTTCTCTTTAGAACGCTTGTCGTTGATTATCTGCATATGCTCTGCAGTGATGAGCGTTACGTTGTTCTCTTTTGCCCAGGAAACACAGCCCTTGAGCACGACAGAGAGAAATACTCTCGGCACGCCGAGGATGGTCATAAGTGCCTCGTCGGTAAATTTTACGGTATCATCCGCGCGGTCTGCGGCATATCGAACAGACTCAAGAGAAGCCTGGCGCAT
>JAFXHA010000001.1 GCA_017536635.1 Clostridia bacterium
CTTTTATTTTTATTTTTACGTCTTAACGATTCATTATTATCTGCAAATTTCATTTTGATTATACCATAAGCTCGTTGAGTTGTCAACAAATGTCAAAAAGCAAAAAATAAATATTTTTTTCAAAAAGCTATTGACTTTATCGCTTTAAAGTGGTATAATACCAACATCAAATGCGTTTGAGCAGGAACAAGTAAGCTTGAAAACTTCCCGCAGAGAGCTGTCGGTCGGTGCGAGACAGCGGAATATTCAACGCCGAATACCTCCTGTGAGCAGTGCCCCGAACTATCTGTTATTATTTCATTTCAGATCAAAGTAGGCAGCAACGGGTGTTCCCGTCATAGAACAAGAGTGTTGTTTGACACTCGGAAAGGCCGTGATCGTGAGATCGCGGTAAATTGAGGTGGTACCACGGGTTATTCTCGTCCTCTGTATTCTATCACGGATACGGGGACTTTTATTTTTCCCCGTTATTCAAATTCCAAGGAGGGAAAACACATGACAGACGCACAAAGTTACACCATCGTTGCACTTTGCATCTACGCTATTGCAATGGCAGTGATTGGCTGCATAAGCTACGGAAGATCGAAAACACTGGACGGATTTTTGATCGGCGGCAGAAACATTGGAGCTTGGGCTACGGCTTTCGCTTACGGCACGACTTATTTTTCCGCCGTGGTATTCGTAGGATATGCAGGTCAGCACGGCTGGAATATCGGTATCGGAAGCATATGGATAGGAATAGGAAACGCGGTTCTCGGCTGCCTTATTTCCTGGATACTTCTTGCCAACCGCACGCGCAAGATGACCAAGCGCCTTGAAGCAAAAACAATGCCCGAATATTTCGGCAAAAGATATGATTCCAAGGGTATGAAAATTCTTGCTGCCGTCATTATATTTATATTCCTCGTTCCCTACTCTGCGGCGGTATACAAGGGACTCGGCTCGCTTTTCAGTGCGGTATTCCCCGGGGTTGAGACTTGGGTATGGATGCTCATAATCGCCTGTCTCACGGCAGTTTATCTCGTAGCGGGCGGATACGTCGCTACGGCATACACAAATCTCGTTCAGGGTGTGGTAATGCTGGTTGGTGTTGTTTGTCTTATCGTTGCGGTTCTTAGACACGATAGCGTTGGCGGCATTTCCGGACTTATTGACGGACTTGGAAGCTTTGTTTCTCCTGCGGGTGATCCCAATCCCACAACGGGTGATCAGCTCACGAGCATCTTTGGCGGATCGGCATTCAAATTCCTTTGCGTAAATATTATGCTCACGAGCTTCGGTACGTGGGGACTTCCGCAGATGGTCGGCAAATTCTACGCCATCAAGGATACAAAGGCAATAAAGCGCGGTACTATCATCTCAACGATATTCTGCTTCGTTATCGGCTGCGGCGCTTACCTCATTGGCAGCACGTCCAGACTCGTTCTCGGCGGTGAGCTTCCCGAGGGCGGAATTGACGCCGTTATTCCAACGCTTCTCATGAAGGTACTCGGCGACGGCACGTTTGGAATCATTCTGCTGGCGGTCATTCTGATACTTTTACTCTCCGCTTCTATGTCGACACTTGTATCGGTCGTTCTGACCTCTGCGTCATCTGTATCGGTCGACCTTATCCCTACGATCAGGAAAAAGGAGACAAAGCCCGAAACGCAGATGATCCTCACCCGACTTTTCTGTCTTGCGTTCGTGCTCTGCTCGTTCATTTTCGCAACGCAGAACATTCCGATCATCGTAAACCTTATGTCATTCTCCTGGGGAGTTGTCTCGGGTTGCTTTATCGGTCCGTACATCTGGGGACTTTTCTCTAAGAAAATTACAAAGATCGGCGCTATCGCGGGTATGATCTCGGGACTTCTCACGGTAGGCGGTGCAACGCTCGTTATTTCACTCACGTCTAGCTTCTCCGCAGCGGCGGCTAAATCTCCCGAAATGGGCGTTATAGCTATGGCGGTATCTATGGTGGTAGTTCCCGTAGTCAGCGCATTTACCAAGAACAAGGATCAGTCAAGAGTTGACGAAATATTCGAATGCTACAAAGATAATTAAATAAAAGCGCAAAGGCAGCAGAAAATTCTGCTGCCTTTTATTATACTGCATATAGGATATGCAGATTTCTTATCTCCGAGTCGGATATCCGGTTATTCACGGCATAGGCGTGAGTCTCGACGTCGCGCGAATCGGAATCGGTCAGAGCTTGAGTTCGAAGCTCTGATATAACGGCTTCGCATATCTGCTCAACCATATCCTGCTTGATTTTCGCCTCGTCAGGCGTATTAGCACTCGATATGAGATACTCCAACGGATCATGAAGCGAAGATAATATCGTAAGCTCGCTAAGCGCGCGAAAGCTCCATTTGTAATAGGGTATGTAGCGGCGGTTAAGTAAAAATATCACCTTTAGAGCTGAAGATACGAACTCGTGCATCGCCAGCTGTGCCGCAGCAGTTTCCGAGCGTGAAATACAGCGTGCGTAATTATACTGCCCCGACTGTGCCATCAGCAAAAGATATCCCGCAAGCTTTTTAAGCCTTACGTCCTCGGGCAGATATTCAAGCCTTGCACGGATATCGGTAACGACGCCAAGCCCGTCGTAAAACAGCTTTCCGTTCGTTGCCTCTGCAAGCGACTGCTCGGGAACGAGAAACCACTCACGCATTGAAAGCTTGCCGTCAGGCGTTCCCGTTTTACTAACGAAAAACTCGCCCGTTCGCATCACTCCGTGTCGGTTTCCGCCAACGGCGCTGAGCGGACTTCTTTCATATCCCATAAACTCCTTGGGAAGCTTGGCATACGCGCGTTCAAGCGCAAACGCGGTCTTTCGGTCGATTATATCCTCATCGGGCAAAAAAATACAAAATCCGGGTTCAAAATCGTGATCCTGCGATATGCCGTCGTCAAATCCGAAGCACTCCGAGCCGCTACCCACAAGACCTACGGCAATAAGCTCCAAAAGCGAGGGAAAGCTTTCTTTTAGCATCGGCTCTCCGTATTCAAGATAAAATTTTTCGGAAAGCTCAAGTCCCTTCATTGTCCGTATATCCTCCTTGCGCGCGCTAAAAGCTCATTCGCGTACATAAACCGTCCGTAATAATTAAACACCGAGGCGCATTTTTCACATACAAATGCGTAGTATCCGTCCCGATTGGAAAAATCCTCAAGCAGCTTTTCAGCCTTATCGAGATATTCCTGTACTGTCTCGTCGGCATCAAGAAGTCCTCGCTCCGACTCGGCGGCGGTAGCCATATTCAGATAGGTTATAGCCACCTCAAGCGCTCCACCCTCGTTTTGCTCCATAACCGCTATTGCTTTCTTGTAAAGCTCGTCCGCCTCGCGAAATCTTCCAAGATCAACGAGCGAGAGCGCCATATTGTTATAAAGTCCGCCAAGGCGGCTATCATCAGGCTTCAGCTCACTCTCATATACCGCTCTTGCTCTCTCGAAAAGTGCGATCCCCTGCTCTGCCTTGCCAAAAGCCTTGTAAACGGTAGCACAGTTGAGAAATGTCGTAGCGGCACCGACCTGATGCGCGATATTCTGCTCGTCGATCCTTTGGAGTGCCGCATCTACACACTCTATCGCCTCACTCTCGCGTCCGAGCTTGCGGTAAAGCCCCATCAGCTCGTTGCGGATAAGCAGCTCTGTGCGGATATCTCCCGCGCCCGATGATTCACCAAGCCAATAAAGCAGGTGTCGCTCTGCAGACGCATAGTCGTTTTTATGCAAATGCTCGTCAAGCTTTGCAAGTATTCTTTCGGTAGAAATGCAACCGTTCATAAGTTCTCCTTATCTGATCAAAAGTCCAAGCAGATATATCACGACGAGATGCGTCGGATAAAAGATATAAAACAGATATTTCAGATTTGCCTTTCCGCGCTCACCGTTATAAAGCATCAGAAGCGGAACGGCAAGCAACGCAAACCAACGGTATTCGCCGTACAGAAGTGCGCGCGCGAGCAATATAATTGCACTTGCGCTGAGCTTTTGCCATTTTTTCGGCAAATAATATACCGCTATCGGCATCAGCACACCGAGTGCTCCGTAGTCGAGCGCAAAGCCCTGCGCCTTAAATATGATCGGCATAACGACCGCGATAAATATGACAGCCGCGACGGTGAGTATCATCGCTGCGCAGGACGAAAAATTCTTCTTTTTGACAAACAGATCTATCGCGAATATTGTAATAATTGAAAGCGAAAAGGTTATGAGTATTCCCTGATAAAGCGAGCCCATCGCAAAGAAATACACGAGCTGGCAGACGATACCGAGCGTCGCTATCTGCGCAAGATAGCGAACTCTGTTTCGGGTATATTTACAACCCTCAGCGATCATATAAGCAAATATCGGGAACGCAAATCTGCCGATAACACGCAGAATATAGACGTCGGGAAACAACGCCTCTCCCACGTGGTCGACGAGCATTGAAATTATTGCGATTATTTTAAGTTGATTGTTGTTAAGCCCGAATTTCAGCTTCATCGCGCCACCCCCGATCATAGTTTATTTTATTATAACACAAAATCGGCAGAGGAACAATACCTCTGCCGAATTTTGTAAGCGTTACATTGATTTTTATTGAAATCTAGGTAATTTTTTATTATCTCTGTACTCTTCCCGAGCCGTCGCCGCCTGCGAGCTTTTCAACCTCGGAGACGCCAACACGGTTATAGTCGCCCTCAATGGAGTGCTTGAGCGCCGACGCGGCTACCGCAAACTCGATAGCATCCTGCGTGCTCTTACCCGAGAGGAGCGCGTAAATGAGTCCGCCTCCAAAGGAGTCGCCTCCGCCTACGCGGTCAACGATATGGAGATGATAGCTCTTGGAGAAGCAATAGTTCTCTCCGTCGTAAAGCATTCCTGCCCAATCGTTGTCGCTTGCCGAAATAGACGAGCGAAGCGTGATAGCTACCTTCTCGAATCCAAACTTATCCGCAAGCTGCTTTGCAACCGACTTATATCCCTCGTGATTGAGCTTTCCGCCGTAAATATCGGTGTTCTCTGCCTCGATGCCGAATACGTCCTTTGCATCCTCCTCGTTGGAGATACAAACGTCAACGTACTGACAAAGATCGGTCATAGCCTCTCTCGCCTCGGCTCTTGTCCAGAGCTTTCCGCGGTAGTTAAGGTCGCAGGAGATCTTTACACCTCTTGCCTTAGCTGCCTTACAAGCCTCGCGGCAGATCTCTACGAGATTTGCTCCGAGCGCGGGAGTAATGCCTGTGAAATGGAACCAATCTGCGCCCTCAAAGATGCTGTCCCAATCGAAATCAGAGGGGCTTGCCTCCTGAATTGCCGAATGAGCTCTGTCGTAAATACAAACGCTGCCTCTCTGCGAAGCGCCTTTTTCAAGGAAATATATACCTACTCTGTCGCCGCCGCGGACGATCTTCGAGGTATCAACTCCGAAATAGCGGAGCGAATCAACTGCCGCCTGACCTATTGCGTGCTTCGGAAGCTTGGTAACATAAACGCTGTCAAGTCCGTAATTTGCGAGAGAAACAGACACGTTAGCCTCTCCGCCTCCAAAGGTTGCCTGCATCTGATCGTTTTGGAAGAAACGGTAATATCCGTTAGGTGCAAGGCGAAGCATAAGCTCGCCGAAAGTTACTACTCTTTTACTCATTTTTCTGCCTCCATTTTATCCAAGGATTCTTTTACAAAGAAGCTTCCGCCGATAGCCGCGATCTTATCGAAAGCGAGAAATTCGTCTATATTGCTTCTGTCAACTCCGCCGGTAGGAATGAACTTGACCTGCGGGAAAGGAGCGGAGAGCGCCTTAAGTGCCTTAAGTCCGCCGTAAACGTTTGCGGGAAAGAACTTAACAGTGGTAATACCGAGCTCAAGCGCCGCCATTATCTCGGTAGGCGTTACGCAACCGGGATAGTAAGGAATATTTCTCTCATTGCATATCTTTGCAACTGCGGGAGAAAGTCCGGGAGATACGATAAAGGTCGCGCCTGCCGCAAGTGCTGCCTCGCACTGCTCGGCATTGATGACGGTTCCTGCGCCGATCTCCATATCGGGATAATTTTTCGACGCATACGCAATAGCCTCTGCCGCGCAAGCGGTACGGAAGGTTATTTCGGCACAGTTGATGCCGTTATTTTTAAGAGCTTTAAGTATCTTATCTGTTTCGCCAAGCTCTTTAATTACTACTACGGGAATAAATTTTTCCATTATATTTTCTCCTTTGATCAATATTTATACACCCGAATAAGCCGCAAAGCCGCAGTCAACGGGAAGGACTACGCCGGTAATTGCCGACGCCGCGCGCTCGTCGCAAAGGAAGAGCGTTGCACCGAGAAGCTCCTCTGCGTCAACGAATCTGTCCATAGGGGTTCCCTTGAGTATCTTTGCGCTACGAGCCGTGGGAGTACCGTCCTCGGCAAAGAGAAGCTTATAATTCTGCGCGGATACGAGGAATCCGGGAGCTATTGCGTTACAGCGGATACCCGTACCTGCGAAGTGGGTTGCAAGCCACTGCGTAAAGTTGGAAATACCTGCTTTAGCCGCGGAATATGCGGGGATCTTGGTAAGAGGAGTATACGCGTTCATCGAGGAGATGTTAAGTATACAGCCCTTTTTCTTAGCTACCATATCCTTTGCGAAAACCTGCGTGGGAAGTAAGGTTCCCTGGAAATTGAGCTTAAATACGAAATCAACGCCCGATGCATCAAGATCGAAGAAGGATTTTCCGCCTTCCTTTGCCTCGTGCTGATATTCGTTGTCGGTCGTCGCTCTGGGATTGTTTCCGCCCGCACCGTTTACTAATATATCACACTCGCCAAGGTCTGCGAGCACCTGAGCGTGAACTGCTTCGAGCGCCTCGGTATCGAGCACGTTTGCTTTATATCCCTTACAGATATATCCCTCTGCCACCAGCTCATCAGCGAGCTTCTTTACTGCGTCCTCGTTAAGATCAAGCGCCGCAACCTTTGCGCCGGACTGCGCGAACGCGCGAGCCATTGCGCCGCAGATAAGTCCGCCCGCACCCGTAACGACTACGACCTTTCCGCTATAATCTACGTTAAGTGGAAGATTTGCCATTTTTATTCTCCTTTATTTATTATTTATCTTACTTATCAAATTTTTCAAGCGAATCCCAAACGCCGAGCATATACATTATGCCGAGCGCACGGTCGTAAAGTCCGTATCCGGGGCGCACGTTACCGGGACCCTCGTCCCAGAGATGTCTGCCATGGTCGGGACGGATATATCCCTCAAAGCCACAGTCGTGATAAGCCTTGAGTATATCAAGTATGCCCGTATCTCCGTCGCAATCTCTGTGGCTTGCCTCGGAAAAATCGCCGTTTTCAAAGTGCTTGACGTTTCTTATATGAGCAAACGCAATTCTGTCGCAATGCTTGCGAACGATATCCGCAACGTTATTGCTCGGATCTGCGTTAAGGCTTCCGGAGCAGAGCGTCAGACAGTTATACTCATCATCCACCATCTTCAAGAATCGATCGATATTCTCCTCGTTGATAAGCAATCTCGGAAGTCCGAAAATATCCCATGGCGGATCGTCCATATGTATTGCCATTTTGATGTCGCACTCGCGGCAGGTGGGCATTATAGCTTCAAGGAAATATTTGAGATTTTCCCAGAGCTTTTCGTGATCAACGCCCTCGTAAGCGCGGAATAGCTCATCGAGCTTCGCCATACGCTCGGGCTCCCAGCCGGGAAATGACATATTGTATTTCTCGGTAAAGTCGAGAATATACTTTGCCATAGCGTTGTAGTCGTCCTGTATCATATTCTTTTCGTAAAAGAGCGCGGTAGAGCCGTCTCCTACGGGATGGAAAAGATTACTTCTCGTCCAGTCGAATATAGGCATGAAGTTATAACATATTACCTTTACGCCGAACTTCGAGAGATTGCGTATACACTGCTTATAATTCTCGATATACATATCTCTGGTCGGAAGACCGATCTTAATATCGTCGTGAACGTTTACAGACTCAACGACGTCCATATTGAAGCCGTACTCATCGAGCTGACGCTTTACCTCGGCGATCTCATCTATCTCCCAGATCTCGCCCGGCATCTTATGATGCAGAGCCCATACGATACCGTCAACACCCGGTATCTGCTTGATATCGGAAAGCTTTATCTTATCGTTCCCCTCTCCGTACCAGCGAAAACACATCTTCATTGGCATTTCATTTCCTCCAAAATAAAATAGTTATATCGCAATTATTTATTATATCACAATCCCGACAAAATTTAAAGTAAATTATTACTGTAAATATTAGAAATATTAGGATTTATATTCCAAAATATCTTTTTGCGTTGCCGTAACAGATATCCGACACGATGGTACCGAGAGTTTTTTCATCGTCGGGATATTCGCCATTCTCTACCCATTCTCCGATGAGCGCGCAGAGTATGCGACGGAAATATTCGTGTCTGGTGTAGCTGAGAAAGCTACGAGAGTCGGTAAGCATTCCCACGAAATTTCCGAGCAAGCTGAGGTTAGCAAGGCTTACGAGCTGATCTCTCATGCCCTGCTTATTGTCGTTGAACCACCAAGCGCTTCCGTGCTGGAGCTTGCCTGCTATCTCGGTTCCCTGAAAAGCTCCGATAAGCGTATCGATAAATGCGTTGTCATTTGCGTCAAGGCTGTAAATTATCGTCTTGGGCAAGCAACCATTACCGTTCAGTCTGTCAAGCAATGCGCCAAGCTTGCGGCTTCCGTTGTTCGGACCTATACAATCAAAGCCCGTATCGGGTCCAAGCTCCGCGAACATTTTGCTATTGGGATTTCTCATACAGTTATAATGAAGCTGCATTACCCAACCGAGACGAACGTACTCGGAAGCGCAGAAAGCAAGCAGCTCTGTCTTTAGCGCCTCTGCTTCAAATTTGTTTACAGCCTCGCCCGCAATTCCCTTCTCGATAATGATATCAAGATCGGCCATATCGGTCTCGGCATACACCATCTGATCAAGTCCGTGATCGCTGGCTCTGCATCCGTGAGCGTCGAAATATTCGATACGGCTTGAAAGCGCACTCTTGAGCGTAGCGAGGTCGGTGATCTGAACGCCCGACACCTCGGAAAGCTTTTCTATATATTCCTTCCAGCCTGCCTTGTCTATATTAAACGCTTTGTCGGGGCGGAAGGACGGAGCAACTACCGTATCAAAGCTATCATCACCCGCAAGCAATCTGTGATACTCAAGCGAGTCGGTAGGATCGTCGGTGGTTCCGATGAACGCCACGTTGCTCTGCTTGATGATACCGCGGACACTCATATTCTCTTCCTTTAGCTTTTCGTTGCACAGATCCCATACCTCTTTTGCAGTATCGGCATTAAGTACGCCCTCATACCCAAAATAATTCTTAAGCTCCAGATGGCACCAATGATACATCGGGTTCCCTATTGCCTTAGGCAAAAGAGTGGCAAATTTCACAAATTTTTCGTACGGATCGGCGTTTCCCGTGATGTAGTACTCGTCAACGCCGTTGGATCGCATCAGGCGCCATTTGTAGTGGTCGCCCGCAAGCCAGACCTCCGTTATATTTTCAAAGCGCTTGTCCTCCCATATTTCCTTGGGACTGACGTGACAATGATAGTCGATGATCTTCTGATCCTTGGCATAGTCAAAATAAAGCTTTTGAGCTGTATCGGTACTCAAAAGAAATTTTTCACTCAAAAATCGAGACATAATGATTCTCTCCTTTTATTTTATATACTTAAAATTATATCACTTTTTCATTTAACGGAAAATGTAAAATCTTAATCAAAACAAGGCTTTATAGCAGGATCTAAACATTTTTCTTAATCCGAATAGATTCCCTATATTCTTTTGGCGTCTTGCCCGTTTGCCTTTTAAATATTTTGGAAAAATACTGCACGTCCATAATTCCGCAATGCAGGGCTACCGTCTGTATCTGCAGATGAGTCGTGCCAAGCAGATGCGTCGCGTGCTTTATCCTTTTATCCCTGATATATTCCGAGACAGTCTTGCCCGTTTCCTTTTTGAAAACGGTGGACAAATATCCTGCGCTGATGCCCTGGCTTTCAGCCAAGGAGCTCAGAGAGAGGTCGGCTGAAAGGTCAGAATCTATAATAAGGATGGTTTTTTGTACGGCAGGAGAAAATTTCTGCATCGAGTGCTTTCTCACGAGCCTGCAATAAGAGCGGAACATATCCTTCATCAGCGTCGCACTCTCGGAAAGCGATGAGAGCTGCTCTATTTTTACCGCAAACTCCGAGGAAACTCTGTCGAGATACAACGGATGTACTCCTCCCTGCTCGGCTGCCTTCCTCAAAAGCGTGTTCATAATGATTCCGTAATTTTTAGAATTGCGTACCGGATCGGAAACTCTTTTTTCAAATGTATACTCCGAAAATACACCGCTGAACAGCGATTCCTTGTGCATCTGGCCGAGAGATACGGCTCTTATCATTTCATTTTCAAATTCATATCGCTTTTCCATAGCTCTCATATTCACGAGAATATCGTCAAAGCTCTCCCCGTGTGTAGCCTCGGTTATAGGCGACTCGGGTTGCCTGTACTGTTTATTTACGTCTACTATCGCAAAAGAGGCGCTACCCCAGATGCGCTCGCAGAACGTGTCTACCATCGTGATCATAGCATCGTTTTCGTAAATGATCGGAATGCTTGAATAATATTCCTCAAAGTAGCGCTGAGATTTTGGAGATATTCCAATTCTCTCTCCAAGCTCCAGAAGCTCACGGGATGAGATCGGCGCAGCAAGATAGGGACCCATAAAAAAGATGCTTGTCTGCTCCGGCATTGAGGGAAGCAGAAGATAAATATAGCAAAGCTTAAAGTCGTCAGTAGTTTTATACATAGTATGCGGCTCAAGAGTGCCAACGTACTGCTGTACCGATTCCTCGGGATCAAAGGTATGACTCATAATGATATCGTGCAGGATCGGATCGAAGACCGAGCTTATAGGCTCGATCGGCGACACGTAGGATGCGCGTATATGACGTTTGCGGAGGGTATCACACAAAAAATCGAGCTCATTTTTATAGAACATAGCTTTTTTCCTCCTAAAAAATTACAGTTCATACACATTTGCACAATTTTTCCCAACCTTGATAAATATTATAGCACGCTTTTTGTGTAATTGCAACAGTATTTTTTCTTTGAGATTAAAATAATACAAAAACAGTTAAAAAAATTACTCACTATATTTTTGAAAATGATTTATACTTAAAATAGTAGATTTCTAACTCTGCCCGTCGAGGACGGGAAAATTTTTTTGCACAACAAAAAATAAATTCAGAAAGAGGAAAACAACAATGGCAAAAGAAAAGAAATTGGATGCCAAGGGCTATCGCAAATTTGGCATGCTTGACAAGGTGGCTTATGCCGCGGGTGATTTTGGATGCAACATGAGCTTTGCACTCAAGGGCACCGTTCAGACCTTCTGGTTGGTTTATATGATGTTGGAGACCGGACTTCTCTCCGCACTTCTCCTTCTCGTACAGATCTGGGATGCTATCAACGACCCGATGATCGGATCGATGATCGACGCAGACAGAAGAAAGTACAAAATGGGTAAATTCAAGACCTACATATTCATAGGTGCTTGCGGTCTTCTCGTTGCAGGCGCTGCAGTATTCCTTCCCTTCCCGAACGCTAAGGTTTGGCTTAAGGCTATCCTCTTCATCGTTGGATACGTGATCTGGGATGCTTGCTACACCATTGCTAACGTTCCTTACGGCTCTATGCTTTCTCTCGTTACCGAAGATCCCGGTGAAAGAGCTCAGCTCTCCACCTGGCGTTCCGTTGGTTCTATGGTTGGAAACATTCTCCCCGGTATCATTCTTCCTATGATCATCTGGCGCAAGGAATTCAACGAGGACGGCACTCCCAAGATAAATCCCGAGACCGGCGTTCAGGTAGAAACTCTCCTTGGCGAAAGAGTATTCTGGGCAGCGCTCCTTATGGGACTTTTGGGATTTGTTGCCTTCCTGTTTATGATCAGAAAGATCACCATTCGCGTTGACGAAAACTCTGTAAAAACTAATGACAGCGAAAAGTTCAACGTATTCAAGGCATTCGGAAACTTTATGAAGAACCGCCCCGCAGTCGGTGCTACTCTCGCCGCTATGGGTATGTTCCTCGGAATGAACTCCGCTACTACCGCAAACACCATCATGTTTGCTACTTATTTCGGTAAGGCTTCTATGTCCGGTCTTGTAATGATGGTTGGATTTGTTCCCATGTTCTTCTTCATGCCCTTCATAAAGAAGATCGTTAACAAGTTCGGTAAGAAAGAAGCTTCTGTTGCAGGAACTATCGTTTCCTTGGCAGGCGGTCTTATCATGCTTGTGTTCCCGATGGTTCCCAAGAGCATTTCTCTTATTGTTTATATGCTCGGTCTTATCATATTCGGTCTCGGCATGGGTGTTTACACCTGCGTATCCTGGGCTCTTATGGCAGACGCTATCGACTACAACGAGTGGAAGACCGGAAAGAGAGAGGAAGGAACCGTTTACTCGCTCCACTCCTTCTTCCGTAAGCTTGCTCAAGGCGTAGGCCCCTCTATCGTTCTTCTCCTTATGGGTGCTCTCGGATACGTTTCCGAGCTTGGCACCGAGGGTCAGAGCGCAGCAACCGCTTACAATATGTGCTGGCTCGTTGCAGGTCTCTACCTCTTCAGCGCAGTTGTTCAGTTCATCGGTATTGCTGTCATCTACAACCTTGACAAGAAGACTCTCGAAACCATGAATACCGAGCTCGCAGCTCGCAAATCCGCAGAATAATTCAAAGTAAAAATGGCGTCCGACAAACGTCGGACGCCTCTTTGATAATTTTTTGTAATTTTCATACCGTGTTAAAAAATACGTATTATCATTATTTTAAATAACATAAAGATCGGAGATTTCTATGAGAAACATTTTAAACCTTAACGAAAACTGGATTTTCATCAAGGATACGACCGACGTTACCCGCCGCGACGGTGAGACGATCAATCTTCCTCATTCCTGGAATGCCATCGACGGTCAGGACGGTGGCAGCGATTATTTCCGCGGCTCCTGCCTTTACACAAAGACACTTAAAAAGGCTGAGCTCCCCGTCGCTGACCTTTATTACATTGAGTTCCGCGGAACTAACTCCTCTGCCGATCTCTTTGTAAACGGAGAAAAGCTTGCACATCACGACGGAGGATACTCCACCTGGAGAGTAAACATTACCGAAGCACTCACTGACGAGACCGAGATCGCGGTCATCGTAGATAACGCTCCCAACGATACCGTATATCCTCAAATGGCAGACTTCACCTTCTACGGAGGTATCTACCGTAACGTAAGCCTTATCTGCGTAAACGATGCACATTTTGATCTTGATTACTACGGCGGACCCGGACTTATGATCACACCTACCGTTGACGGAAAGGACGCAACGGTCGAGGTCGAGGTATTCGTAAAGAATCTGAAGGATTCTCAGAAGCTCGTTTACACTATATACGACAAGGACGAAAACGAGCTTGACAAGATAGAGAGCGCCGACACCAAGGTTACCTTTGAAATAAAGGACGTTCATCTCTGGAACGGACGCAAGGATCCTTATCTCTACTGCTGTGAGGTAGAGATAGTCGAGGGCGACGAGGTGCTTGACAACGTTTGCAACCGCTTCGGCTGCCGCAGCTTCAGAATAGATCCCGATAACGGCTTCATTCTCAACGGAGAGGAATATCCGCTTCGCGGCGTATCCCGTCATCAGGACAGATGGGGCGTAGGCAACGCGCTTCTTCCCGAGCATCACGAGGAGGATATCGATCTCATTTGCGAGGTCGGTGCTACCACCATTCGTCTTGCTCACTATCAGCACGATCAGTATTTCTATGACCTTTGCGACGAGCGCGGTCTCGTTATCTGGGCTGAGATCCCCTACATCTCCAAGCATATGCCCGGCGGACGCGAGAACACCATATCTCAGATGAAGGAGCTCGTTACGCAGAACTACAATCACCCCTCTATCGTGGTATGGGGACTTTCCAATGAAATATCCATCGGCGGCTCTGACGAGGACCTGCTTGAAAACCACAGAATACTCAACGATCTCTGTCACGAAATGGACAAGACCCGTCTTACCACCATCGCGGCAGTTTCGATGTGTAAGATGGACGATCCTTATCTCCAGATCCCCGACGTCGTTTCCTACAACCACTACTTCGGCTGGTACGGCGGCGACACCTCGATGAATGGTCCTTGGTTCGATAAGTTCCACGCAACTCACCCCACAATTCCGATAGGCTGCTCCGAATACGGATGCGAGGCGCTCAACTGGCACACGAGCGATCCTAAGCAGGGCGACTACACCGAGGAATATCAGGCATACTACCACGAGGAGCTTATCAAGCAGCTCTTTACCCGCAAATATATGTGGGCTACGCACGTATGGAATATGTTTGACTTCGGCGCTGACGCGCGAGCAGAGGGCGGAGAGAACGGTCAGAACCACAAGGGTCTCGTTACCATGGACAGAAAATACAAGAAGGATTCCTTCTATGCTTACAAGGCTTGGCTCGTTTCTCCCGAGGTCGATCCCTTCGTACACCTTTGCGGTAAGAGATATATTGACAGAGTTGAAGACGTAACCAAGGTTACCGTTTACTCCAACCTTCCCGAAGTAGAGCTCTTTGTAAACGGCGAGAGCATCGGCAAGAAGAGCGCTGAGGATCATTTCTTCTACTTTGACGTAAAGAACGTTGGCGAGAGTACCATCGTTGCAAAGGCAGGCGAGCTTTCCGACGAGGGCAAGATCCGCAAGGTCGACGAAATGAATATGGATTACGTGCTCGTCGAAAAGGGTGCGGTTCTCAACTGGTTCGACATTGATGCTCCCGAGGGACGCTTCTCTCTCAACGACAAGCTCGGCGATATTATGAAATCCAAGCGCGGCAAGCTTTGGTTCGTAAAACTCGGTCTTTCGATCAAAAAGAAGATGGACGCAAGCAAAAAGGACGGAGAAAAGAAGTCGGGCGGCTTTGAAGTCGACCTTTCATCCGGTGGCGGTCTCATGGAAATGATGGGCGGATTTACCGTTCTTCGCCTCACGAGCATGATGGGTATGATGAACGTAACCTTCACCAAGGAAGAGCTCCTCAAGCTCAATAAAAAGCTCAATAAGATAAAGAAACCCAAATAAATATTAATTCAGCCCCGAAAATTCGGGGCTGAATTTTTTATTGACAACAAAAAAATTATTTGTTATAATAATAAAAAGCCTTTCAAAAGGAGGAAAAGCAATGAAGCTTTCAAGAAAAAGAAAACTAATTACTTTGATACTGTCTCTTTTGATGATACTGCCTTTGATACCTGTATCGGCAGCAGAGGATATTCCCACTTTTTTCGAAGGAGAGACGGTATATTCCCCCAATCTCAAGGGCTCCGGAAACGGAGTGCCTGACGGCTGGCTTGCTGTACCCGAAACACAGGTGCCTTGGCTTAACGGCGGAGACGGAGGAGCCTGGGTGAATTTTGATCCAAACAACACACACAACAAGGAAATAAATACCGAAAGATTCACGTACACCGCGACAGGACTTAAGGTGAACATCGGAAACTGCGATTTCAGCGTCGTATTCCCTGCACTTGTCGACGGGGACGGTACGCCCGTTACCGATTACGTTTACAGTATTACTATAAGCGGCTTCGGCGGTAGCAGCGCAAAGGGCTCACTCGGTCCGATAACCGATGCCCAGGGCGGAGTTGACTACAAGGGTGGAACCTATCTTATGATGTACGCAGCGGGCAGCGGCAGCTACCGCCACTATACCTTTACGGAAAGAAGCCGTAGGAACGACTATACGGTCGAAGGCTCCGACGAAAAAGCTATACAATACGAGACCGGCAAAGTAACGTTAAAGGTATATCATTGCGAAGGAACAAATTATTACTTTGCAAACGACAAGTTCCTATACTCCAAAACAGGTCTTGATGCTTACAACGGTGCCGCGCTGAACGGCATTGGAATGAACTTTTGCGGAACGCAGGAATTGATCATTGAAAGCATTACCGTCAAAAAAGCTGTCGCTAAGGGATTATCCGATGCTATCAAGCCTCTCGGTGCGTCCATACGCTACTGTGACGTTGACGGCTCAACGGTAAGCGAAGGCTCAGACGGACTTCGTTTTTCAGCGTCGGTAGATAAGACGTCGGATCTTTACAAGGCTCTCGTGCCCGAGGGTACTTACGATCCTTCAAATGAAAAAATAAAATTCGGTATGCTGATAATACCGACAGATCTTATCGACGAGGGCGAGGCTCTCAAGCACGACACACCGAACGTTTCAGATACCGTAATAACAAAGCTTTACAGCCAGGACAAAAATACGCTCACCTTTAACGTGTCTCTGTTGGGTATTCCGCAGAAGCATCAAGCGCGCTCGTTTACTGCGCGCGTATATATAAAGGAGCTGACGGAGCGCGGTTGGGAATACACCTATTCAAACGAAACTATCACTCGCTCGTACGTTGGCGTTGCAAACCTGTTCTACGAGGATGCTGAAAACGACAAGGTGCGCGAGCGCCTTGACTATCTGTTCAGAAAATGCGATGCGTACGAGGGCAAAAACGCAGAGCGATTGAAATTCTGTCTTTTCTCAGATTTCCATTACAAGCAAGGTATGTATATGACCTCTATTGCCGATATGCAGACGATCCTCGACCGTGCGCACGCCGCTGATGTAGATTTTATTATACACGGTGGAGATTTCTGTAATGACTACAACGGCTCTCCTGAGCTTATGAACGCTTATTTGCGCAATGCTTACGGTCTGAGTGCACTTGGAGTCATAGGAAATCACGAAATGGAGACCAAGGGCAACAGCATGCCCGTGGTTACTGCCCTGCTCAACAACCGAGAGGTCGTTTGGGGCACGGCGGACGGCAAGATAGGAGACGGAAGCATCGGCTATTATTATTACGAAACGAACGGCTTCAGGATTGTTTGCCCCGACACAAACTATTCTTACGACACGACAAATCAGATCTGGGAGCATAATCTTCCTGCAACATCCGGTCCCCCTTCCGAAAACACGAAGGGAAATTCTCTCGGTCCCGTACAGCTTCAGTGGCTTGAGGATACGCTTCTTGACGCGGCAAGCAAGGATATTCCCTGCATCGTCGTCTCTCACGCAAGCTTCTCGGGTGTATGGTCATCATCTCCCGATGCAGCAGCGGTAAGAGCAATATTCAAAAAAGCTAACAACGCACGCACGGGTACCGTTCTTATGGCGATAAACGGACATCTGCACACGAATCGCGCGCAGATAGTCGACAGCATTCTTTATATGGATATGAACGCTACCCGAAACGTCGTATGGCGCAGCGACAAGGTGGAGCACTATACCGACCCGAGCCATACCTTTGAATATATCACGTACGACAATAACGGAGCACCGCTTTACACTCAGGAAAAATCGCTCAACACACTGTCAATGGGCAAAAACACCTGGTTCTCTGCGGATCCGCTCAGTGCCATAGTTACCGTATCCACCTCGGGTCGCATAACCATTGACGGCTGCGAAAGTGAGTGGATATACGGCGTAGTACCGCCCAACACGGCGTCTGTACAAGGCCCTGTCGTGCTCACCGAGACCTTTGATCTTCCTCTTTATTGAGAAAGGAGCTTTTATGAAAAAAATTTGTGCAATACTTTTAGCAATATTGCTTTTGATATCCGCCCTGCTCGTATCCTGTACCGACAACACCGTCAGTATAGATACTTCGGATACGACCGATGTTGAAAGCACCCTATCCGACGCGACATCAAGCACTGTCGAAAGCTCGTCTACAACCGTTGGCGATAACGTGTCTACCGATACCGCCGATCCGGAAGGCTCCGAGTCAACAAGAGAGGAAGCTACTACCGAGACTACCGAAGCAGAGACAACAGATACCGCTACCTTTGATGAATCAATGGACGGCGGCGACGAATTTGAAAACGACAACGAGGCGCATTACAAGGACGCGTGGAACTAAAAAACCCCCATCGGCAACTGCCGATGGGGTTGATTTTTTAGACTAAACGGTTAAATATTGCTACTATTTCCTCGGCGCTCGTAGCTCTCATAACAGCATCTCTCGCCTTTGCCGCACCATTCATTCCCGCAAGATACCAAGCCATATGCTTTTTCGCCTCGGCAAGTCCTACTCGCTCGCCCTTATCGGCAAGCATTAAGTAAAGGTGCTCACGAGCCACCTCAAATCGCTCCGCAAGCGTTGGCGGCGTATATTCTTTGCCTTCCATATCGGCAAGTATCTCTGAGAATATCCACGGATTTCCCTGCGCACCCCTGCCTATCATCACTCCGTCGCAGCCCGTTTCGTTTATCATCTTACGGGCGTCCGCGGCGCAGTATATATCTCCGTTACCTATGACAGGAATGTTTACCGCCGCCTTTACCGCGGCGATGACCGAGAGGTCGATACCCGGAAAATAAAGCTGCTCCTTGGTTCTTGCGTGTACGCAAATTGCCGCAGCTCCCGCCGCCTCAAGCCTTTTGGCAAGCTCGGGTGCGTTGATGCTCGATGCATCCCAACCCGACCTGATCTTGACGGTTACGGGAAGGCTCGTTGCCTTTACCGTCGCTTCAACGATACTTGCCGCCCTCACGGGATCCTTCATCAGCGCACTTCCCTCTCCGTTTGACGTGATCTTACGGACGGGACAGCCCATATTTATATCTATTGCCGCGGGAGCTATCTTTGATACGCAATTTTTATATTCCTTGCTCTCGATAAGCCTTGCCGCCTCGGCAATAAATTCGGGCTCGCTGCCGAAAAGCTGAATAGCTATCGGCCCGTCATCGGCTCTCACCTCGCAAAGCGAGGCGGTTGGTGTTTCGGTGGACGCGCGCTTACTCATCTGCTCGTAGCAGAGTGCCTTTGCCGAGACCATTTCGCTGACGGTATATTCCGCGCCAAAACGGCGGCAAAGCCCGCGAAAGCTCTTGTCGCTAACCCCTGCCATAGGGGCAAGAAATATTCCGTTTTTCAGCTCGGTATTACCAATTTTCACACTCATACTATCTTTTCCATTAAAATCTATTAAATCTATTAAAATTTTTTCAAATATTTTTTCGTGAAATCCGTCGAAGTGATTTGAATACACACGATACGCAGTTACAATGGGTAGAAGTTACTGATTTTTCGTCGAACGATTTTATTTGACTGTTCTTCCATTTTATGGTAATCTTTTAGTAAAGAATAAAAAAGAAAAGGAGACAAGCAAATGAAACTTTTAGAAAAACTCAAAAAAATCCCGAAGGAAAAGCTAATAATCGGTATAACGCTGACCGTCTTGCTTATAACGACCGTCGTTATAATCGTTGTATGCGCTATCGTTCCTTCGGACAAGGACCTGCCCGACGACACCGAAACGAGCGATGACGAGCTCGTCGTAGGCGTTTGGGACGAGGTAACCGACACGACTGACACCACGGATACTGCATCAACGTCAACCGCGACGAGCGAGACCTTCTCCGAGACGACAAAAGTCGAAACCACCGTCGAGACCGAGTCCGAGACCACCGAGGCGCCGAAGCCTCCTACGGATGCAAACGGACTTGAATTCCGAAGCAACGGCGACGGAACCTGCTCGGTAATCGGCATAGGCACTTGTGAAGCGGTGGAGCTCAAGATCCCCGCCAAGAGCCCTCAGGGAGAGTCGGTAACGTCGATCAGCGATCGCGCGTTCGAGGATTGCTATGAAATTATGACTATCAGCATTCCCGCATCGGTAAAAACTATCGGAACGGGTGCCTTCCGCGGCTGCGGCGGTCTGTCGTTTATCAACGTAGACGCGCTGAACCCCTCGTTCTGCTCGTCAGAGGGTGTGCTCTATTCAAAGGATAAGAGCGTACTCGTTTGCTACCCGCAGAGCCGTTCGGGATCAAGATACATTCTTCCCACGAGTGTCAGAACTATCTCGGCTTACGCCTTTGAGAACGTTCTCAACCTCACGGGAATACTTTATGAAGGCAGTATAGTCAAATTCCAGAGCATAGACGTTCTGGCAGGAAATGAAAAATTCTCCTCTCTTTCCATCACCTGCAATTACTCGGGAAAATGATTATACATCGGGGTGTCCGCTTATGCGGGCACCCCTTTTGATTACATCTTTTTCTGAGTTCTGTTGACGAGTATCTCTGCCGCTTTTTCGAGATAATCGTTATCCATCATCTCGATCCAGCCCTTATCAACGAGAGCCGAAAGCTTGGGATCCATCGGGATCTTACCGAGCAGATCGTAGCCGTGCTTTTCAGCAAGCTCCTCAATATGACTGTCGCCGAATACCTTTATCTCCTTGCCGCAATCGGGGCACTTTACGTAGCTCATATTTTCTACGAGTCCGTAAACGGGGATATTCATAAGGCTTGCCATATTAGCCGCCTTTTCAACAATCATCGAAACAAGCTCCTGAGGGCTCGAAACGATAACGATTCCGTCTATCGGAATAGACTGGAACACGGTAAGCGGAACGTCGCCTGTTCCGGGGGGGCAGTCGATAAACATATAGTCGATCTCGTGCCAGATCGTATCCGTCCAGAACTGCTTTACAGCTCCTGCGATAACGGGACCGCGCCATACGACAGGTCTGGTCTCGTCCTCAAGCAAGAGGTTGATGGACATAATGTCTATTCCCGACGTGGTCGTGGGGGGGATCATACCGTGATCGTCTCCGTCGATTCCCGCCTTGATTCCGAAAGCCTTGGGAATAGAGGGACCTGTGATATCGGCGTCAAGAATAGCGGTCTTGTAGCCGAGTCTCTGCATATTTACCGCGAGCATAGAGGTAACGAGCGACTTTCCTACTCCGCCCTTTCCGCTGACTACCGCGATTATATGCTTTACGCTACTGAGCTCGTGAGGCTGCTCCATAAGCGAATTTTTTTCTTTTTTTTCTGTTGAACAGCTGCTCGAGCAGGTCGAGCAATTGTGAGTACATTCTGACATTTTGTTCGCCTTCCTTGAAAAATATTTTTACTTGTTTATTATACACCCTTTTTTTACATTTTTCAAGTGGTTTGCAAATTTTATATTTATTTTGAAAAAAATATGGCGGTGAAAAATTTTATTGACAAATCTTTCCGTCTATGCTATAATAAAAATACAGAGAAAAATATCCCGACAACACGTTTGCCGAGAAACATAAAAAATCAACGCACAGAGTTGTCGCAAGGGGAACTCTGTGCGTTTTTGTCATCATAAGCCTCCCTCTCGAGGGAGGTGGCATCGTGAAGCATTGCGAACACGATGACGGAAGGAGTCCGTGTCTATGGAGTGCGTGTCAAACTCCCCCAGTCGCCGTTCGGCGACAGCCCCCTCAAGAGGGAGCCTAATTTAGATTTTCGCTCGACTTATTTTAAGCCTTCTCCTATGGAGAAGGTGGCAACGGCAAGACATTGTCGAAGCCCGTTGACGGAAGAGGTGGAATACAGAAAAAATTTAAAAACCTATTCACCAGCCTTCGCTAAGCTTCTCCAAAGGAGATGCCTAATTTAGTTTTGCGTTCAATACGGGCTGTCGGCAGTTGAAAGCAACGCAAAGTTTGCTTCGCAAACGTTTGGGCGCCAGCCCCTACCAATATTGATTTATGTTTGTCAACCACCGCCAACACTAAAATGAAAGGAGACAATGTTATTATAATGAAAAAGAATAAGAAAAAACTCACAATAATATTAATTGCTTTGGTAGTTCTGATCCTTATATTCCCTATGTATAGGGGACGGATAAAAGATGGCGGCACAAAAAAATATACTGCTTTAACATATAAAGTCATTAAATGGCATCGCCTTATTGATGTTGATGATGGCAGCTGGACATACTATCGTAAAACAAGGGTGTATTTTTTCCCTCAAAATCTTCTTTCGACAGAGGAATTATGGGATCTCGAGGTTGAACGAGAGAATTTACATCCGGAATTATCTCAAGAATAGTAATTGGATCAAAATAATACGAAGAATAAATTTATTAAGCTTTCCGCTTCAGCGGAAAGCTTTTTTATTATAAATTTATCAATTTTTTCTGATTTCTATTGAAAATTATTCCTTTTTGAGTTATACTATAAAATGTTGAATAATGATTATTTTTATTTTGGAGGTCAAAAATGGCACAAGCTCTTAAAAAACTTTCTAACTTCGAGGGCGTTCAGGGCCCCGTTCTCACTATCGTTATGGACGGCGTAGGTATCGCTCCCGACACTATTTCCAACGCGGTTGCAGGCGCGTACACGCCTACTCTCGATATGCTTATGGCTAAGTATCCGATGGTGTCTCTCAAGGCTCACGGAACCGCCGTAGGTCTTCCGTCCGACGACGATATGGGTAACTCCGAGGTCGGACACAACGCTCTCGGCGCAGGTCAGGTATTTGCGCAGGGTGCAAAGCTCGTTACGCAGTCGATAGAAAGCGGCAAGATGTTCGCATCTGAGACCTGGAAGCTTATCGTTTCCAACACTATCGACAACAATTCCACGCTCCATTTCCTCGGACTTTTCTCGGACGGTAACGTTCACTCGCACATAGATCATCTCAAGGCAATGATCAAACAGGCAAAGGCAGAGGGTGTCCGAAAGGCTCGCGTTCACATTCTTATCGACGGACGCGACGTTGGCGAGACGAGTGCGCTTGATTATATCCTTCCCTTTGAGGATTTCCTTTCCGAGCTTCGCTCTCCCGAATTTGACATAAAGATCGCATCGGGCGGCGGACGTATGAAGATCACTATGGACAGATACGAGGCTGATTGGTCTATGGTAGACCGCGGCTGGCAGACTCACGTTCTCGGCAAAGGCAGACAGTTCGCTTCCGCTGCCGAGGCGGTTGAGACCTACCGCGCAGAGTACAAGGTGATCGACCAGGATCTTCCCCCCTTCGTAATTGCCGAGGACGGCAAGGCAGTAGGCACCGTTGAGGACGGCGACAGCGTTATCTTCTACAACTTCAGAGGCGACCGTTCTATCGAGATCTCCAAGGCGTTTGACGCGCCTGCGGGAGAGTTCGACAAGTTCGAAAGAGTTCGCGTACCCAAGGTAGTTTACGCAGGTATGCTTGAATACGACGGCGACCTTCACATTCCGTCAAGATATCTCGTTTCTCCCCCTGAGATCACCAACACTATGAGTGAATATCTTACTCTCACGGGTGTCAGCGAGCTTGCTATCTCCGAGACTCAGAAATACGGCCACGTAACTTATTTCTGGAACGGAAACCGCTCGGGCAAGTTCTCCGAGGATCTTGAGACCTATATCGAGATCCCCTCTGACGTAGTTCCCTTTGAGCAGAGACCCTGGATGAAGTGCGCTGAGATCACCGACAAGCTTATCGAATGTCTCGAGTCGGGACAGTTCAAGTATCTGCGCGTTAACTTCCCGAACGGCGATATGGTAGGACACACGGGCTCGCTTCTCGCTACCAGATGCTCTATGGAAGCTCTTGATCTTCAGCTCGCCCGCATTCTCCCCGTAGTTGACAAGCTCGGCGGAGTTGCGCTCATCACCGCTGACCACGGAAACGCTGACGAGATGTACGAGATGGACAAGAAGACCGGTATGCCCAAGGCTGACAAGAACGGCAACTACAAGTCCAAGACCAGCCATACGCTCAATCCCGTTCCCTGCATCATCTACGACAACGTTTGCGCTGACAAGTATACCGTCAAGGCTGACAACGGTAGCTTTGGTCTTTCCAACGTTGCCGCAACCATGGTAAATCTCCTCGGCTACGAGGCGCCTGCTATGTGGGACGAAAGCATCATCGACGTTAAGTAATCAATCAAGTCTGAACGCCGCAAGGAGCTCCTTGCGGCGTTGTTATTCATTTACAAATTACACTTAAACGATCCGCGAGATCCAACCGCTAAAGCGGTTGCCCTACGGGTTTCGACTGCGCTACACTTTGTTACGCTCCGCTCAAGATGACACGCGGAGATATTATTGCCGCGTTTTATATGAACATACAAATAATACTTATTTTTTTCTATCCCTTGACACCTGTCGAAAAATGAAATATAATTATATTATAAATTAAGTTTAAAGGTAAAAAAGATGCTCAAAAGATTTATTGCTTATTACAAGCCCCACAGACTTATGCTCACGCTCGATATGCTCGCATCGCTTATCGTGGCGCTCGTGGGTATGGTCTATCCTATAATCACGGAAAGGATGCTTGCCGATTTTCTCAGCGGAAATCAGACCGTCAAAAAGATAGTGGTCGCAAGCCTTATAGTGCTGGCGCTCTATCTTGTCCGTCTGTTTTTGCGTTATTTCGTGCAGTACTACGGACATCTTATCGGTGTAGGTATGCAGGCGCAGATGCGCAGAGATCTCTTCGCGCACATTCAGAAGCTTCCCTTCTCCTTCTACGACGAGAACGAAACGGGAAAAATCATGACGCGAATGACCTCTGACCTCTTTGAAGTCAGCGAGCTCGCGCATCACGGTCCTGAAAATCTGCTCGTCAGCATAGCAACCTTTATATGCGCGTTTATCTATCTCTGGAGTCTCGATTGGGCGCTCACGCTTATAATATTCATCTGCGTTCCGATACTGATAATTATTGCGGTATATTTCCGCAAAAAGATGCGTGAGGCATTTACCGAGCGCCGCACGAGCAACGCGACCATAAACGCTTCCCTTGAAAGCAGTATCTCAGGTATTCGCGTAACTAAGGCATACACAAACTCCGATAAGGAGACCGAAAAGTTTGAGATCGGCAACCGCGCATTCGTCAACGCCTGCAAAAAGGCGTATGACGCAATGGGAAAATTCTTCGCCGGAACGTCGTTTATCACCGATATCTTCAACGTTATTATTCTTATCGCGGGCGGTCTGTTTATCAATGCGGGCAGGATCACCATTCCCGAATACTCGGCGTTTTTCGTATCTATAAATCTTTTCATCTCGCCGATAAACACTCTCATCGGCTTTATGGAGCAATATCAGAACGGCGTTTCGGGCTTTGAGCGCTTTGTGCAGATAATGGACTGCGAGCCTGAGCGCGACGCGCCCGATGCGATAGAGCTTACCGACGTCGAGGGAAAAATAGAGTTCAAAGACGTTCAATTCTCATACGAGGCATCGGCAGAGGTGCTCCACGGCATCTCGCTGACGGTTGAAAAGGGACAAAAGCTGGCGCTTGTAGGTCCGTCGGGCGGCGGAAAAACGACGATATGTCATCTCCTCCCGAGATTCTACCCGATCACCGAGGGCGATATACTCATCGACGGCAAGAGCATAAATTCGCTCACGATGGAATCGCTGCGCAGAAGCATCGGTATCGTTCAGCAGGACGTGTTCCTCTTTAACGGCTCGATAAAGGAAAATATCCTTTACGGCAAGCTTGATGCTACCGACGACGAGGTGATCGCCGCCGCAAAGAACGCAAATATCCACGATTGGATAACCTCGCTTGAAAAGGGCTACGACACCGAGATCGGTGAACGCGGCGTAAAGCTCTCAGGCGGTCAGAAGCAAAGACTCTCTATCGCGCGAGTATTCCTCAAGGATCCCGCGATACTCATTCTCGACGAGGCGACAAGCGCGCTTGATAACACTACAGAGATACTCATTCAACAGGCGTTGGACGAGCTGTGCCGAGGCAGAACGACGATAGTCGTCGCGCACCGTCTCTCTACTGTCAGAGGCGCTGACAAGATAGCCGTTATATCGGGTGGAAGCATTGCCGAGGAAGGCAGCCACGAGGAGCTTATGGCGATCGAGGGCGGCATTTATCAGTCGCTCTACCGTCTTGGCGTGCGCAATCCCGACACCGACGGCACGCTGTCCGAGATAGACGTTGGCGAGCTTTCGAAAAAAGCAGGGTTTTAAATTTTTAGATAGTAAAAGATCGGCAGAGTTTATTCTCTGCCGATTTTTATTTTTGATAATTATACTCGTACCCCGACGGAGACACTCCCATAAGTCTTTTAAACTCAACCGAAAAATATTTATAATCCTTATATCCCGACATATAAGCGATCTCTTGCAGCGAATAGTAACCTGTGGATATCAGTCCTACGGCATTCTGCATGCGCAGATTGATTATATATTTTTGAGGTGATATGCCAAATTCCGCCTTGAACAGTCTGCGGAAATAGACCTCGCTCATAAAGGATCTCGCCGCTATATCGCCGATAGAAAGCTCGCTGTCCCTATAATGTGCAAGAATATAGTCCACCGACTGCCAAATCTTCGAATCCTGCGCTTTGGGCACGAAATTTTGCTCGTAGCACTCAGCAAATATCTCATAAAGCAAAGCCGAGCACCTGTACTTGTACCCTACCTCTTTTTTGTTCCAGACATTCAGTATCTCGCAAAAAAGCCTTGACAGGCTGTCGGGCTCCTTGGGATCAAAAAATTCTATATTGCGTGCAACATAATTCGTCGTATCGAAATGCACGACTATCAGCTCATCGACAGTCGCAGTTCTGCTGTAATCAACCCTTGCGGGAAAGTAAGCCACCGAATTATCCTTCATAACGTACTCATTCGTTTCGGTTTTCAACACCGCATCCGACCTGAAGCGAAAGGACAGCGCGTTGAAATTACGCCCGCTGTTAAAAATATTCACGTTCGTTTGGTTTATTTCAAAAACGTCCAGAAGGTTGAACGAAAGCATTTCCTTTTCGAAAAACACACTTATTCACCTCACTCTTTATTTATATAATAGCATTTTTGTTTCGAAAAGTCAACCTGTTTTGTTAAAATACGGGTGTATTATCTACGTTTGCCGTGCTATAATGTATATAACAGAATATACACGGAAAGGAAAATCAACATGTCTGAATTAAATTCTCTGAAAAGCACTCCCGATTGGTTTACAAAGAGCAGTATTTATCAAATAAATCCCCGTACCTTTTCCGAGGCTGGCACGCTCAAGTCAATAGAAGAGGAGCTTCCCTTCCTTGCGGATCTGGGATTTAAAATAATCTATCTTTGCCCCATCTTCAAGGCAGACGATACTTTGGAAGGCAGAAGCCCGCGCCAACTCGCGTCGAAAACCGAGAACCCGAAAAATCCTTACAGAATGAACGATTTCTTTGAAATAGATGAAGAGTACGGAAGCATGGACGATCTTAAAAGCCTTATAGCCGAGGCTCACAGACTGAAGCTCAAGGTAATGCTCGACCTGGTATATCTTCACATAGGTCCGAATGCCGACATTCTCAAAAAGCATCCTGAATTTGCGATGCACGATGAGCAAGGGAACGTGATACTTACAAAATGGAACTTCCCTCAGCTCAACTACGAAAATGCAGGGCTTCGGGAATATCTGTGGTGCAATATGACCTATTACGTAGGCGTGTTGGATGTCGACGGCTTCAGATGCGACGTGGGAGACTTGGTGCCGCTCGATTTCTGGATCGAGGGAAAGCGCAGGATCCGTGCGATCAATCCCGATGCGGTATTGCTCAACGAGGGCTCGGATTGGACCTATCTTGAAAAATGCTTTGACGCAAGCTATGCGTTCAAATGGCACAGCGCGATATATAAGATAATTTCAGGCAATGCTTCGGCGCAGCTACTGCGCGAGGTAAATAATGAAATATCCGGTCGAATTCCTCACGGCGCGATTCTGATGCGCGATATGGACAATCACGACACGGTAACCGATTGGCCAATGCGTGCCGAGACGGTAGCCGGCCATGACGGAATGGAGCTTATAGCGGCGCTGAACTTTACGATCGACGGTATTCCTATGGTATACTGCGGTAACGAGCTTGGCGATAGTGTACGGCTGAGTATGTTCGCAAACAGATTTTATATGGGAGATTTTGAGGTTACAGACCGAAGCAAAAAGAACGAGCCGTACAGTATTCGCAGACAGACAGTGATCAAAGCACTTAATTCTCTGCGCTCAAAATACGACGCTTTGTGCTTTGGAAATACCGAATGGAAGGATACTGACGATAACGAGCGTTTGATCTGCTTTGAGCGTTTTCTTGACAGTGAGAAGATCATTTTTATCGGTAATTTTTCAAACGATGAGGCACAAACAAAATTTTCACCTCAAAAATACGAGGTTCTGGCACAAAGCCTTGTTCCCCCAACGGTATCTGACGGCAAGATCAATTTAAAAGCATACGGGTATTCGATATTTAAAACAAAGGAGACAATAAGATGAGCGACAGACGCAAGGTGCTTGAATTTTTTGAAGCACAAAAGGAAGAAACGCAAAGAAAAGTCGCCGAGGGTATTGAAAAATACCGAAAGGGAGATATGAGGATCACCGTTGTTGACGCTAACGGCAGGGTGATCCCCGATGCCAAGGTGTCGATAAAGCAAAAAAATCATGCTTTCCGCTTCGGTGCGAACATATTTTTGCTTGACGAGCTCGAAAGCGAGGAGAAAAACGAGGCATACAAAAAACGTTTTGCCGAGGTATTTAATATGGCGACACTGCCATTCTATTGGCGCGATCTTGAGCCCGAGCGCGGAGCCCCCAGATACGACAAGGACAGCCCCAAGGTCTACCGCCGTCCAGCTCCCGATCTTTGTATGGAATTTTGCAAGCAAAACGGCATCGAGCCTCGCGAGCACGCGCTGGCTTACGAGCACTTCTACCCTGCCTGGCTCGCAGATGCATCTGTTGATGAGGTCAAGGCGGCGTATGAAAACCGTTGTCGAGAGATATCTGAGCGCTATGCCGACAAAATTCCTACTATCGAGGTAGTAAACGAGGCGGGAATCTGGAATAAGGGCTCTACCGCATTGTTTAACGATCCCGATTTTATAAAATACAGCTTTGACATTGCCGAAAAATATTTTCCCAACAATCAGCTCGGCATAAACGAATCAACCGGTCAATGCTGGGGAGATAACTGTCTGACGACCGACAAATATTATGCCTACATCGAGACAAATCTCCTCAAGGGTACGCGCATAGACGCTATTGGAATGCAATTTCATACCTTTAACAAATCCGAGGTAGAGTATGAAAAAACAAGAAAAGCATATAACCCGATAAGCCTTTATAATCATATGGATCTTTACGCGCGCTTCGGCAAGCCCTTGCAGGTAACAGAGATAACTATTCCCGCATACACGGATGATGCCGAGGACGAGGCTATTCAGGCAGAGATCATCGAAAATCTTTATCCCATCTGGTTCTCTCATCCCGCTATGGAACAAATAATTTATTGGAACCTTGTTGACGGATATGCTCACGTGGCATCAAGCGATCCCAAAACGATACGTGAATCCCAAGGAGATATGACACGCGGTGAGAACTACTACCGCGGCGGTCTGCTCCGATTTGATATGTCGCCAAAGCCCGCGTACAAGGTGATCAAGCATCTTATCACAGAGGTATGGCATACCGAGGAACAGGGATCCACCGACGAGTGCGGTAGCGTCAGCTTCAGAGGTTTTTACGGAGATTACGAGATACAAATAATAACCGCCGACGAAAAGACTACGACGATCGGTATTTCCGTATCTAAAAATCAGAACAACGAGCTCACGGTGGCTTTATGAGCAAGGAAATACTTATAATTTTAGCCTGCGTGCCGCTTTACGTTATCAATTCCTTTTGCGACAAGCACGTTTCCAGTAAAAGCGGCAACAAGTATAATTTTTTATATAACTGCATTAAATTTCTGATAGGAAGTACTTGTCTTTTACCCATGTTTTTGCTTGACAGTGCCCCCAAGTTCAAGCTCGGCGCTATCTTATGCGGCATTGCGTGCGGAATAATGTATGCGGTCAGCAAAACGATCATTTTAAAGGGCTATGAAAAAACCTCGGTCGCGTTTATGACACTTTGTCATTCGGCAGGTATGATACTTCCCTGCATTATCGGACATTTTGTCTGGCATGAGCAGCTTACGCTGATCTCAAGCATAGGAATTCTGCTTGCGATCATTTCGATAGTTATGCTAAAGGATAGTCCGTCAGAGAAAAAAAGCTTTGACGCTATGGGAATAATCATTGGAATTACCGTATTTATCGCAAGCGGCGGTGTTATGATAGTTCAAAAGCTTATGGGAATATATTTTTACGAGCAAAGTGTCAGCGCGTATAATTTCTACTCGTTTATAGTGCCGTTTTTGATATTGAGCTTTTTCGTAAAGCCCTCGGCTTGCCGTTCCACAGACGCCACCGACAAAAAGGATCTCCAAACTGTATTGCTCTGCGCACTCGGAAGCTCGATCTCGCTTTGCGCTATCAGCTTGGTTATGACAAGTCTTGCAGGGCGTGTTCCATCGGCGATCTTGTTCCCGCTATTCAATGGTATCGGGATAATTTGCGTTTGTGTTGGATCCGCTTTCATATTCAAGGAAAAATTAAACCGCAAGAAGATACTTGGCTTGATCCTTGGTGTTTTGGGGCTTTGTCTTGTAAATATCAGATAAACAATAAAAGGACAGAGATCTTCTCTGTCCTTTATTTTTATATATCTCTTCTTCCCTCTATTGCACGGCCGAGGGTTACCTCGTCGGCGTATTCGAGGTCGGCGCCTA
>JAFXHA010000062.1 GCA_017536635.1 Clostridia bacterium
CCTTATTTCTTCTCTATTCTCTTTTATCTCTTCTATGCTGATAGTATAAATCTTTTATACTATCAGCATTGCGTCGCCGAAGGAGAAAAATCTGTATCTTTCGTCAACGGCGGTTTCATACGCTTCCATTATCTTTTCCTTGCTATAAAGCGCAGAAACAAGCATAAGCAGTGTGCTTTCGGGCAGGTGGAAATTGGTTATCAGCGCATCTACCGCCTTGAACTTGTATCCAGGATAAATAAATATTCCCGTATCTCCCGACATAGCGCGTATATTTCCGTTCTCGTCGGCAACGCTCTCTATCGTTCGGCAGGAAGTAGTACCGACGCAGATAAGCCTGCCACCGCGCGCGCGGCGATCGTTGATCACTCTCGCGCTCTCCTCGGAGACCGAAAAGAATTCTGTGTGCATAACGTGATCCGTTATGTTGTCCACCTTGACGGGACGGAACGTGCCGAGTCCTACGTGAAGCATAACGGGAGCAATAGCCACGCCCTTGTCCTTTATCCTCTGCAAAAGCTCCTCGGTAAAATGCAATCCCGCCGTGGGTGCCGCCGCCGAGCCCTCCTCACGGGCATAGACCGTCTGATACCTTGCGTTATCCGAAAGCTGCTCGGTTATGTAAGGCGGCAGGGGCATAAGCCCGATGAGACCAAGCACCTCGTAAATGCTCGCGTATTTTTCTCTGTCGTAATCAAATTTTATTATTCTGTTGCCTTCCTCAACGATGTCCACGACCTCGCCGACAAGCATTCCGTCGCCGAATACCGAGCGCGAGCCGATCTTAGCGCGCTTACCGGGCTTGACGAGACATTCCCAGGTATCAAGCTCGCCCTGGCGGAGCAAAAGAAGCTCTATCTTTGCTTCTTCTCTGCCCTCGACGTGCCCGTAAAGACGCGCGGGAATGACCTTTGAGTCGTTGATAACGAGAACGTCATCGGGACGAAGATAATCTATTATATCGTGAAAGCGCTTATGCGTTATGCTCCCGTCCTCTCGGGACAACACCATAAGGCGCGAGTTATCCCTGACGCTTTCGGGGTGCTGAGCAATAAGCTCCTCGGGGAGATCGTAAAAAAAGTCTGATGTTTTAAGGTCTGTCGGTCTTCTTTCGTTGGTTATCATGTTTTCTCTCTTTTTCATTATTTTAACTTGATTTTCAGCTTGTCCGCCACGTGTAAAAAACTGTCGTAATTTTTCAAAAACACTTGACAGACAAAAAAAGATATGCTATTATTATGTAAAGAACATATAATTATGGTAGAGGTGCGTTTTGCAACCGATACTCGTTAAGGTCTCCGCGGACCGTCGAGCCGAGCTATCGAGGGTGATTCGCCGAAGTGATGCCGTAGCGGATGCGGCGTTGCTGGTTTACCGATTCATAGTCGGTCGACTGTCATCATTTTTAATTTAAAATTAAAATTTGATGGAGAGCTATCTGTTTTTGTTATGTAAAGCATTTCTATGCTTATATTATATTACAATTACAGCTGGTTTTCAACCGGTTTTTTTATTTTATATGATTTTTTAACTCAAAAACTTCCAAATCACGAAAGGATCCAATTACAATGAGCAAATTAAAGCCTTCTATTTTCACCGGTGCGGCTACCGCAATAATCACTCCCTTCTCTGAGGGAAAGATCGACTTTGCGAGCTTTGGGAATATTATCGAGGATCAGATAGCCGGCGGTATCGACGCTATCGTAGTAGCGGGAACAACGGGCGAGGCGGCAACGCTTACACACGAGGAGCACTGCGAGTGCATCAAGTTCGTAGTTGAAAAGGTCGAGGGCAGAGTTCCCGTCATCGCGGGCACGGGCTCCAACGACACCGCTTACGGAATTGAGCTTTCAAAGTACGCTTGCGACGTGGGCGCTGACGCGCTTCTTCTCGTAACGCCTTATTATAATAAGGCAACTCCCAAGGGACTTATAAAGAATTTCCTTGAGACCGCAGATGCCACCAATAAACCGATAATCCTCTACAACGTTCCCTCAAGAACCGGCTGTAACATCTCGCTTCCCGTTTACAAGGAGCTTGCAAAGCACGAGCGAATAGTCGCCGTCAAGGAAGCTTCGGGTAACATAAGCGCTATCGCCGAGCTGTGCGCGGCTTGCGGAGACAGCTTTGATATATATTCGGGCAACGACGATCAGATCGTTCCCATTATGTCGCTCGGCGGTGCGGGCGTTATCTCGGTGCTCTCTAACCTTCTCCCCAAGGAAACTCACGACATCACCCGCCTTTGCTTTGAGGGCAATTACAAGGACGCGGCAGCACTTCAGCTTAAATATCTTGATCTTATCAACGCGCTCTTCTGCGAGGTCAACCCCGTTCCCGTAAAGACGGCTATGGCAGAGCTCGGTATGTGCAAGGTCGATATGCGCTTGCCTCTGTGCGAGATGGAGGATGCTACCAAGGCACGCCTTGTTTCCGCTATGAAGGCTCACGGTCTGCTTTGATAAATCACTAAAAAACAAAAAAGAAAAGGAATATCATTATGATAAATATTATTCTGTGCGGCTGCTGGGGCAGAATGGGCGAGGCGGTCATAAAAAGCCTTGAAAGCGGCGTGTCGGGCTGCGACGCGCAAATCGTGGCAGGAATCAATATTGCCACTCCCAACGAGGCTCCGACCTGCAAATTTCCCACCTACGAGCTTATTTCGGATTTTCCCGGAAAAGCCGACGTTATAATCGATTTTTCGCACCACTCTGCACTTCCCTCTCTCGTTGAATATGCGAGGGAGACGTCAACCCCTCTTGTTGTCGCTACCACGGGACACACCGATGAGGAGCTTGCGCTGATGCGTCAGGCATCTGAAAAGGTTGCGATATTCCATTCGGGAAATATGTCGCTCGGAATAAATCTGCTCATCGAGCTTGCAAAGCTTGCCGAGAAAACGCTTGGCATCAGCTTTGACGTTGAGATCGTGGAAAAGCATCACAACAAAAAGCTCGACGCGCCCAGCGGAACGGCATTGATGATCGCCAACGCGATCAAGGAGAATAAGGCCGACGCCACGTACGTTTTCGACCGACATACCGAAAGACGCGCTCGCGAGCAGAATGAAATAGGCATCCACTCGGTGCGCGGCGGCACGATCGTAGGCGAGCACGAGGTGATCTTTGCGGGGCCTAACGAGACGATAACACTTTCCCACTCGGCGCTCTCGCGCGAGATCTTCGCCGGCGGTGCTATTCGCGCGGCAAGCTACATCGCCACAAAGCCCGCGGGACTGTATAATATGTCAGATCTTATTAACGGAAAATAAAACATCCGGATAAAGCGTGATGTTCTTATCGGAGAAATCACCATAACGTAAAATTCCCACAGACCAATCAAACGGTTTGTGGGAACTTTATTTTTATAGGCAGGAGAGCGGATTACAATAAGCCTTCTCCAGTGGGAGAAGGGGGACCACGAAGTGGTGGATGAGGTGTTATCTCACAGGCTTAAGATCGCTATAATCCAAACCAAGATGCTTCAATATATCCGCTGTAACAGTGTTGAAATTGTTTCGTATACTATCGTTAGAATATCGTAAAACAGTTATCCCCCAAGAAGATAAGACCGCATCTCTTTGTTTGTCTGCTTCTTTGTGCTCGGGCAATAGGTGCTGTCTGCCGTCTACCTCAATTACAATCTTCTTTTCTGCTATGTAAAAATCAACGATATAGTTTTCAATATTATGCTGACGCCTGACGTTATAGGGCAATCTTTTTAAAAAATCATACCACATATGCTTTTCTTCGGGTGTCATGTTTTTTCGCAGAGTTCGAGCGTTTGACACGAGATTTTTGTTGTAAGGTATCATTTTGACTCCTCATCCACCGCTAGCGCGGTCCCCCTTCTCCCACAGGAGAAGGCTTTTTATAAGTTCAACATTTTCTTGTATTGGTTTTCTTCCATCAAGTCTAATGGCTTTGTGCGATAGTGTTTTCAGCCAATCCTCAATCTTTTCGGGAGTTCTTTTTTCTGCGAATGCAAAAAACTTTTCTTCTTGCTCGTACATATCTCCACCCGGAAGTACCCTATCTCCGAATTTATCAATAGCTCTTTGCCTGATCCTTTTCATTCGGACGTCAAGGGGAACATCAAGGTATACCACAAGAGTATAATTTTCATTGATCTCCGGAGTCATATTTCCATTAACGGCAGAAAAAACAAAACAGGGATTATTCTTTATATCTTCTAATAGCAATCGTTCAACTTCTTCTCTCGTTCTTGATGAAGCATACGGATTATGTGTAGAAGTAAAATAATATTGCTCTATATCCATATGTATAAAGTTTAATTTTTGAGCAAGCGCACCGGCAAGTGTCGTTTTACCACTTCCATTCAGTCCGCATACGCATATTCCGCACTTCATACCATACCCCCTCATTTATCGCCAGTTTCGCATTTGTAATACAAATGCATCGGGCTATGCCCATACACCTATTATAGCACAAAAAACGCAGAAAATCAATCTGCGTTTTTTGTACTTTTGTGATTCCTCCGTTAAGAACAACAGAGAAAAGGCTATGCCTTTGTCCTGTTTTGTTTTAAAATCAGATATTCTTTCTTATCTCTGTCAGCACCTTTTCAAGCGCCTGCTCTATATTTTCTGCCTCAAGCGAGCAGCCTGCCGCGCGGATATGTCCGCCGCCGCCAAACGCCGCGCATATTTTTGCAACGTCAACGTCAGAATTCGAGCGCATCGAAACTCTGAAGAATCCACGGCTCTCAGGCTGACGGATCGAGAATGCCACCTCTGCCGTATCAAGCGCGCGCGGAATTTCAATTATAGTACCAAGATCCTCGTCTGTAAGATCAAGCTCTACCTTTGCCGAGTACGGTATTGCCGTTGCCGCGATACGTCCGCCGTCAAATACACGCAGACGTCTTGCCGCCTCACCCTCGGCAATTATCTGCGCGACGCTCTTCATATCAAAGAGTCGTCTGTTGATCTCTGCCGCATCGGCACCAAGCTCTATCAGCTTTGCCGCTATCATATGAGTTCTCGGCGTGGTGTTGGAATACTTGAAGCCGCCTGTATCCGAGCTTATGGCCGCATACATACAGTTTATTGCCTTGGGCGGAATCTCCTTTATTTTGCCTATCCTTACAAGATACGCCGCTAAAAGATATATTATCTCGCCCGTTGCCGCGGCACCCGTGTCTATGTAATGATCCGCGTGAGGCGTGCCCGATGCGTGATGGTCTATCATAAGATCTACGTTGCGCAGAAGCCTTGTGAAAATATTTCCAAGCTGAGAGGGCGATGCGGAATCGACGCTGATAACGCGCTCGTGTCCGAATTTCATATCGGCCTCGGGCACAACGCTTCCCTGCATGCTCTCGGAAATGAATCTGAGCCTTTCGGGCACCTCGTCATCGCACAGGCAGACCGACTGAATATTCATCTCATAAAGCAGCTCACGGAGCGCAAAGGCTGAGCCTACCGCGTCTCCGTCGGGACGAGCGTGAAAAATTATAAGAGTTTTTTTGTTCTCACAAATACGCTCGCAGAGCTCCTGCATACCAAGTACCTTAAAATCATTTATCATCGTTTTCTTCCTCTTCGGGCTCTTCGGGAGTTATTTCTATGCTTTCAAGAAGCTTCGAGATGTGCGCGCCGTGCTCGATCGAATGATCGGCGATAAAGGTCAATTCGGGCGTCATACGGAGATTCATTCTCGTCGCAAGGCACTTGCGGATATATCCCGCACACGCCTTGAGTCCTGCTGCGACCTCTTTTTTGTCGCCAAGCATCGACGAATAATATACCTTCGCGAACTTAAGGTCGGGGGTCGCTTCAACCGCCGTAACGCTTATAAAGGCGCCGCTGAGTCTTGGATCCTTGACCTCGCGAAGTATCATCGCGATCTCCTTTTGCATCTCGTCGTTTATTCTTCCACGTCTGTAATTTGCCATTTTTACCTCTTTTTTTCGGTTTTATTTATTATACTTAGTATAACATTATTTTGTCTCAAAATCAATAGTTTTTTCGTCAAATAATCAAAACACCGCAGGATCAAACCGATCCTGCGGTGCTTTTGATTTGATTATCAGAACAATCCGGATATTTTTCCGTTCTCGTCGACGTCAATGCGTTCAGCCGCGGGAACCTTGGGAAGTCCGGGCATAGTCATAATATCTCCCGTAAGCGCTACTATAAAGCCGGCGCCTGCCGAGACCTTCATATTTCTGACAGTTACGGTAAAGCCCTCGGGCGCATCGAGCTTGGTCATATCGTCAGAGAAGCTGTACTGCGTCTTTGCCATACAAACGGGTAGCTTATCGTATCCAAGCGCGGTGAGCTTGTCCATTTCCTTCTTTGCAAGGGGAGCAAATATAACTCCGTCGCCGCCGTAAACTCTCTTTACTATTGCCTCGATCTTCTCGGCGATAGACATTTCGGTATCATAGCTGAAGCTGAAATCATTTTCCTGCTCGCAAAGACGTACGACCTCTTCGGCAAGAGCCGTGCCGCCTGCACCGCCGTCTGCCCAAACGGTAGAAAGAACGGTATTTACTCCGAGCTCGTGGCACTTTGCAATGACCTTTTCGATCTCAGCATCGGTATCGGTCGGGAAACGGTTGACCGCAACAACTGCGGGCAGCTTGTAAACGTTCTTGATATTGGAAACGTGGCGAAGAAGATTGGGAATTCCCTTTTCAAGCGCCTCAAGGTTTTCATTTCCAAGCTCGGTCTTTGCCATTCCGCCGTGCATCTTGAGTGCTCTGACGGTTGCAACGATAACGACTGCGTCGGGTCGGAGCCCTGCGTATCTGCACTTGATATCAAGGAACTTTTCAGCGCCGAGATCAGCGCCGAATCCTGCCTCGGTAACGGCGTAATCGCCGAGCCTCATAGCCATCTTGGTGGCAATTACCGAGTTACAGCCATGCGCTATATTCGCGAAAGGTCCGCCGTGCACGAACGCGGGCGTGCCCTCAAGCGTCTGCACGAGATTGGGCTTGAGCGCATCCTTTAGAAGTGCCGCCATAGCGCCGACCGCGCCGAGCTGTCCTGCCGTTACGGGCTTCTCGTCGTAGGTATAAGCAACGACTATGCGCGAAAGTCTTTCCTTAAGATCGGTAATGGAATTTGAAAGGCAGAATACTGCCATTATCTCGGACGAAACGGTAATGTCGTAGCCGTCCTCACGCGGAACGCCGTTCACTCTGCCGCCAAGTCCGTCGGTAACAAAGCGAAGCTGACGGTCGTTCATATCGACGCAACGCTTCCAGGTGATACGTCTGGGGTCAATATTCAGTGTGTTGCCCTGATAGATATGGTTATCCAGCATTGCGGCAAGCAGATTGTTAGCCGCGCCGATAGCGTGAAAATCTCCCGTAAAGTGAAGATTTATATCTTCCATCGGAACGACCTGAGCATATCCGCCGCCCGCAGCGCCGCCCTTAACTCCGAAAACCGGGCCGAGCGAGGGCTCTCTGAGCGCGACGACGCAGTTCTTTCCTATCCTGCGAAGACCGTCTGCAAGTCCTATGGTGGTGGTAGTTTTTCCCTCTCCTGCGGGGGTAGGCGTTATAGCCGTAACGAGAATAAGCTTTCCGTTCTTTCTGTCGGATTCCTTGAGCAAGGAGTAATCCACCTTTGCCTTGTACTTTCCGTACTGCTCAAGGTACTTGTCGTCAACGCCCGCAACCTTTGCTATCTCGCCTATCGGCTTCATTTCACATCTCTGCGCTATTTCAATATCGGACAAATATGCCATCTTAATTCTCCTTAAATTTTTATTTAACGGTTAGAGCCCCAGGTCTCCTTCATTGCCTGGCTGCGAAGAACGACGTCGTGTGCGCCGCCCTCAACGATACTTGCCGAGGAAACGAGGGTCAGACGAGCTTTCTGCTGGAACTCGGGAATAGAGAGCGCACCGCAGTTACACATAGTGGAGCGTACCTTTGCGAGAGTTATCTGAACGTTGTCGGCAAGCTTGCCCGCATAAGGAACGAAGGAATCAACACCTTCCTCAAATGTCAGCTTCTTAGCACCGCCAAGGTCGTATCTCTGCCAGTTACGGGCACGGTTGGAGCCCTCGCCCCAATATTCCTTCATCATAGTGCCGCCTACGTTTACCTTTGCAGAGGGGCTTTCGTCAAATCTTGCGAAATATCTTCCAAGCATTACGAAATCCGCTCCCATAGCAAGTGCAAGGGTAATATGATGGTCGTAAACTATACCGCCGTCGGAAGCAACGGGAATGTAGATGCCCGTTTCCTCAAAATACTCGTCGCGCGCCTTGCAAACCTCAATAAGCGCGGTAGCCTGTCCTCTGCCGATACCCTTTGTCTCACGGGTGATACAGATAGAACCGCCGCCGATTCCTACCTTGATAAAGTCTGCGCCGCAGTCGGCGAGGAATCTGAAGCCCTCTCTGTCGACTACGTTGCCAGCTCCTACCTTTACGCTATCGCCGTAATGCTCGCGTATCCAGGCAAGAGTCTGCTTCTGCCAAGCCGAGAATCCCTCGGACGAATCGATGCAAAGCACGTCGACGCCTGCCTCAACGAGTGCGGGAACACGCTCAGCATAGTCTCTGGTACTGATTCCCGCGCCGACTACGTATCTCTTATCAGCGTCGAGAAGCTCGTTGGGGTTCTGCTTATGCTCGTCATAGTCCTTGCGGAAAACGAAATAGCACATTCTTCCCTCTTTATCAACGATGGGAAGAGAGTTGAGCTTGTGATCCCAGATTATATCGTTTGCTTCCTTGAGGGTCGTGCCGTCGGGAGCGGTGATAAGCTTATCAAGAGGTGTCATAAATTCCGACACCTTAGTCGAAGGATCCATACGGCTGACACGGTAATCTCTGCCGGTAACGATTCCAAGCAGCTTACCGTTTGCCGTTCCGTCGTCGGTAACCGCAACGGTGGAATGTCCCGTCTGCTCCTTGAGCGCGATAACGTCGGCAAGCGTCATATCGGGGCGGATGTTAGAGTTGCTTCTTACAAATCCCGCCTTGTGCTTCTTGACCGCCGCGACCATAGCCGCCTCGTCCTCGATAGATTGCGAGCCGTAAATGAAAGCAACGCCGCCTTCCTTTGCGAGTGCTATCGCAAGCTTTTCACCCGATACCGCCTGCATAATAGCCGATACCATAGGAGCTTTCATCATAATAGAGGACTTCTCACCCTTCTTGAAGCGCACAAGAGGCGTTTCAAGCGATACTGCCGAAGGAATACACTCCTCGGATGAATATCCGGGCACGAGAAGATACTCGTTAAAAGTATGAGAAGGTTCATTAAAATAATAAGCCATAATTTTCACCTCACTTAAAATATTTAACAGCAGATTCAAAGATCTTCATATCGTAATTTCCGGGCACGTTCTTGTAAAGTCCATATCCCTTTCTCTCGGAGTGTCCCATTTTACCGAACACACGTCCGTCGGGAGAAAGTATACCCTCGACAGCACCCACGCTTCCGTTAGGATTGAAGCGGATATCCATCGTAGCCTTGCCATTCGGATCGACGTACTGCGTCATTATCTGACCGTTTGCCGCGAGACGCGCAAGCAGCTCGTCGTCAGCGATAAACTTACCCTCTCCGTGAGATATCGGCACGGTGAACACGTCGCCGACCTCTATTTGCGAGAGCCAGGGAGAATTGTTAGAAGCAACGCGGATATTTACCATCTTGGACTGATGGCGCGCGATGTTGTTATAAGTCAGAGTCGGGCAGCTCTCGTCGGTATCGATTATCTTACCGTACGGAACGAGACCGAGCTTGATCAGAGCCTGGAAACCGTTGCATATTCCTCCCATAAGACCGTCTCTGTTCTCAAGGAGCTCACTTACCTGCTCCTTGATCGCCGCGTTTCTGAAGAATGCGGTGATAAACTTACCCGATCCGTCGGGCTCATCTCCGCCCGAAAATCCGCCGGGAACGAAGATTATCTGAGACTCTCGGCACTTCTTGGCAAACTCCTCAACACTTCTCGCGACGTCGTCGGGCTTGGTATTGCGGATAACGAATATATCTGCCGTTGCACCCGCATCCTCAAAAGCCTTTGCGGTATCAAACTCGCAGTTAGTTCCCGGGAATACGGGAATAAGCACCTTGGGAGCTACACCCGCGCCACTTGCCGTGAGCGCTCTCGCGCCGCTATACGAATAGGTCTCTACCTTCTCCGCGGGGCTCTTTATGTTGCAAGGATAAACGCTTTCGAGCTTATCCTCATATATCTTTGTGATCTCCGAGATAGCTATGCTGTCATCTGCGCGAGCTATCTTCCGGTCGGTCGTAGTTCTTCCGAGCGTCATGCCGATGTCGCATTCACAGGTCAGCTCAAGCACGAATGCGCCGTACTTGTATCCGAAGATATCGTCAAGCTCTACGCTCTTGTCATACTCAAATCCTATCGAATTGCCGAGACACATCTTAAGTATGCCCTCTGCAACGCCTCCGTAAACAGGCGTGTATGCGGCAACTGCCTTTCCTCTGCGGATAAGGTCGGTAACCTTGTTATATACACCTATAAGAGACTCGGTAACGGGAAGGCCGTCAGAATCATATTCGGGTGCAAGGAGCACTACCTTGTGTCCCGCCGACTTGAACTCGGGCGAGATAACCTCGTCCACCTTTCCCGTCGTTACAGCAAAGGAAACGAGCGTGGGGGGAACGTCGATATCCTCAAAGGTTCCGCTCATAGAATCCTTGCCGCCAATAGCAGCACATCCGAGCGCCATCTGCGCCTTAAAGGCTCCGAGGAGCGCCGCAAGCGGCTGTCCCCAGCGCGCAGGATCCTTTGCGGGCTTGAGAAAATATTCCTGGAAGGTAAGATAAACGTCCTCGAACGACGCACCTGCCGCGATAAGCTTGGAAACGCTCTCAACTACGGCATAATACGCGCCGTGATAAGGGCTCTTCTCGGCAATATAAGGGTTACCGCCCCAAGCCATATAAGAAACGGTATCGGTGTGTCCCTTTTCACGAGATACAAGGTGCACCATCGCCTGCGAGGGTGTCATCTGATTCTTTCCGCCAAAGGGCATAAGCACAGTGCCGGCGCCGATGGTGGAGTCAAATCTCTCGGAAAGTCCCTTCTTCGAGCATACGTTAAGATCGTCAGCAAGCGCCTTATAAGCCTCAGCGAAATCACCTACCGAGCTCTTTTTCCAATCAAGCGGCTTTGCCGTCTCGATATTGATATGCTTCTCTGCGCCGTTGGAATTGAGGAACTCGCGCGATATATCAACGATAGTCTTTCCGTTCCAATGCATAACGAGTCTCGGCTCCTCGGTAACGGTAGCGACCACCGTCGCCTCGAGGTTCTCGCTCTCGGCAAGCTCGATAAATCTGTCGACCGTATGAGCCTCAACCACTACTGCCATACGCTCCTGCGATTCGGAGATAGCAAGCTCGGTGCCGTCAAGTCCGTCGTACTTCTTCGGAACCTTATTAAGATCGATCTCAAGACCGTCGGCAAGCTCACCGATAGCGACCGAAACTCCGCCTGCGCCGAAGTCGTTACATCTCTTGATAAGAAGCATAGCTTCCTTGTTTCTGAAAAGTCTCTGGAGCTTGCGTTCCTCGGGTGCATTTCCCTTCTGGACCTCTGCTCCGCAAGCGGTAAGCGACTGCTTGGTATGCGACTTTGACGAGCCCGTAGCTCCGCCGCAGCCGTCGCGTCCCGTTCTTCCGCCGAGAAGTATTACCTTGTCTCCCGCGACAGGACATTCACGGCGAACGTTCTCAGCAGGAGTTGCCGCAACTACCGCGCCTATCTCAAGACGCTTTGCAACGTATCCCGCGTGGTATATCTCGTCGACCTGACCGGTCGCGAGTCCTATCTGGTTGCCGTACGAGGAATATCCTGCGGCAGCCGTGGTTACTATCTTTCTTTGAGGCAGCTTACCCTTCATCGTATCCTTGACGGGAAGCAGAGGATCTGCCGCGCCCGTTACACGCATTGCCGCGTAAACGTAGCTTCTTCCCGAAAGCGGGTCTCTTATAGCTCCGCCGATACAGGTTGCCGCACCGCCGAAGGGCTCGATCTCGGTGGGGTGATTGTGCGTCTCGTTCTTAAAGAGCAGCAGCCACTCCTCGTCCTTGCCGTCGGCATTGACCGTCATCTTGACGGTGCAGGCGTTTATCTCCTCGGATTCGTCGAGCTTATCAAGCTTGCCGACGCTCTTCAGATATTTTGCGGCAAGAGTTCCGATATCCATAAGGTTTATCGGCTTTGTTCTGCCAAGCGCCCTTCTGGTCTCAATATACTCGTCGTACGCCCCCTGAAGCAGCTCGTCCTCAAATTTTATTGAGTCGATGGTCGTAAGGAAGGTCGTATGACGGCAGTGGTCGGACCAATAGGTATCTATCATTCTTATTTCGGTGAGAGTGGGGTTTCTGCCCTCTCTCTTAAAATACTGCTGACAAAATTCAATGTCGTCGGTATCCATAGCAAGCGCGTAGCTCTTTACAAAATCAGCAAGTCCCGCCTTGTCAAGCCCGATGAATCCCTCGAGCGTTGCTACGTCGGAAGGTACCGCGTAATCTATCTTGAGCGTTTCAAGCTTTTCAAAGCCTGCCTCACGGCTCTCAACAGGGTTGATAACGAATCCCTTGATGACAGAAAGCTGCTCCTCGCTTATATCTCCGTATACCGCGTATATCTTTGCCGTACGCACCACAGGTCTCTCGCCCTGCGAGATGAGCTGTATGCACTGCGCCGCAGAGTCGGCTCTCTGGTCGAACTGACCGGGAAGAAACTCGACTGCAAACGACTTTGCGCCCGAAAGATCGACGTCCTCGGTCGCCATATCCATCTGAGGCTCGGAAAATACCGTGCCTACACAATAATCAAAGAGCTCTCGGTCGATGCCCTCAACGTCGTATCTGTTGATAACGCGTATGCTCTGCACCGCGGACAATTCCAGAAGGTCTCTTACCTCGCTTGTCAGGGCATTTGCCTCGTGCTCAAATCCTTTTTTCTTTTCAACAAAAATTCTGTAAACCATATTACCTCACTTCTTGCAGTCAAGTGCTCTTTTGCCTATGTCGCGTCTGTAATACGCGTTTTCAAAGCTTATTTTTTCTACAAGCCCGTACGCCTGCTTTACCGCGCATTCAAGGCAGGGGGCAGTCGCCACCGCACCGAGCACTCGTCCGCCCGCGGTAAGCACCTTGCCGTCCTCAAGCTTTGCGCCTGCGATGTAAACCTTTTCGTTTTCGGCAAGGTCTCCGACCTTTATTTCATATCCCGTTTTATAAGCCTTGGGATATCCCTCGGACGCCATTACCACACAGCAAGCCGCGCCGTCCGAGAAGCGCACCTCGCACTCGGAAAGCCTTTCCTCGCTGACCGCTATCATTATATCGAGCAGATCGCTCTCAAGAAGCGGAAGCACTACCTGCGTTTCGGGATCTCCGAAGCGGCAGTTGTACTCAATTACCTTGGGACCCTTGGGAGTAAGCATAAGTCCAAAGTACAGACAGCCCTTGAAGGCTCTGCCCTCGGCATTCATCGCCTTGATCGTGGGCAGGAAAATCCTTTCCATACACTCTTCGGAAACCTCTGCGGTATAGTAGGGGTTGGGAGCGATCGTTCCCATTCCGCCCGTGTTAAGTCCCGTATCTCCGTCGCCTGCGCGCTTGTGATCCATAGAGGACACCATCGGAACTACCGTCTTGGAATCGGTAAAGGAAAGCACCGAAACCTCGGGACCGGTAAGAAATTCCTCAACGAGAATTCTGCTTCCGCTCGCTCCGAATACCTTATCGCACATTATTTCCTTTACCGCCGCCTCTGCCTCATCAAAGCTCTGCGCGATTATAACGCCCTTACCGAGCGCCAGACCGTCAGCCTTGATGACAGTGGGATAGTCCACGCCGCGAAGATATTTTACAGCAGCCTCGTAATTATCAAAGGTCTCGCTGTCGGCAGTCGGTATGCCGTATTTTTTCATAAGATTCTTGGAAAAGACCTTACTTCCCTCGATTATAGCCGCATTTGCGCGCGGTCCGAAGCAGGGTATTCCGAGCGCCTCAAGTCTGTCAACACAGCCGAGCACAAGCGGATCGTCGGGAGCGACCACCGCAAAATCTATCGAATGCTCCTTTGCAAAGCTTACGATACCGTCGATATCGGTAGCCTTTATCGGATAGCATTCGGCGTCAGCGGCTATTCCGCCGTTACCGGGGAGCGCAAAGATCCTTGATACCCTTTTATTTTCCTTTAGCTTTTTGATTATAGCGTGCTCGCGTCCGCCGCCGCCTACAACCAATATATTCATCAGTACAAACCTCCGCCGAAAAATTGCTTAAATGATCAATGGTGGAACAGACGCATTCCCGTGAATGCCATAGCCATTCCGTACTTGTTACAGGTCTCGATGACCTGATCGTCTCTGATAGATCCGCCGGGCTCTGCGATATACTTTACGCCGCTCTTGTGCGCGCGCTCGATATTGTCGCCGAACGGGAAGAAGGCATCAGATCCGAGAGCAACGCCGTCGATGGAAGCAAGATATTCCTTAGCCTCTGCATCGGTAAGCGGCTCGGGCTGTTCTGTAAAGTACTTCTGCCAATTACCGTCAGCGCAAACGTCCTCTTCGTTCTTGTTGATATATCCGTCGATAACGTTATCTCTGTCGGGACGTCCGATATCCGCCTTGAAAGGAAGAGAAAGCACCTTTTCGTGCTGACGAAGGAACCAGGTGTCAGCCTTAGTTCCGGCAAGTCTTGTACAATGGATCCTCGACTGCTGACCCGCGCCAACGCCGATAGCCTGTCCGTCCACCGCATAGCATACGGAGTTGGACTGCGTATACTTGAGGGTAATAAGCGCGATTATAAGGTCTCTGACAGCACTTTCGGGAATATCCTTGTTTTCGGTAACGACATTGGTAAGAAGCTCTCTGTTTATCTCAAAATTATTTCTTCCCTGCTCAAAGGTTATTCCGAACACCTGCTTGCGCTCGGTAACCTCGGGAACGTAATTCTCATCTATCTTTACGATATTATAGTTACCCTTTCTCTTGGATCTCAGGATCTCAAGAGCCTCGGGCTCGTATCCGGGGGCGATGATACCGTCGGACACCTCACGCTTGATAAGAAGCGCGGTTGTAACGTCGCAAACGTCGGAAAGTGCTACCCAGTCACCGAAGGAGCACATTCTGTCGGTTCCTCTTGCTCTTGCGTAAGCACAAGCGAGAGGCGAATCGTCAAGTCCCTCGATGTCGTCAACAAAGCAGGCTCTCTTAAGCTTTTCGGAAAGCTTGAGTCCTACTGCAGCTGACGTAGGGCTGACGTGCTTGAAGGACGCAACTGCGGGAAGTCCTGTTGCTTCCTTTATCTCCTTAACGAGCTGCCAGCTGTTGAATGCGTCAAGGAAGTTTATGTATCCGGGACGTCCCGAGAGTATCTCTATCGGGAGATCCGCGCCATTTTCCATATAAATTTTCGAAGGCTTCTGATTGGGGTTACAGCCGTATTTGAGTTCAAATTCTTTCATCTCTTTATCTCCTTACGCGTTTTTGTTTACGATTCTGGTTTCCGTATCGCCCGACTCAATATCGATATAACGGACGAATAAAGAGACTTTGTTATCCTCGTTGAGATTTGTCCAGATAAGATCGGTCAGCGCATCGATATCCATATCGGGAAGCTCAAGCGTCTTGGGCTCACCCTCAAAGGAAGGAAGCGGATCGCCGTCGCCGTTATAGGTATGAATAAACTTTGCTCTGCCTGCCACGGGATTCGAATAAGCGTAAGTAAAGCGCTCGCAGGAGCTGTCGTCTCCCTCTGCGCTCTTGAGTATCGACATAGCGTAGTTCATATCTCCCTTTTCTCTGTGGATTATACCCGATATTCTGGGAGTAAAGTTAGGCTTGTCGTCCTCAAACTCACGCGCTCTGAGTGCCTGCTCAAAGGTCATCTGCTTGTCCATAAGCTCGTATATCGTATCGGTCTGATCGCCGTTTGTAACGATAGTCTTGTTACCAAGTACACGAACGGGATAGTAAATGATAAGATGGGGATCGACCATCTTGGACTCGTCGTAAGCCTTGGTGCGCATAGCCTCGCCCTCTGCGACGAACACACGGTTTCGGCTGTTTACGCTTCTGCCCATAATGAAATATGCGGTAACTGCTTTCTTTGAATCAGCGCTCTTGCCGATAATGATTCCTCTGCCGTGATAAGCCAGAGAATTAAGCTCTTCTTTTATAGTGGAAACCTTCATTTTTATTCTCCTTTGATGTGCACTTTGTTATTTTCAACTGTTATTCTGCCCTCGCAGAAAAGTCTGACCGCCTCGGGAAGTATCTTCCACTCGGCTTCTTCCATAATGCGTCTTTGCAGTATCTCGGGGGTATCGCCCTCTTTTACCTCGACCGCTTTTTGCAGAACTATCGGTCCCGCATCGCATTCGGGGGTTACGATATGCACCGTCGCGCCCGACACCTTAACGCCCTTGGCGAGTGCCGCTTCGTGAACGTGGAGTCCGTAATATCCCTTTCCGCAAAAGGACGGAATGAGCGCGGGGTGAACGTTAAGTATCCTGTTCGGAAATCTCTCGTACATCTGCTCGTCAATGATAGTAAGAAATCCCGCGAGCACCACAAGATCGATCCCAGCCGCCTCAAGCGTGTCGGCAAGCGCCTTTGAATACTCCGCAATAGAGCCGTATTCCTTACGCGCGAGCACCTTTGCCTCAATACCGTTCGTAGTGGCTCTCTCAAGCGCAAAAACACCCGGCTTTGAGGCTATGACCAGAGAGATGCTTCCGCCCCCAAGCTCTCCTCTTTTCTCTGCATCTATAAGTGCCTGAAGATTAGTGCCGCCGCCCGAAACGAGCACGCCTATTCTCTTTTTGTTTGAATCGTTTGACCTGCTTGACATTGGATACCTCCGTTTTAAGTCGCTTTAGCAAATGATTATCTTATCCTCGGATCTGATTATTTCACCGATAACGTAAGCATTCTCACCGCAAGAGGTGAGTACATCGAGCGCCGTCTCCACCTGATCCGCAGGGACTACGATGCTCATTCCAACACCCATATTATAGGTATTATACATATCGCGCTCGGGAACGTTGCCCGTCTTTGCGATAAGATCGAAAATAGGAAGAACTCTTACTGCGCTCTTGTTTATCTTTGCTCCGAGTCCGTCGGGAATGGATCTCGGAATATTCTCGTAGAATCCGCCGCCCGTGATGTGCGAGATCCCCTTAACGTCTACCTTTTCAAGAAGCGCGAGAACGCTCTTAACGTAGATTTTCGTAGGTGTGAGAAGCGTTTCAGCTATACTCTTGCCGCCGAGAGTCTCATTGGGCATATAAAGCGTATCGGGATTGCTGTCTATATCAAACACCTTTCTGCAAAGAGAAAATCCGTTTGAATGAACGCCGCTCGACGCAAGCGCGATGACCACGTCGCCCTCAGCCATTCTCGTATTATCAAGTATCTTCTTTTTGTCAACTATACCTACCGCAAATCCCGCAAGGTCATAGTCCTCCGTGGGCATCATTCCCGGATGCTCGGCAGTCTCACCGCCGATAAGCGCCGCGCCCGACTGAACGCAGCCCTCTGCAACACCGCCTACTATCTCAGCAATCTTTTCGGGAATATTTTTGCCGCAAGCGATATAATCAAGGAAAAACAAGGGTCTTGCTCCGCAGCATATGATATCGTTTACGCACATAGCGACCGCATCTATACCGATCGTATCGTGCTTATCCATCAATATCGCCATTTTCACCTTGGTTCCGCAGCCGTCGGTGCCCGATACGAGCACAGGCTCTTCCATTCCGGAGAGCGGAAGTCCGAAGCAACCGCCAAAGCCGCCAACGTCATCAAGGCAACCCTCGTTTTTAGTACGAGCGATATGCTTTTTCATAAGCTCTACCGCTTTATATCCAGCGGTTATATCAACGCCTGCTGCTGCGTAGCTATCCGATTTTGACTGTGTATGCATAATAATTATTCCTTTCCGTTCCAACAATAAGTGCAAAGCTTGTCGGCATCAAGTCCGATAGCCTCGATTATTCCCTCAAGAGATTGAAATTCAAGCGAAGCAAAGTGCATCTTTTCGCAAATTGCCCTTCTCAACGCTTTTCCTCTTTCAGTAGACGAATCCCTGTATTCGTCGATATAGTTAAATCCGCTTTCGCCCTCAAGCTCAACTATCACCCTTCTGGCAATAAGATCCATATCCGACGTCGCGCGCGAGAAATTAAGATATTTGCAAGAATACATTATCGGCGGGCAAGCCGAACGCATATGCACCTCTTTAGCGCCGTTATCGTAAAGAAAATCCACCGTTTCCTTAAGCTGCGTGCCGCGGACGATAGAATCGTCAACGAACAAAAGCTTCTTGCCGTCAATAAGATCATGCACCGGAATAAGCTTCATCTTAGCGACCTTGTTTCTGTCAAGCTGGGTCGCCGTCATAAAGCTTCTCGGCCAAGTGGGAGTATATTTAATAAACGGGCGTGCAAACGCTACCTTGCTCGCATTGGCATAGCCTATCGCGTGAGGAGTGCCCGAGTCGGGAACTCCGCAGGCATAATCAAGCCCTTCGATCTCCTCGTCGTTTCTCGCCATGATCTCGCCGTTGCGATAGCGCATAACCTCAACGTTCACTCCCTCGTAGGACGAAGTCGAATATCCGTAATACGCCCAAAGGAACGCGCATATCTTCATTTTTTCAAGAGGCGGAGACAAAAGCCTTATTCCGTCCGAAGTGATCTCAACGATCTCACCGGGACCAAGCTCTCGCTCGTTGGCAAATCCGAGCTTCTGATAAGCATAGGATTCAAAGGACACGCTGTATCCGTCCTCGCGCTTTCCGATAAGCACGGGAAGTCTACCCAGCTTATCGCGAGCCGCGATTATCGAGCCGTCCTGCTTGAGTATAAGTATCGACGCGGTGCCCTCAATAGCGTCCTGCGCAAATTTTATGCCCTCGACGAAATTGCTTTTCTGATTTATCAGCGCCGCAAGCAGCTCGGTATAGTTCACCTTACCGCCCGTCATAGCGTCGAAATGGTCTGTGCTTTTTGAGAGATAATCCTCAATAAGCTTCTCCGAGTTATTTATAGCTCCTATCATACATACGGCATACGCGCCGAGATGCGAGCGTATAAGCAGAGGCTGGGGAGTTGAGTCGTTGATACAGCCTATAGCCGACGTTCCCTGCATCTCGTCAAATATATGCTCGAATTTTGTTCTGAAAGGAGAGTTTCCTATATTGTGAAGCTTTCTCTGCAAGCCGATCTCGGCATCGTAAGCCGCCATGCCGCCGCTTCGCGTTCCGAGGTGCGAGTGGTAATCGGTTCCAAAGAACACGTCAGCCATACAGTCTCTCGCAGAGGCTATTCCAAAAAATCCGCCCATCTGCTCTTTCTACCTGTCAATTAAGCGAAGAATAGCTTGGAAAGCGTCATGGGATCAATATACTGACCGTCCTTATAAACGCGCATATTACCCGAAGCGATCTCATCGATGAGCATTACGTCGCCGTTGGCGTCGTAACCGAACTCAAACTTGATATCGTAAAGAACAAGACCCTTTTCCTTGAGATCATCTGCAACGATCCTGGTGATCTTCTGAGTCATAACCTTTATGTCGTCATACTGCTTTGCAGTCATAACGCCGAGGTCAACGAGACCGTCCTTGGTTACGAGCGGATCTCCCTTTGCGTCGTTCTTGAAGGTCATTTCAACGTACTCGGGAAGATCTGCGCCCTCCTCGATGTAATCGCTGTATCTGCGATAAAAGCTACCAACCGCTTTATGACGGCAGATGACCTCAAGTCCCTTGCCGAATACCTTTGCGGAGAGGACCTCCATAGTAGTGTTTGCAAGATCAGCGCTGACGTAGTGAGTCTTGATACCCGCAGCGTTTACCTTTTCAAAGAAATATATAGACATACGAAGGTTGACGTCGCCAACACCGTCTATTTTAAGTGCAACCGAGTTCTCACCCGGATCGAATACTCCGTCCTTGCCCGTGCAGTCGTCCTTGAATTTAAGAAGGCAATTTCCGTTATCAAGTGCGTAAACGTCCTTTGTTTTTCCTGTGTAAACGAGTTTCATAATTTTTTCTCCTTTGTTTATGTAAATAAAATTTTTATCATGCTTATAATTTTGACGCTATTTCAGCATCCTTCTCGAGAACCTTCTCTGTATCTCTCTTGCGCTTGGCATCAAGCCTTGCGGCGATCTCCGCATCCTCCACCGCAAGTATCTGTGCAGAAAGCAAAGCGGCATTGACTGCTCCGTCGATCGCTACGGTCGCGACAGGAATTCCCGTCGGCATCTGAACCGTAGACAAAAGAGCCTCAATGCCACCAAGATTTGAAGATTTGCAGGGTATTCCGATAACAGGGAGAGTGGTGCGCGCAGCAATTGCGCCCGCAAGATGTGCAGCCATTCCCGCAACTGCGATAATAGCTCCGAATCCTCTCTCGCGCGCAAAAAGTGCGAACTCCCCTGCCTGCTCGGGAGTTCTGTGTGCCGAATAAATATGTACCTCATAGGGTATCTGAAGCTCCTTAAGCATATCAACAGCCTTGGAGACTATGGGAAGATCGCTGTCGCTTCCCATTACTATTCCGATCTTCTTAGACATAAAACTACCTCCTGAAAAATAAAAAGGCGCACTTATTCCATAGAAAAACAAGTGTGCCCAGACGGTCGGCCAAAAAATACGCAAACCTCTGTTCCACTGTGTATCCCACATTATCCGTCAGTCGCAGAGATTTATAATTTATTTACTACAAATATTTTATCATAATCGCCCTTTTTTGTCAACATTTTTTATCTCACTTTTTATTTTTCGGCGAATTGTCAAATAGAGCTTTTTCTTTTTAATCAAAATGACGCAAGTTTGACATATTCACGCGTTTTTGGCGTACATAACGTTAACAAAAAAATCCCACATTGAGCCGGAAAACATTAAAAATATCTTGAAAAAGCGATCTCGTTGTGTTATAATCAAAACATAACCGTTAAAAATAATTTTCAAGGAGACCGATCATGGCTTTTGTAAAATCAACACCTGAAAAATATCCGATGAACGAATATAAAATAGACGGCGGAAAGGTATCGAGCTATCTGCCCGCGGACAAGAATTGGAAGCTCGTTTGGAGTGATGAATTCGACGGAGACAAGCTCGACGAAAGCAAATGGAACTATCGCCTTAATTTCTGGGGCTATCGCTCTCCTACCTTTACCACCGAGGGCGTTGAAGTAAGCGACGGCACTCTCAAAATAAACCTCGTACGCCACGGCGACGATTTCTGCTCGGCGCATCTTCAGACGGGCGGACTTACCTTTGACAATCCGCGCGACAACACCTCGCGTATCATCTGGCCCTTCGGCAAGAAGGACGAGTTTAAATTCATGCATAAATACGGATACTACGAGATCCGCTGCCGTCTGCCCAAGTGCGACGGCTGGCACAGCGCGTTCTGGCTTCAGTCGCCATCTATCGGCGCGCATCCCGATCCCGCATCGGCAGGAGTTGAGTGCGACATTATGGAAAATTACCGTCAGTTCAAATACGGCTCTATGATATGCGGCTGCGGCTGGGGCGGATACGGCGCGGAATCCAAGTGGGCAGGCCATTTTGAGTTTCCGCTTGAGGAGACCGAGGACGGCTGGCACACGTATGCTGTCGATTGGTCGCCCGAGGGATATACCTTCTACTCCGACGGCAAGATCGTAGGTAAGCAGGAACCGCCGAAATGCCCGGTTTCGCAGGTCGAGCAGTTCATTCTCGTAAGCACCGAATGCCACGGCTATAACCGTGTGTTTGGCGCGGCGGGTGAGGCAGGCGAGGATCGCGGCTGCTGCGGCGGAAAGCCGGTTGCCGAGCTCTTTGACGCTACCCTTCCCGATTTCTTTGAGGTCGATTACGTAAGAGTTTTCGACGAGGTAAAATAATTTCAAGGCAAAGCAAAACGCCGCAGGATATCCTGCGGCGTTTTTTTATCAAGCCATAGTTTCAAGCATTTTCAGGGAGACCTCGTAACGACACCTTCCGTTGCCAAGGTATGCTCTGTATTCATCCAGCATATATTCGCCCATTCGGCTGACCTCGTCGCCCGCGCTTCCCGCGATATGCGGCGTCAGCATACAGTTCGGAAGCGTATAGAACGGATGATCGTCTACGGGCGGCTCGGGATAGGTAACGTCAAGCAGCGCCGTAAGATCCTCTCTCTCGCCAAGCACTCTGACAAGATCGTCCTCGACGACCTGCGCGCCCCTGCCGGTGTTGATAAACACGGCGTTCTCACGCATAAGCCTGAACAGCTCGTAATTCAGCATTCCCTTGGTCTGCTCGTTGTTGGCAAGGTGATTTGACACCACAAACGCTCTTTCAAAGAGCTCTTTTAGCTCACGTTTCTCCACACCGAGCTCATCTGCAGCTTCATCGGGCAAAAACGGATCGAAAACTATCACGTTCAGATTATACTGCTTGAGCATACGAATAACGAGCTTTCCGATCATTCCCGCTCCTATGATACCCACCGTTTCTCCATAATTTCCGCGACATTTCGCAAATGCCGCTGCCGCGGCTTTTCTGCCGTCGGTGTGATAGATACGGTTGGTCAGAAAATATCCCTTGTTCGCAAGGATGATCTGCGCCACGGTCATCTCTGCCACGGGCACCGCGTTTGCCGCCCACGCAGAAAAGACCTTGACTCCACAGTTAATAAACGGACGCGCAAAGCTTTGCACGGTTCCCGCCGTATAGAAAATGCATTTCAAGCTCGGAAAGATCGTCTTTATTTCTTCTTCCGTGAATATTGGCATTCCCCAGGTCGAGAAAATTATCTCGGTATCGGCAAATTTTTCGGGCGCCGCGACAACGTCGGTCCTGTCGTACACCTCTTTATCCAGCTCAGAAAGCGCACACAGCTCGCGCACGGTGGCATCATTATATACCTTTTTGCAGGTCTCTTTATTTTTTGTCAAAAATATTGCTTTCACGTCTGTTCTCCTATTATAGCTCTCAGTGTCGCAGCTTCGGTCTTGAGCGTGGACAGTTTGTCGTCCGGCATAAACTCAAGCAAAAGCGTGCGCGGCACGGAAAATTTCGTTAAATACTTGCGCCATTCCTCTATGCCGTCAGCAAGCGGAAATTTCTCCAGGTGTCCCTTGTCCTTCCACTGAAAAACGTGAATGTGGCGCGTATATGGCGCTATCGCCTCTGCATACGCAAGATTCTCATCTATGCTCTGCCATTGAAACGGCTGCCAATACATCTTAAAGCAGGGGGAATTTACCGTTCTCATAAGCTCAAGTGCGTCATCAAGATACTGAGTAAAGGTTTTTGTATGACACTCCATACACAGCGTAACGCCGTTTTTCTCAGCAATCTTCGCCGCCTTGACACAATCCGAGAGCAGCTCCCCACGCTCCACGTCCAACATATCCGCGCCCGACCGCTTTCCGCACCAAAGACGCAGGATATCGGTTCCGAGCATCTTAGCGGCGGAAATATATTGCTCCAACTGATCGACAGGCGTTTCTCCCAAGCGGAAATAGGTTCCGTAAGACGAGCATTCTATGCCGTATTCCCGTTGCAGCTCTGCAATCTCTCCAAGGCGAGATATATCCGTGCAGGGCGCGTGAACATCGCTTCCCCACTCTATGCAGGAAAGCCCTGCTGCCTTGACGGCGTCCAGAATTTCTCTCGGCGTATTCTTTCTGAAGGACACCGACACTAATCCCAATTTATAATCCTTATTTTCCATCTTTATCAGTTCATCTCCCGCTTTTTTCTCGCCAGAAGCGTTTCAAACCAAAGCTCAGGGCTTGGCATAGGTGAGACGGGTGCGTTCTCCGATTTCGCCCCTCTCGTCAGCGTGCGAGTGGCTCTCGGCTTGTTTCCCTCTCGACGCGGCAAACGGTCTACAAGAGCCGAGCCGTGCGTTCCGATGCTCTCTGCGGAGCATATCATAGCGGACAGAGCCGAGCGTTGAGTCAGCACCGTATCGTAAAGTCCAAAAAGCTCTGCGATCTGCGAGGGGTCCTCGATCTCTGCCACCTCAAAAAACTCATCGCAAAGCCTGTTGACCTTATCAAACAGAGCCTTCATTCCCGCAGTACTTCTGTCAAAGTCGGCGACACGGCTCATCTCACCTTGAAGCTCGTCGCGAATACCTTCGATATTCGATTTTCCATACCGTATATGCGGCGGCGTATAAGACGGCTCGCCAACTATTGCGCTCCGCCCCTTCGAGATATGCTCAGCCGCGCGCAAACTGCCGACCTGAGTAGAATTCAGCGCGCTTCCGCCCGGGCGGTATACGCCAAAGGTTCCTGCCGCCTCGCCCGCAACGTAAAGTCCGCGAACGTCGCTCTGCCAATTCTCGTCGACCGCCACACCGCCGTTACAATGCTGTGCGCAAACGGCGATCTCCAGATACTCGGTATAAAGATCGATACCGTGATCTGCATAAAGCTCGATCGCACCGAGATTCATTTTCGCAAGCCGCTCTATCGGAGTACCAAACAAAGCTCCCGAGCGTTCAAGATATTCGTGAGTTTCCTTCGGCAAAGAATCAAAGCCCGACTCCAAGCCCTTAGGATTTTTAGTAAAATCAAGGAACACGCTATTCCCCATCTTTATCTGATCGGCGACGAGCAGATCTACTCTTGACGAGCCGTCGGTCTTTCTGGTATCAAACGGCCACTGATATCCCTTGAGGAAGATCAGACCAAGCGATTCCTCTCCCAGTGCATCGTAAAGAAACTCTCGCTCGTTGCCGTCTTTATCAACGCAAATATACCTGGGCAATACCTGCTGATAGGTTCCCGACAGATTCCAGCGGAACTTAGTGCTTGCTATGCCGTACTGCCATTCTTCCATATTGGAGAGCGCCGCGCCGGCGTCGATCGCAAGTCCCGTTGCGCCGCGCTGACTTTCGGGATAAACGGTATTTTTATAAATACCCGCAGGACCGCCCGTACACAGAATAACGTTTTGGCAGGCGATAGTCGATATCTCGCCCGTTACCGTGTTGACGCAGGCTATCCCTCTGACCGAATTATCCTCGGTCAGAATTTTTATAACACGCTGAAAATCAATAATTTCTATTCCCTTCGCGAGCACCGAGCGCTCAAGCGCCTCGGTCATATATTTTGAGGTCAGCGGACCGCAGGACGTTGCTCTCGTTCTCGGATCGTGATCTGTCTTATATCCCGCATATTCTCCGTATTCGTTGGCAGGAAACGGCACGCCAAGCTCGACCAGACGCATAAAGCAGCGTGTCGAGTACGCCGCCTCGCAAAGCGCGTGCTCGCCCATCACACCGCCGCCCGAGTATAGTGTCTCAGCCAACTCGCGTACGCTGTCCCCGTCAGATCCGCAAAGCGAGAGCTTATAATAAGTTTGCTTGTCGCTTCCCGTATTGCGCGACGTTCCCATAAATCTGCCCTCTGTAACGATAGCTATATCCCGCACTCCAAGATCATAGAGCCTGTCTGCCGCGTTGTATCCCGCACAGCCCGTGCCGATAACGAGAGTATGATATCTTTTTTTCATAATCTTCTTACGTGCATTCCTCCGTCAATGATCAGCGACTCGCCCGTCATATATCCGAGCGTTCCGTCGCAAAGTGCCACGACCGCCTTTGCAATATCGTCAGGCTCTCCCCAACGTCCGAGCGGAACGAGTCCGTCCTCGATAAGAGCATCGTATTTCTCCTTTACCGCCTCGGTCATTCCCGTAGCGATAATACCGGGGCAGATCTCGTTTACGGTAATACCCTCACCCGAAAGCCTGTCGGCAAAAAGCTTGGTTATCATAGACACGCCTGCCTTTGAAATACAGTATTCTCCGCGGCTTGTGGAGCTGGTGTACGCCGAGCAGGACGAGATATTTACTATCGCGCCGCCCTTGCCTTGCCTTACCATTTCGCTTGCCACCGCCTGCGTCAGAAACAACGTCCCCTTGGTATTGATACCCATAACGAGATCATAGCTCTCCTCGGTCATCTCCAGAATATCGCGGCGCACCTTGGGAGCTACACCCGCAACGTTGACAAGAGCTGCGATCTCGCCCTTGGACACGGCGGCGCTCACGAGCCGCGCGCGGTCCTCGCCCAAAGAAATATCCCCCCGAACGTACGTAATATCAAGCCCCTCAAAATCCGAAAGATCGGGCGTCTCGCTCCGTCCCATTCCTACGACGGCATATCCTTTTTTAGCAAGCAAGAGTGCCGATGCCTTTCCAATGCCGCCCGCTATTCCCGTTACTATTGCAATTTTCATTTTTCGATCTCCTTATAAAGCTCTCGGTAATACTCATTAAACACAGCGCAGCCTGAAACCCTTTTGTTTCGCATCAGCACCGTGCATTTAGAGCAGGCGAGACAGCATCTTTTAGAATCAAATATACCATTCAGATGATCTCTGTAAAAGCCGGGGTATGCAAGCCACATCCTGCCGTATCCCACAAGGTCGCATATTCCTTCCGCAAGCTGTCTCTCCGACTGCTCAAACAGATCCTCACGGTAATACGAAAGCCCCGATCCGACAACCGTGAGCGTTGGAAAGCGTTCCTTTATGTGCTTCTCGATGGTCTCAAAGCGCGCAAGTCCCATCTGTGCCGTCTCGGGCGGCTGATATCCGCCCTTTCGGTAAGGACGGTTGACGTGAGGATTATAATACGGATTTCCCACGGTAACGTTCAGCATTTGCACGCCCTCCGCTACAAGCCTCTCGATAAGCATATCGGGCTCGGTAAGATCCAGCTCGTTCTGCTCGGTAGTTCCAAAGCCGTACGGCTTTGGAACCATATCCGAAGCGCTCAGTCGCGTCGTCAGCAAAATGCCGTCAGGTATTGCCTTTTTAACCGCTCTGACGCAGTCAAGATACAGCCTTGCGCGATTTTCAAAGCAACCGCCATAGCGCCCCTTGCGCTCAAAGGCGGATAAAAGCTCTTGAAAAAGATATCCGTGGCAGGACTTCACGTCAACGCCGTCAAAGCCTGCCTCGATAGCGAGAAGCGCCGATAAAACGTATTTTTCGGGAAGCGTATCAAGATATTCGTCAGACACGATGTTTTCATCGGTTACAGGTCTTTTCTCCTCATAAACCGGATTGCGATAGGCGATCATCGGGACAATACTCTGCCTGCCAGAATGAGTAAGCTGCAAAATGAAGATGGGACTGATGCCGCACTCATCCCGCGCTATTTTCCGCATATCGCTCAGCAGGGCCTTGAAGGCGGACAGATTTTCCCTTGTCAGCATCATCTGTCTCGGATTAGTTCTTCCCTCGGGGCAGACCGCGTTTGCCTCAAACCAGATAACACCCGCTCCGCTTTTCGCCGCCTTGATATATTTTTCAACCGTCAGTGAGCTGGGACTTCCGTCGGTATTGCAATCACAGCCCTCCATAGGCTGAAGCACTATGCGGTTGCAAATTGTTTTTTCTCCCACTTGAATCGAATTACTTATCATCTGACAATGCACCTTTCGTACCGTTTTTGAATTACTATTCACTCGTATTATATCACGCCGATCACAAAAAAACAAGAATATAACCGCATAATTATCATTATTTTTGCACACGCTTTACTAAAGATTACTAAGCAAAAAAGGAGAAGCTATGTGCACAGCAATAAGCGACAATAGCGGTCGTCATCTGTTCGGCAGAACGCTCGATCTTGAATATTCCCTGTCCGAGCAGGCAGTTATCACACCTCGGGGCTTTGAATTGAATTTCCTGCGCGAGCCTCCTCTCACAAGGCATCTTGCGATCATCGGAATAGCGCACGTATTTGGCGGTATTCCTCTTTATTACGATGCGGCAAACGAGGCGGGACTTGCCGCCGCGGGCTTGAATTTCGGCGGCAGCGCCGTATATTCTGAGCCGAGCTCAAGTACGCACAATATTGCATCCTTTGAGCTTATACCATGGGTGCTCGGGCAATGTAAAAGTGTCGGCGAGGCGGCGGAGCTGCTCAAAGGTACCTCTATAATCGCCGACAGCGTTGACGCATCCCTGCCCGCAACGCCTCTGCATTGGCTCATCGCCGACAGAACGGGCGCGATCGCCGTAGAGCCGATAGCGGATGGGCTTAAAATCCGCGAGGATCCGTTTGGAGTGCTGACAAACGAGCCACCTCTCGACTATCATCTGACGAACGTTAAAAATTATACGTCTCTTAATGCCACTCCGCCCAAAAACACGCTCTGTCCCGACGTAAAGCTTGAGCCATATTCGCGCGGAATGGGTGCTATCGGTCTTCCGGGAGATCTTTCGTCATCATCGCGCTTTGTGCGTGCGATATTCGCAAAAAGCCACACTCTGCCGGAACCAGAGCAAAACGCCGCAATCAACAGATTCTTTCGCATTATGGACACGGTATCCGTACCGCGCGGCTGTATAATCACCGACGAGGGCAAGGCGGTCTCGACCGTCTACGTATCCTGTGCCGATACCGAAACCGCGACCTACTATTTTTCCACCTACGGCAACCGCAGCATCCACTCTCTGCGACTTTCCGACGCCAACCTTGATTCAAGTGAGATATTTGCTGAGACTATATAACAAAAGCGCTTTTGACATAACCGTCAAAAGCGCTTATTATTTGATATTATTTAAATATTAGCCGTAATATTTATCCAACACGTCGCTGACCGTTTCTGACCAGACTATAAGATTTTCGGGGCGATGCGACACGGTACTGATATCCTTGAGGACAAGCTCTGTGGGGCAACCGTACTTCAGCGCCGCCTTGACAGATCTTTCGGTCTCCTCGCGTATTACGTCGGGATCGGTATTGATTGCTACATACGCAGGGTTTGGCTTGCGCGCGAGCACGCAATCTCCGCCTATCTGCTCAGCGCAGCGTTCTACGTTTGCCCAAGGTGAACAGCCTATCTTGCGAAGATTAGGAATGGTTTTAAGCAGCTCTATCTTATCGTCAAGCGGCTCGCAGCAACCGTAATAGGTATAGGCAAAGCGCTCCGCTATCGAATAAAGATAATCAAGCTCAAACTCCTTGAACATCTCGGGAGATACTACGCCGAAGGACTGTGCCGCAGCTCTGAGCCACATTGACTTTAAGCCTCCACCCTCCATTCCCGATATCTGCGCGGGCGTACAGTGAAGAGAGGAGGGACAAAGCACGTCAAGATACTTTTCAACAAAATCCATCTGCTTGTGCGCTGCGGACTCGTATTTAGCTATTATTTTATGCAGATACTCGGGACGGTCATACATATCCATAAGCATAGGCTCGACACCGCGAAGCCTCGTTATCATATCCCACGGAACATGAGACATATATCCGAAGCCGTACTGTCTTATCGGTATGGAATCTCCAAGCAGCTCGGTGTAAAATTCCATATTCTGCGCATCCTTTTCGGGATCGAGAGAAAATTCGGGATCGTGCATCAGCTCAAGAGCCGACTCGTCCTCAAGCACGTCCTCATATTCCCTGGAAACTATTCTGTTTTTATCGTCGGTACGCTTCAGGTCAGCAGTCTTGAATTCGATACCCATTCCCGTCGAATGAACGGTGCGCGCGACTCTGAAAAAGGGCTCGCAAAGATTATCCGCCTTAAAATGCTTCAGATAAAAAAGCTTGGTTCGAAAATAATATTCTACCTTGCGAGCCGACTCGTCCTCACATACGCAGTCAAGCTCGCCGTCCATATTCATCTGATACCACGGGATCTCGTCGAGCAACACGGGCGGACGAACGATCTTCAGATCGTTCGAATCCTGCATACGCTTAAACATTGCTCTTTGCTTATCGGTGTCCACGATCGCCATATACTGCTTTGCAAGCTCGCGAACTATACTTTTATCCTTTTCGCTTATCATGAATGATTTTCCCCCTCATTTATGTATTATTTTATTTTTATTCTTTGGCTTAATTATAGCATATAAAAAGAAAAAATAAATAGGGTTTTATTGCCTTTTTCTTGTCTTTAGGGATGCCCCCCATAAACTCCGGGGCTATCCTTAAGGACATCTCCACTTATATATCAGCTCGGGCTCCTCAAAGGGCGTTGAGAAAAAGCCTTCGCCAAGCGGAGCCCCCTCCCGCTGATGCTTTATGACCGACACCGCCATGGCAATATCCTCGGGCTTGTGAAAATGCTCCCCTTTTCTGAAATACCAATAAAGATTTTTTTCCTTACCGTAAAGCTTATATACCTCGCTCACCGCCTGCGTGGTCATCCACGAACCGATGGGATTTGCCCAGACGTCGCTTGCCGCCTCGGCAACCACCAAGGTCCTCGGTGCGACAAGTGCCTTGAGAAAATGCTCGTCAAAGGGCAGCTCCTCTTCACACTGTACGTATTTTTTTATATCCGAACCAAACCAATAAGTAAAAGCACGGATAAGATCGGCAAGAGTTTCGCTGCGCTGCTCCGTGCCGTTTTCCTTGATCGCGCTCATATGTACGCGGTAACAGCCGCAACCGCCGGCACCCGATTCGTTGGGTACAACGATCCTCGCACGCTTATCAAGAACACCCGCAAGCGCGGCAGTCTTTCCGCCGCGCGAATGTCCTGTAAAGGTGATCCAATCCATATCGAACAGCTCGAGCTTCTCAAGCGCATCCACACATCTCGAATATCCCCACGCCCAAGCGCCGAGCGCTCCGAACGTGTATTCGGGATAGCACTCGTAAAGCGGTCCCTTGCGATCGTTCACATATATATCGGGCGCAAGCTCGGTGCGGTTAAATAGCGCAAGCCCTATGCCTGCGTCAAGCGCCTGTGCTCTCCATTCCTTGTCAAAGGCATAGTCAAAGCACATATCACCGTCAACGATGACGGGAGTCTTCACTCCCTTTGGTGCGGCAAAATACACTCTCATCGTAAAGGATATAGGATGCGCGCGTCTTCCCGTTGTAATACGATAATTTCCTACATTGATACCCTTGAAAAGCAACTCTACCTCGAGAAATTCGGGCTCGGGCGGCATCGTTCCGTACTGAAGCTCGACCGCACTCTTGTAAAGCTCTGCTTTGTGCTCCTCGAACTCCTCCGACGTAGACACACGCGTGCCGTCAGCGCGAAGAAACGGATCGGGAAGCTCTCCAAGCACCTTGTAGTCGGTTATCTTTATTACTTTTTCATTAAAAATAGCCATACCGTTTCTCCTGTCATTGCTTTATTTTTATGTTTTCGAGCAGCTCCGCATAATTTTTCACCGCCGTTTCAAAATCAGGACAATACAAGCATTCAAGGCTCATACGTCCGTTATATCCGACACTCTCAAGCGCAGAAACAAATGCCTTTACGTCGTCGGCATCCTCGGCTTCGGGCGCGCCTCGGTCATCGTTCATACGGGCAATATGCGTGTGCAGTATGTATTTGCCATACCTTGCAATATCCGCCATATCCTCGCCGTTCTTATAAAAATGAAACAGATCAACTATGCAGCCGATATCATCTCTACCGATATCCTCGCATATTTTCGCGGCTTGTGCTAACGTCTTTATAAAATTATCATCGCTGAGCGGCTCTATCGCGACCTTCATTCCATAGACAGAAGCTACGTCCGCTACGGTAACAAGAGCCATTTTGAAATTCTCCTCGGCTTCTTCCACACTACAGCCCTCGGGTATTTTTCTCGCGCCGCCGCTACCAATAACTACTATTTTTGTTCCGAGCCTCGCAGCTCTTGCAAGCGCCATTTCGGCATAAGCTTTTATCGCCTTAAGATCAATATTATATGAAAGCTTCAGATCCGAACTGCAAAATCCATTTACAGCCTCAAAAGACATTTGAGTTTTCTCAAGCGCGGCGCATACTATATCAAATTTCTCGTCGGTCATTTTGGAGATCGCACTCAGACTCCCCTCTGCATAGTCAAATCCCAAGCCTTTGATATATTCAAGCTTTTCCGCGCCCGTGCATATTCCAAATTTCATAACAGCCTCCTAAATATTATGTTACACCAATATTATAGCATATTTTCAAGGAAGGTAAATGCAAAATCTTAATTTATAACGCCGATTATAGCATTATATTAATATTTTTCCGAATCATCGCAAAAGAGGCGCCCGCATTTGCAAGCGCCTCTTGA
>JAFXHA010000063.1 GCA_017536635.1 Clostridia bacterium
ACGGCGGCTCTCCGAGCCTATGAAGATAACGTCCTCCATTTTCGTGCCTCGGATGCTCTTTGACGAGATCTCGCCGAGAACCCAGCGCATAGCGTCCGAAATATTCGATTTTCCGCTTCCGTTAGGTCCGACGATGACCGTGGCGCCACCCTCAAAGGTCAGCTTGGTCTTATCGGGAAATGATTTAAATCCTTGAAGTTCGAGCGATTTTAAGTACACGTTGTTTCTCCCTTGCCTTAATAGATTCGCATTAGTATGTCTATATAATATAATATTTATATATTATGCTCTAATATTATATTATACCCTATAATTTCACTTTTTTCAAGCACTTTTACACGCTTAATGCCGTAATTTTGACAAATTCTGACTTTATTTTTCTTTTTTTGCCCCACAGCCTTGGAAACAGAGCCGCGCGACACGAAAACCGTCAGCTCTCCACCGCGGATATTCCGCTTTTCTATCTCCTCGCATATCCTGTCAAAATAAAGCTCACCCATAGCCAGCTCGCCTATCGAGCTGTGATCCGCGCCCCCCATCACCTTGGAGGCGTCGGCAAGATTTTCACTGGCGCAAAGTCCGACGCGGATGCACGGCACACCCGCCGCATCAAATACCTTCAGCACTTCCTTGGTGCGCATAACCGCGCTCTCGTTGTCAAGTGCCACGTACTCACCGCGCTCACACATATGCGCAAGCTCGGTATCGTAAAACACGACGGTCGGATATACTCTTGCTCCATCTGCTCCAAGCCTGCATATCTCCCGCGCGGTCATTATCTCGCTCTCCATATCCGCCTCGGGCAGTCCTATCATCATCTGTCCGATAAGCTCAAAGCCCGCATCCTTTATAGCTCGGCAGGCGCGCTCAGCGCATTCTCTCGTGTGCCCCCGCTTCGTTGCGATAAGCACCCCGTCATCAAAGCTCTGAAGCCCAAGCTCTATCGTTTTTACACCGTAGCGCGAAAGGATACCGAGTATCTCGCCGTCTATATAATCGGGGCGCGTAGAAAGCCTGATGCTGCCAACCTTTCCCGACTGCACGTATTCGTATGCGATGCCGAGCAGCTCTCTCATCAGAGCTCGGTCTATACCCGTAAAAGAGCCGCCGAAAAAGGCTATCTCGCGCTCGTCGGTATCAAGCGACGTGGAAAGCGCCGCCTCGATCTCGCCGCGCACGCTCTCGGCGTGAAATTCGCTGTGCCCCGAAATAGAACGCTGGTTGCAAAATACGCACATATTCGGGCATCCGAGATGCGGTATGAATATTGGAATATTTATATGTCTGCCTGCCATAAACGATACCTCAATAATCTTGAAAAGCCGCCCATACAGGACGGCTTCTCAACTTTTTATCCATATTTAGATTATACTATTTTTTTCGACCTTTGTCAATAGCTTTTATAGGTTATCCTCAATAAAATCCAGCAAATGCAAGGGCGAGAGCTGAAATGCGTTGCACATATCGCAAAGTCTTTTCGCATCGACCTCACAAGGCGATACGTCCGCGCAATATCTTATCTCATTCCCCTCTTTATCAAGCGCTCTTATGCCGAACGCCGTGTAGCTTCCGATATCCTCAGAGAACCGTCTTTCATCGACCGTCTCATATCTCACAGGCTCATATACCAACGCCGAGCCACCTCCCTCCAAAGTCAGTTTGCACACCGTCATTGTTTTTTGTAGCTTTAAATTCTACAAGTTCTTCAAAAAAATTTCTTCCAGCTCGTTTTTATCAAGGCCTATCGTCCTTCCGATACTCCAGAGCTCACTGACCAAAAACTCCTCTTTCCCGCCCATCTTGCGCAAAAGGTCGCAGGGCAAAAGCCCGACAGCCGCAGAAAGCTCCTCTACCGTTATACCTTTTTCCTCTATTTTTCTTTCAAGCATTTCGGTGTTAGTCATACTTATATCCTCGCGTGAATTTAATTCTACAATAATTTTACACCACACGCCAAAATTTGTCAATAGTTTTTATGTATTTTTCAAAAAAATGTTGATTTTATGCGGATTTTGTGGTATCTTAATTATATAAGGGGGTGTAAATATGTTTGACCTTAAAGATTTGGGAAGAAGAATCAAAAACAGACGTATAGAGCTTAATATGACACAAGAGGAGCTGGCAACAAAAGCAGGCTATACCTCTCGCTCAAGCATAAATAAAATAGAGCTTGGCGGCGTTGACCTCACGCAGTCAAGGCTGGTCGCATTGGCAAACGCCCTCGAGGTATCTCCTGTCGAGCTTTTGGGCTACGATATACAAAGATCCAACGCGTCAATCACAACTCACGAAATGGAGCTTATCGAGGCATACAGAGAGCACAAGGAGCTGCAACTGGCTATTGACGATATACTCGGAATATCCAAGCGCGCGACTATCCTCAATCCTCACACCAAGCTTTACAGCGCCGCAAGCTCAGAGGACAACCGCCCGCCGATGATAACAAAGAAGTCAAAGGAAGATTGGCGCGCCATAGAGACAGCACCCGAGACCGACGAGGATCTTACGTAACTAAACAAGAGCTGCTATGTATTACGGACTGTATCAAAATATAAGAGACTGTGCGTGGAAATGTCTTTTGGACTTCGAGATCGATTCTTTACCTGTCGACGTATTGAAGATCACTCGTGCTACGGGCATCCGCGTGATCAAAAACAGCGCGGTAAACGATCTTTTGCCGGGCGAGCGCGGCAAGGCATATTTTAACGGCGTCAGATGGTTTATTATTTATGACGACACGCAACCGATCGAGTTCTCGCGCTTTACGATAGCGCACGAGCTCGGACATATATTTCTCGGACACGCGCTGACGCACGCGCAATACGCAAACGTTCAGTCGTTCGGCACAAAGCCCAAGGCCGAGGATCAGGCAGATAAGTTTGCCCTGCGTCTGCTCTGCCCTGCCTGCGTGCTGAACACATTGGATATCTACGATGATGAGGACATCGCGAGACGTTGCAAAATACCGCTATCGCAGGCAAAGAAACGCGCAAAGCGAATGAAGGAGCTGCGCGAACGAAATAAATTTTTCACCGACCCAATGGAGCAAAAGGTGTTTGACAACTTCAAGGCCTATATTGACGCAGAGCTATCTAAAGAACATAAAAAATAAACAGTACCGCTGTTGGAACACCTGCGATAAAATTCATGGGGCTCTGAATCTCGAAGTTCATCGAAAAAGGAAAGCACCGTGCGATGCACGGTGCTTTTATTTTGGGGTGAGATATGGGATTCGAACCCACGGCCTTCAGGGCCACAACCTGACGCGCTAACCAACTGCGCCAATCCCACCATATCTGCCCTTTTCGGCTGACTCAAACATTATAACACAAATGTTTTTGGTTATCAATACCTTTTTTTCGCTTTTATTTTATTTTTTATTCAAAAAACAAACTTATCAATTAATTTTTTGAGAAAATGTATTTGCTAACAATTCGTTTATTTCATCGATGTATTTATTTGGTGCGTTCAATTTGTATGCTTTGTTTTGTAATATCACAACAAGCTGATATGACGTTCCTTGAGATGCCAAGAAAAAGCTATCACGTTCTAACTCCTTAAGCGAATTGAAGTTTTGACCTACTACATTCGCATAGTATTTTAAGGCTGAATCATAATCTTCAAACTCATATGCAAAAATTTCATACTGTAATGAATCCGACTTGAAGCTTCCGCCAAAAAAATTATTGTAGGATAAGCTGTCTAAATCTTTGTCGTTCATTGGCATATCATATCGCTCAAAGCTTTCGTCATCCATATCGGTCGGAATCAAATTCTCGCATTCTTCAATATTTTGAAAAATATAATATTCACTCGGCAACGGACCTGTTAAAGCCATATACGTAAATGCTACGATAGCACACACCACAAACGAGATGATAATTACAAGTATCGGTGATTTTTTCCTCATAATTTAATTTCCTTTCTAAATCTTATAAATCACGCCCTCGATACATGGTGCCAATCACTTAATAATTGATGCTTTTTACGCCTGCGGGTAAGAAAAGTCGCTTTTTTCCTCGGGAATAAACTCAAGATATCTTTTCGCCTCTATCTTTGCCGCCTCGAGCGAGAGCTCCTTATAGTTGCCGCACTCCTTGCGTGTGTTTCCAAACATCTCTCCGCCGTGATTTATAATATTCACAAGAGTCTTGCGCACGATATCGGCGACCTTGCTTGGCTCTACGTCTCTGACCAACAGATAAAATCCCGTTCTGCAGCCCATAGGGCCAAAATATATGACCTTCTCACCGATCTCGGAGTTTCTCACGTAGGTCGCAAACATATGCTCGACCGAGTGCATCGTGATATTATCCATATAATCGCCGCAGTTCGGCTTTCGGGTACGCAGATCGTACGTAACTATATCTCCGTCTATACGCGATATATACATTCCCTCGCCTATAAAATCGTGGTCTACGCTAAAGCTTGTTATCCTTTTCATATCAATGCTCCTATATCATATTTCGTAAATATTATATCTCTTTTGAGGCGTTTTGTCAATCTTTATTGAATAACTCGGAAATATATGGCAAAAATAAATTTAAACAAACAGCCGAAAGGAGAATTTATGGAACTTTACACAAAGCAAGGAAAAGGACTTGAAGCCCTGAAAGGCACAAAAACCGAAAAGAACATCGACACCGCGCTCACGGGCGAATCGCGCGCATATCTCAAATACCGACTTTTCAGCGAGCAGGCAAAACTTGACGGACTTATAGAAATATCTCAGATATACAACGAAACCGCGGAAAACGAAAAGGAGCACGCAGAGATCTGGTTCAGATATCTCGGCGGAATGAAGGATTCCTCGGGAAATCTCGCCGACGCTATCGGCGGAGAGCACTACGAATGGGCATCTATGTACGCGGACTTTGCCAAAGAAGCGCGTGAAGAAGGATTTGACTATCTCGCGGGACTTTTCGAGCGAGTAGCAAGCATCGAAAAGATGCACGAGGAGCGCTATGCGAAGCTGAAAGGTCAGCTGGACAGCGGCACAGCATTTGCCTCGGACGACTCGCAGACCAAATGGATATGCATAAATTGCGGATATATCATCACGGGTGCCGAGCCCCCGCAGATCTGTCCCACCTGCCAGCACGACAAGGGTTGGTTCAAAAGATATCAGGAACAGTAAAGATCCGAGCCCGTCGAATTCCGACGGGCTCGTTCACTTTCAATTAAAATTATTTAACAAATAGTCATTTGCTTCTTTCAAAATTCGCTTTGAATTATCGAATTGAAGCATCTCCATTGCGTCCAAATAATTCACCAGGCAAGCTCCGGACAATTCTTCCTTTTGATAAACTACGTTTTGGTTTTCAAATCTTCCCAAAAAGTAAACGACCTGCTTGAGCGCTTCCTTGGTCGGCATAAAATATTCGGTAGTTGTTCGGAATCCATTTATCAGCTCAATCTTTAAATTTGTTTCCTCATAAACCTCTCTGAGTGCGGTTTCCGTCTCTGTTTCGTTTCCTTCCACGTGCCCCTTTGGAAACCCATATATTCCTTCAAGACTTGATATCAAAAGGTATTTGATCTCCCCGTCTGATTCGGTAAAAACAACGGCGCCGCACGATTTTTCATATTTCATTGAAATCACCTCGCTAAATTCAACGTAATAAAATTATATCATATGCCGTTCTTATTATATCACAAAAGCTGCACCTTGTAAATATAACCGAATATTTTTGCAAGTTCGCTTTGCGAACGTTATCGACAGCCCCGTTTGAGCGCAAATGCAACTTGAGCCCTCCCCAAAGGGGAGGGCTTTTCCTTATCGTAATTTTATTTTATTCTCGTTTTCTTCTTTTCGCAATAGATGCAACGGTAGATGCCGTTTTCAACGTCAGTACCCTTGAAGATGTGGTCAAGCTCCTGCTCGGTAGTGGTAATACATCTGGGGTTGGTACACTTGAGCTCGTTGACAACAAGCTCCGCGCACTTTTCGGTGCGGTTGTTTTCATACGCGCCCTCAAGCAGCTTGAGAATGAGCGCCATACGGATATACTTTGCGTTGAGCGCCTGCTTGAAATAGCAAGCTCGAGGATCCTTATCTATCTTGGTGCTGATCTCATTAACTCTGGGCAGAGGATGAAGAACACACATATCGCTCTTTGCCTTCTCCATCTTTTCGGGAGTGAGGATATAGCTGTCCTTGAGTCTCTCATACTCGTCGAAATCGGAGAATCTTTCTCTCTGAATTCTCGTCATATAAAGAATATCAAGATCGCCGATGCTATCCTCAAGGCTTTCGGTCTCAACGTAATCCATATTGTATTTTTTAAGAATATCATACTCAACGTAGCTGGGGATCCTGAGCTCCTGCGGAGAGATAAGAACTATCTTGATGCCCGTATAACGCGAGAGGGCTGCGATAAGCGAATGCACGGTACGACCGTATTTAAGGTCTCCGCAAAAGCCTACCGTGAGGTTATTAAGTCTTCCCTTTTCACGACTGATAGTAAAGAGGTCTGCAAGCGTTTGCGTGGGGTGATTGTGTCCACCGTCGCCCGCATTGATAACGGGAATATTTACGTTGTTCGACGCAACCAGCGGCGCGCCCTCTTTGGGATGACGCATAGCGATTATATCAACGTAGCATTCGAGCATTCTCGCCGTATCGGCAACGCTCTCTCCCTTGGACGCCGACGAGCTGCTTGCCTCGGAAAATCCGAGCACGTTTCCGCCAAGCTCATACATAGCCGCCTCGAAGCTCATTCTCGTTCTCGTCGAGGGCTCGTAAAATACGGTCGCGAGCTTTTTGCCGCGGCACTTATCCGAATACTTACCCGGATTCTCGATGATATCCGTAGCAAGCGCGATAAGCTCGTCAATGTCCTGTACGGAAAGATCCAAAATATCTATAAGGCTTCTCATAAGAATCTCCTGTGATGATTATTTCTGTATCCAGCTCTCGTCCGAAGGATTGTTTCTGAACGCGATAAGACGCTTGATGTCCTCTTCCTTGATGTATCCCTCATCGGACGCTACCTGTGCGATAACGTCAAAGTTGGTAAGCGAAACGTTCTTTACGTTTGCTGCCGCAAGTCTGTCAATTCCCTTCTGCATACCGTAAGTGAAGATGCTGACAACGCCGAGGACCTCTGCGCCTGCCTCACGAAGCACGTTTACGACCTCGATAACACTTCCGCCGGTAGAGATAAGATCCTCAACTACGACTACCTTCTGACCTGCCTCAAGCTTACCCTCTATCTGATTCTGTCTGCCGTGATCCTTAGAGCCCGAACGAACGTAGCCCATAGGAAGATCGAGCAGATGTCCAACTATTGCCGCGTGAGCGATACCTGCGGTGGAAGTACCCATAAGCACCTCTACCTCGGGATAATGAGCTTTAACAAGCTGTGCGAGGCCGTTCTCTACGTCGTTTCTTACCTCGGGTGCGGTAAGAGTAAGACGGTTGTCGCAATAAACGGGGCTCTTAATTCCGCTCGCCCAGGTGAAGGGCTCTTCGGGGCGGAAGAATACCGCCTTTATTTTAAGTAGATCCTTTGCAATAAGCTTTTCCATTTTCTTATTCTCCTTTATTTCAACAATATTTTTTCAAGTTCATAAGCCGTCTCGGCGACGTCGATCGCGCCTGCGCCGAGCAGCTCCTCGCGGTCTCCGAATCCAAAAAGAACTCCGATACATTCAAGACCGTTCTTTTTTGCGCCCTCGACGTCGTGATATCTGTCTCCGACCATCACGGCGCGGCTCTTGTCGGTGATCCCCGCTTCCTTTATTGCGTACTCAAGCACGAGATCCTTTGTGTTTCTCGTCTCATCGAGCGTGCTTCCGTAGATCCCGTCGAAATACTTATCGAGTCCAAGCTCCGAGAGTATCGTCTTTGCGAAATGCTCGGGCTTTGAGGTCGCGACGAACACTCTTCTGCCGCTCTCCTTCAGGGTGCGCAGAAGCTCGGGGATCCCTTCATACACCTCGTTTTCGTGTATTCCTATCGGTACGTAGCGCTCTCTGTAATATGCCACCGCCCGCTCGGCGCTATCACGGTCAAAGCCGTAAAAGGTCATAAAGCTATAACTCAGCGGCGGTCCGAGAAACTTGAGCAGCTTCTCTCGGTCAGTCTCCTCGATGCCGAATTTTTCGAGCGCGTAGACGACAGAGCGCGTAACACCCTGCTCGGAATTAACAATCGTTCCGTCAAGGTCAAAAAATATACTTTCAATCATCCGTTCAGCCAACGAACTCGGCAACGCATCTCTCGTATGCCGCAACGGGATCCTCTGCCGCGGTTATCGGTCTTCCGACAACGATATAATCCGAGCCAATCTCCTTTGCCTGAGCGGGAGTCATAACTCTCTTCTGATCTCCTACCTCACCGTCAGCGAATCTTACGCCGGGGGTAACGGTAACGAAATCCTTTCCGCATCTGTCGTGGACCTTGCCTGCCTCAAGGGGCGAGCAAACTACGCCGTCAAGACCTGCGAGCTTTGCGTTGTGCGCGTAATGCATAACGACCTTATCGATAGGCTCCTTGATGAGCAGATCGTTCTCCATAGCCTCCTGATCGGTCGAGGTAAGCTGTGTTACGGCAATAAGCATAGGTCTTGTGCCGTCCTCGCGGGTAAGTCCCTCTATTGCCGCCTCCATCATTCTCTTAGTTCCCGATGCGTGAAGGTTGGTCATATCAACGTCAAGTCTGGACAAAACCGCCATAGACTTTTTAACCGTGTTAGGAATATCGTGAAGCTTAAGATCAAGGAATATCTTGTGCCCTCTCTTCTTTATCTCCTTTACTATCGAGGGACCCTCTGCATAGTAAAGCTCCATGCCTATCTTGACAAAAGGCTTTCTGCCCGTGAACTTATCAAGAAATGCAAATGTTTTTTCCGCGCTGTCGAAATCACACGCGATAATTACGTCTTTTCCCATTATTTTGCTCCTCCTATTATATCATTGAGTGATTTGATGCCGTATTTATCCATAACTCTCGGCAGATCGTTGATTATATCTCTGCAAGCGAAGGGATCGACAAGATTTGCCGCTCCCACCTCAACGGCAGTTGCACCCGCGAGCATAAGCTCGATAACGTCCTCGGCACGGCTTACTCCGCCCATTCCGACAACGGGGATCTTTACCGCGTTTGCTACCTGATATACCATTCGTACTGCCACGGGGAATATTGCGCTTCCCGAAAATCCGCCCATCTTATTTGCGATGACCGGCTTCTTTGTGCGAAGGTCTATTCTCATTCCAAGCAGAGTATTTATAAGGCTGATGCCGTCAGCACCCGCATCCTCGCAAGCCTTTGCAATGGAAACGATGTCGGTAACGTTTGGCGAAAGCTTTATAAGCACAGGCTTTGTCGTTACCGCCTTGACGGCGCGTGTAACCTCTGCCGCAGCCTCGGGAGACGTGCCGAAGCTCATTCCGCCGCCGTGAACGTTAGGACAGCTGACGTTTACCTCAAGCCAACCTACCTGCTCGCACTTATCAAGCTTCTCGCAGGTATAAGCGTAATCCTCGACCGAGAATCCGCTGACGTTTGCCATTACCTTCTTGTCAAAGCATTTTGCAAGCTTTGGCAGCTCCTCGGAGATGACCTTTTCAACACCGGGATTCTGAAGTCCGACGGCATTTATCATTCCCGCCTCGCACTCGGCGATTCTCGGCGTGGGATTTCCGAATCTTGCGTCCTTGGTCGTTCCCTTAAAGGAAAAAGTACCGAGAATGTTTATATCGTAGAGCTCTGCGAACTCATAGCCGTATCCAAAGGTTCCGCTTGCGGGAATTATCGGATTATCGAGCTCGATGCCGCAAAGATTTACCTTCATTTCTCCCATATTATCTCCTCCTTTACGAGCACGGGGCCGTCCTTACATATTCTCTTGTTCCCATAAAGCGTCTTGCAGGAGCAACCCATACAAGCGCCGAAGCCACAGCCCATTCTCTCCTCAAAGCTGAACTGTCCGCTCGTCCTCGAGGCATTATAAACGGCTTTCAGCATAGGCTCGGGGCCGCAGGTGTAAAAATAGCTGTAATCTGCGTTCTCCATCGCCGCGGTAACGAATCCCTTGACACCCTTAGTACCGTCCACCGTCGTTACGGTAACCGTAGCTCCGAGCGCTTCGAACTCCTTCTCGTAAAAAACCTCGCTTGCGGTGTTGAATCCAAGTATCACCGAAACCTGAACACCCTTTGCTATAAGCTCCTTTGCGAGCATATAAAGCGGGGGAACGCCTACGCCGCCGCCGATAAGCAAAGCCTTATCTCCCGAGACGGACGTATCGTATCCGTTTCCGAGTCCCGTAAGGACGTCAAGGCTTCCGCTCTGCATCTCGCGCATCTGCTCCGTGCCTCTGCCCACTACCTTGTAGATAATGGTTACGGTTTTACCGTCTCTGTCGCACACCGATATCGGACGGCGCAGATAAAGTCCGTCGAGCTTTATGTTTATAAACTGTCCCGGACGGGTGATATCCGATGTATCACCCGCGAGGACCATTTTCATTACGTTATCTGTGAGCGCTGTATTTTCAATTATGTCAAATAATCCCTGTTTCATTTTTTCCTCACGCGTCAATCGTTGAAATTCTGAGTGTAGTCTCATCAAGAACGTCAAGCAGGACCTTGACGGTATCAAGCGAGGTAAACATTGTAACATTGCTCTCTATTGCAATTTTTCTTATCTCGTATCCGTCCTTGTTCTGTCCCTTTGATGCGATATCGCTGGTGTTGATAACGTATGCGATATGTCCCTGACGGATAGACTCCTGAATCTCGTCACTTCCGTCGCTGATCTTACCGAGAACGTGCGTTCTGATGCCGTTTTTCTTTAAGAAGTTAGCCGTTCCGCTCGTCGCCTCTATATTGAAGCCGAGATCGTAGAAGCGGCGGATAAGAGGAAGTGCCTCCTCCTTATCTCTGTCAGCAATGGTTACAAGCACGGTTCCGTAATTCTGAAGGTGCATACCCGATGCCTGAAGCGCCTTGTAAAGCGCGCGGTTAAGCTTGTCGTCATATCCTATCGCCTCACCCGTGGATTTCATTTCGGGGGAGAGATAAGCATCAAGTCCTCTTATCTTGTTGAAGGAGAACACGGGAACCTTAACGTACCATCTCTTCTTCTCCTCAGGATACAGATCGAATATTCCCTGCTCCTTGAGGCTCTTGCCCATAATTACCTCGGTGGCTATATCAGCAAGGCTGTATCCCGTTGCTTTGGAAAGGAAAGGAACGGTTCTCGAGGAACGGGGGTTGACCTCGATGATATATACCTTTTCGTTTTCGTCAACGATAAACTGAATGTTGTAAAGTCCGACGATACCGATGCCGAGACCGAGCTGCTTTGCGTACTGAAGTATGATTCCCTTGACCTTGTTGGAGATGCTGAACGAGGGGTAAACGCTTATCGAGTCGCCCGAGTGGATACCCGTTCTCTCAACGAGCTCCATAATTCCGGGAACGAAAACGTCTCTGCCGTCGCAGATAGCGTCGACCTCGACCTCTTTACCGATGATATACTTGTCAACAAGCACGGGCTTGTCCTCGTCTATCTCAACGGCGGTCTTGAGGTAATGGCGAAGCTGATCCTCGTTTGCGACTATCTGCATAGCTCTGCCGCCAAGAACGAAGCTGGGGCGAACGAGCACGGGATAGCCTATCTCCTTTGCGGCGTTAACGCCGTCCTCAATATTGGTAACTGCCTTACCCATAGGCTGAGGAATGTTAAGCTTTTCAAGGATCTTTTCAAAGCTGTCTCTGTTCTCTGCTCTCTCGATCGCATCGCAATCGGTACCGATTATCTTGACTCCGCGGCTACGAAGCGGCTCGGCAAGGTTGATCGCCGTCTGTCCGCCAAGAGACGCGATAACGCCTTCGGGGCTTTCAAAGTCGATTATATTCATAACGTCCTCGGGAGTGAGAGGCTCGAAATAAAGCTTGTCGCTTGTGGTGTAGTCGGTCGAAACGGTCTCGGGGTTATTGTTGATGATGATAGCCTCGTAGCCCGATTGCTTTATAGTGCTTACTGCGTGAACGGTGGAGTAGTCGAACTCAACGCCCTGACCAATGCGTATCGGTCCTGCGCCAAGAACTATCGATTTCTTTCTCTCGGTGAGTATCGACTCATTCTCACCCGTATAGGACGAATAGAAATAAGGGATATACGCACCCGTATGGAGCGTATCTACCATTCTGAACACGGGAACGATACCGTTTGCCTTACGCGTAGCGCATACCGAAAGCTCGTCAGTTTCCCAGAGCTTTGCGATGAACTTGTCGCAGAATCCCATCTTCTTCGCATCGCGAAGAACGTCAGCGTTGCCCTTGTTTTCCTTGAGCAGCTTTTCCATATCCACGATTCTCTTTACTGCCTCAAGGAAGTATGCGGTTATTTTGGTTATATCGTGAAGCTCGTCAACGCTTACACCGCGACGCAAGAGCTCTGCGATCGCGAAGATATTGTCGTCCTTGAACTCAAGCAGATAAGCCTTGAGCTCCTCGGTAGTCATATTATCAAATTTAGCAAGATAAAAGTGATTTACACCCGTCTCAAGCGAGCGCACGGATTTGAGCATACACTCCTCAAGGTTTGAGCCGATTCCCATTACCTCACCCGTTGCCTTCATCTGCGTACCGAGCTTATTGGAAGCAGAAGTGAATTTATCGAACGGGAATCTCGGGAACTTAGCAACTATATAGTCAAGTCTGGGCTCCTTTGCCGCGGTGGTGTTAGCTATCTTTATTTCGTCAAGCGTCATTCCGACAGCGATCTTTGCGGTAACGCGGGCAATGGGATATCCGCTCGCCTTGGATGCAAGTGCCGAGGAACGTGAAACTCTGGGGTTTACCTCGATAAGATAATACTCGCTCGTTTCGGGATTGAGCGCAAACTGAACGTTACAGCCACCCTCGATCTTCAGACTTCTGATTATCTTTATCGCGCTGTCGTTGAGCATCTTGAGGTCGTGATCGTTAAGCGTAAGTATAGGAGCTACAACGAGAGAGTCTCCCGTGTGAACTCCAACGGGGTCGATATTCTCCATTCCGCATATGGTTATAGCATTGTCAGCAGAGTCGCGCATAACCTCGAACTCTATCTCCTTGTATCCCTTAACGCTCTTTTCGATGAGCACCTGATGCACGGGGGAAAGCTTAAACGCGTTCATACCGATCTCAATAAGCTCTGCCTCGTCATTTGCAAATCCACCGCCCGTGCCACCGAGCGTAAACGCGGGACGAAGCACTACGGGATAGCCTATTCTTGCTGCTGCCGCCCTTGCTTCCTCAATGCTATAAGTTATCTCGGAAGGAATGGTAGGCTCACCGATCGACTGACAAAGCTCCTTGAAAAGCTCTCTGTCCTCGGCACGCTCGATACTCTCGCTGCTCGTTCCGAGAAGCTCTGTATGACACTCACGGAGAACGCCCTTCTTCTCAAGCTGCATAGCAAGGTTAAGTCCCGTCTGTCCGCCGATACCGGGAACTATTGCATCAGGACGCTCGTATCTGAGTATCTTTGCCACGTATTCAAGAGTCAAAGGCTCCATATAGACCTTGTCTGCTATCGTTGTATCGGTCATAATAGTTGCGGGGTTGGAGTTGACGAGCACTACCTCGTAGCCCTCCTCACGGAGCGCAAGGCACGCCTGAGTTCCCGCATAGTCAAACTCTGCAGCCTGACCTATTACGATAGGTCCTGAGCCGATAATCAAAATCTTCTTTAAGTCTTTTCTTTTTGCCATTTTTTATATCCTCC
>JAFXHA010000064.1 GCA_017536635.1 Clostridia bacterium
CCCGACGAAGCCAAAACCTTGTTCGAGCAAGGCGAGGACGCGGCGAAGAGGAAGTATGAGAATTATAAGAAGTTGTGACGAAAACAATTTTAGATATAAGTCTGCCTCCGACAAGGAACTCCCTTTGTCGGAGGCTAACTTTATTTTGCCCTCTTATTGAGCATTTCAAGATATTTCTTATTTTCTCTAAGCTTTGCAAATTGAGGATGAGGTGAGTTCAAAAGACGATTCAATTGCCATGCAACCATATCATCAGATTTATATGTGGATTTAATTTGCTCTTTGAGAACATCATCGGTTTCGGCAAGCTTCATTATTCTTTCCATTGAAGCAAATTGCTTTTCTCTGATGCGGATCACGTCATCGATAGGAGCGTTATCTGTTTTAAGCATGCCCGCTAAAATTGCATAGATGGATTCCTCCCCAATACAAAAACATTCAAGGTCTTTCCGTTTGCTCATTTCTGCAAAAGCCTCTGCCATCAGCTCAAGACGTTCAATCTTTTCTGCAACAGAAAGCACGGGATCAAAGCGAATAATCCGTGCGAGTTTGATAGACATCACATCCATTAAACCATAGCAATTCTTTTTGTTCCAATAGCGGTATTCTGTGGTATCCTTGCCAAAAAGCTGTTCCTTCATAATTGGCGCGTGCCATGCGGGAAGTTTTGACAGAATTTCAAGAGCTGCTTCGGTATCGCCTGCGGCATGAAGAAGCTTTGCTTTCATATTGATTGCTTCCGCGCGAAGATCATCCTGAGTGCATCCTTCCAAAATACAATCGCATAACTGTGTCAATTCGTCCTTGTTTTTCAGCAAAGTTTTAGAATCATTTCCTGCACTTCCGCCCGCGACATCCCACATATACTTATTCATAATGCGATAATCGTGGGGATATTTCTTTCGTGCATTGACAATCAACTCCTTTCCTTCAGCAAATCTTCCTTCCACATACAGCCGCTGATATTCTGCGAGTATTTTATCCACATCTGCCTTGGCTTTTGCTTCATCATATCCTAAAAGTTCGTCAACGGTAACGCCGAATATCTCCGCAAGTGGAAACAACATCGTAATATCGGGATAGGTGTTTTTGGCTTCCCATTTACTTACTGCTGCCGTTGAGATAGTCAAAAGCTCCGCAAGTTGCTCCTGCGTCAATCCTTTAGCAAGGCGCAAACGTTTAATATTCATTCCAATGTTCAGTTCCATTATGATTCTCCTTGTAAGTAAAGTAAACAGGCCCGTTTCTGATTATATTATATCATAAATCTGAGCATTTACAAGCGAAGCATAAGAAATAAGGATTTAACTAACAGTTAATTATTTTGAACGACAGAAACAGATTAAGCCTCGGCATAGTGTTCCCATACCGAGGCTATTAATTTATTACTGTCCTTTAGCACCCGAGACTAAGAGCTCGGGATTTTTATTATTCAACACTCTGTGCCGCATTCTTGACCGCTTCGAAATCTTCTTCAACCTCTTTTGAGGGGGGAGCGGTGAGCAAGGATACCACAACGATGAAAATTGACGAGATTATAAATGCGGGAAGCAGCTCATAGATCGCAAATACGCCGCCGAGCTTGCTGATAACGAGCTTCCAGAGGAATACCATTGAAGCACCGCTGACCATACCTGCAATCGCACCCGCGCGATTTATGCGTTTCCAGAAGAGCGAGAACAACATAAGCGGACCGAAAGTAGCGCCAAATCCTGCCCACGCAAACGAAACCACGTTGAATATCACGCTGTCCTCATCAAGCGCAATAACGATAGCTACGAGAGCAATAACAAGGAGCGTGATCCTCGTTACCCACATTACCTGCTTGTCGGTAGCTTTTTTTCTGACAACGCCCTGATAAACGTTTTTGGCAACGGCGGATGCCGCGATAAGCAGATAGGAGTCGGACGAGCTGATGGTCGCCGCGAGAATACCTGCCATAACGAATCCTGCAAGAATCGGGGGAAGTGCATTCGTGGATATCTTGATGAATATATTTTCTGCCGACGAAGCGGTAACGAAAGCGTCGGGATAAAGGGCTCTACCCATAATACCGATAAATACCGCAACCGCAAGAGAGATGATTACCCATATCATAGCAATTCTTCTTGAACGCTTGAGCTCATCCTCGTGGCGAATCGCCATAAAGCGAAGGAGAACCTGAGGCATACCGAAGTAGCCGAGACCCCACGCGAGCATCGAGCAAACCTGGAGCAGAGAATATTTAGACGCTTCACCGAATATAGGCTTGCCGCCGATAACAATCTGCTCGCCCGCTTCATTTAGCTCAGGACTTGCAAGTCCGAAGAATTCAAAGAATCCGGGAATGCTTTGGGCGTTATCCATTACAGCGCCAAATCCGCCTGCCGATACAGTTCCGATAACTACGATGACTACAAGGGCAATTATCATTACGATGCCCTGCATAAAGTCGGATGCGCTCTCGGCAAGGAATCCACCGAGGAGCGTATAAAGAAGAACGAATACTGCGCCGAGTATCATCATAGCGATATAGGGAGCGCCGAAAAGTGTAGAGAAGAGCTTTCCGCAGGTAACGAAGCAGCTTGCCGCATAAACGGTAAAGAATATAAGAATAAAGAGCGCGGCAAGAGTCATAATAACCTTGTTCTTCTCGCGGAAACGATTGGAGAAGAAGTCGGGAAGCGTTATCGAGTTATTAGCTCTTACGCTGTAACGGCGCAAACGTTTGGATACGATAAGCCAGTTCAGATAAGTACCGATCGCCAGACCGATAGCAGTCCACGCGGCATCAGCGAGTCCGCACCAATAAGCTACGCCGGGAAGTCCCATAAGTAGCCATCCGCTCATATCGGATGCTTCGGCGCTCATTGCCGTTACCCACGGGCCAAGAGAGCGTCCGCCAAGGAAATAATCGTCCGAGCTTTTGTTGGCTCGCTTTGCAAAAATAACACCTATCGCGATAACCACCGCCATATAGATGACCATTGAGATGAGGATCTGTATAGTATCACTACCCATAAATTTGTACCTCCGGGGAAATTTGCACCTGCAAAAAATTTAATAATAAAAATTATATCATACGGCTATATCTTTTGTAAAGGCTTTTTGCAATTTTTAATACAAAATGTTGCAAAAAGTCTGCTTTTATATAGAAACAGTGTTTGAATATAATTTGCGATGAGAAGTCCTGCGAGCATCTTATAAGATATATTTATTATATCAAGCGCGACGCTTTGATGAACGATATGATAACAAAGATCCTTTCGATCTGACGAAAAAAGACCGTTTAAGGGACACCTGCCATAAAGCGGGTTTTACCTGCCGAAAAGCAAAAGGAGTACGGACAAAATTGCTCGTACTCCTTTTGTTATTTTTTCGGAAGGTGTTGCCCCCTGCGTGTCATCTTGAGCGGAGTCCGCCCGAGATTCCACCTTCGCTTTGCTCGGTGCTGCTTCGCAGTTCGACTCCGCTCCGCTTCGCTCAGAATGACACGGGCGGACGCAGTCGAAACCCGAAGGGCGAACGGCAACGCCGTTCGGATCTCGCAGGAATATTCTCAACTTTGTTTTACCAATGCTTCGCCAAAGGCTCCAACTGTTTTTTGATATCGATAAATTCCTCGTGATCAAATAAAAATTTAAAGCTTTCTGATTTCATTGCTTCAAGCAAAACAAGGGCATTGTTGGAGGTACTGGAGGTTGTATAGGTTCCTCTCTCCATTCCTTTGAAAAGCAAGCATGTGTATTCACCGCCTTTATCCCAATTCAAAAATGCTATGGCATGATCTGATGCTTTTTTTAGATGGTACAGCGTTTTTTCGGATGATCCAAGCTTTGCATAATATTTCGCTTGGTCTGAATGTATATCAGCTAAGTGGCAATGATAAAATCCAAAGTTTTCATCTTCAAATATAACGTGCAGCAGATCGATAGTCTTATCTCTGAGCAGGCATACTTCTTGATCGCTGTATCGCCATTGACCGTTATATTCATTCGACAAATGCCTCTTTCAAGAAATTGCACATACAAATGTATCTCTGTTTGCTTTGCGCTCAGGCGTTCGTCTCCCGTGGTTATTCTTGACATTAACACTTGTTGGCAGACCGCCAAATGCGGCATTTTTTGTGCGAGCTCCCGAGCTTTTTCATTTTCGCCCATATCGCTGTAAACAAAGCATAATACCTGTAAGGCAGAATTCCTTATCTCGTCCTGCGTACAAGAAGCCAATATTTTTTCGCCTAATTGAATAGTTTCCTGTTGAAAAAGCTTTTTTTGCTCATCGGTATAGATATTATTGCTGCTTTGCTTGTATGCAATATACATAAGATCCTGCATAATAGGATCGCTTTTGGGAAATTTTCGCAGACCCGTCTCCAAGATTTCTCGAGCTTCTTTTTTATAACCGCGGGAAGAGTACGTTCTCGCATTTTTTCGTATTTCTTCGATTTCTTCGCGTTGCTTTTCAATATCTATTCCTAAAAGCTCGTCAGCGGATACATTGAAAATATTGCAAATTGAAGGCAACAAAGCTATATCCGGCATTGCGGAATCGGTTTCCCAACGGCTGACAGCCTGGGAAGAGATCAACAGCATTTCCGCAAGCTCCTCTTGTGTCATATCTGCGTTTTTACGCAATTTTTTGATGTTTTGTCCGATCGTCATAAAAACTATCCTTTCAAAATCATTCAGGTGGTACCGTTCCTGTGATTATAGTATATCACCTCGCCAATGCAAAGTCAACCTCTCGATAATTGAGAAAAAATCAACTGCAAGTTTCAAAATTATGATTTGTCGCACGCCGTAAACACAAAAAGACATGCTCAAATTGAACATGTCTTTTTCAATAGAATCTACGCCAATGCGGTCTTTTTTATTGCTTCTTAACGTACAGCAAAAGGTCGTATACGTTTTTGACGGGTATAAGCTCGATGCCTTTTACCGAAAGATTTCCCGTAAGGTTTCCGTGAGGAATGAGTGCGCGTGTGAAGCCAATGCGCGCGGCTTCCTTGATACGCTGCTCAATGCAGGCAACGCCACGGCATTCACCCGCAAGTCCAAGCTCGCCGATAGCGATCAGGTCGTCGGGAATTACCTTGTCTGTCAGCGACGAGATAAGTGCAAGCGCAATAGCAAGATCGGACGCCGGCTCGTTTATTTGCAGACCGCCGATAACGTTCATATATACGTCGTTTGCCGAAAATCTGAGTCCAAGCCTTTTTTCGAGCACCGCGAGTATAAGATAGGTACGATTGTAATCTATGCCGTTTGAGGTCCTGCGCGGAGCAGGGGACGAGGCGGGCGTTACGAGCGCCTGGATCTCCGCAACTATCGGGCGCGTGCCCTCAAGCGTGCATACCGCGCAGTTTCCCGATGCGTCGGACGGTCTGTCCGCAAGCAGCATCTCGGACGGGTTGACTATCTCGCGCAAACCCGTATCGGTCATTTCAAAGACGCCTATCTCGTTGGTGGAGCCAAAGCGGTTTTTGTTTGCGCGTATGATCCTGTAGCTCTGTCGCTTGTCGCCCTCAAAGCTGAGTACTGCGTCAACCATATGCTCAAGCACCTTGGGACCGGCTATACTGCCTTCCTTATTGATATGTCCGACGAGAATTATAGAAATATCCTCGGTTTTTGCCTTGTTGATAAACGCCATAGCGACTTCCTTGACGTTAGATACGCTTCCGGGCGATGAGTTGATCTTGTCCGAATACATCGTCTGTACCGAGTCGACGATTATTACGTCGGGCTTTATTTTTGCCGCCTGCTCAAGTATGTTTTCGATATTCGTTTCGGTCAGTATGTAAAGACTTGATCCGATGACCTGAAGGCGCTTGGCACGGAGCTTGAGCTGACCGGAGGATTCCTCTCCCGATACGTACAGCACCTTTTTGCTTTCTCCCAGGCAGTCGCATATCTGAAGCAAAAGCGTGGATTTTCCTATTCCCGGCTCACCCGATAGCAGAACTACCGAGCCGGTAACAAGACCGCCGCCGAGCACTCTGTCAAGCTCGGATATTCCCGTGCTTGAGCGGATATATTCGGGAAAATCAAGCTCGGAGAAATGCGTTGCCGAAGCGCCGCTTGCCGCCGCCATAGATGCGGAAAGCTTTTTTGCGGGCGCGGGGGAAAGATCAATAACGTCCTCAACAAAGGAATTCCAGCTGTTGCACTTCGGACATTTTCCAAGCCATTTCATACTTTCATATTCACATTCGGAGCAGATATAAACGGTTTTAAGTCCCTTCATTTTCAAACTTCCTTTAACATAAACTATATAATCATTATACAATAAATAATTGCTAAAATCAATATAAAATTACAGTTTTTTCGATTCTGTGAGATAATTTACTATCGAGCAATACAGCGCGAATGCAAGCTGAGACTGATATTCTTTCTCGGAGAGACGCTTACATTCCTCGGGATTAGAAAGGAATCCGCACTCCACGAGCACCGCGGGATATTCTATTTTGTGAAGCAGGTAAATATCATCTCCCGCAGATTTTATTTTTCGGTGATTGTTGGGTAGCAGAAGCTCTCTTGTCAGATTCTGTATTTTTTGCGCAAGCTTTTGCGAATACGGGGAATTATCAGAATAATATACCTGAAGTCCGTTGTATTTTGCCTGTGGAAAGGAATTGAGATGAATGCTGACGAATATCGCGTCCTCATAGCTTTGCGCAATTTCAAGCCTGCGTGCAAAATCAAGTGCTTTTTTTCGTCCCTCGTAATCTGCATTTTTGTCGTAGAGCATTTTGTCCTCGGTGCGTGTGAGTCTCACAGTCATACCTGCGCTTCTAAGATACTCCGCAAGTCTTAGTGCAATATTGAGGTTTATGTGCTTTTCAAGAGTTCCGTCAATTCCTATTGCGCCGCAATCCTCACCGCCGTGTCCCGCGTCGATTATTATTACCGTGCCGCGTGCGCCTTCTGCGGCACTTTCTTTTTTTGACGGCATATTGCGTATAAATCCGCCGAGCAGTACAAGCATGATTGTGGAAAGGATAAACAGCAGGGTAAAAAGCGCGTATATGCGCAGCCCCTTTGCTCCCGATTGCTTTTGCATAGATAATCTCCAAAAAATCATTTATAAAAGTATTATAAAACTATGTACAAATTTAAAATTTTATGATATAATTATTATGTATATTTATATTTATAAGCTTGAGGCAGTGCAAAATGGAAAAAGACAGAAAAAATTATAATTACAAAGCTAAGTCAAGGAATACGGGAAGAAATGATAACCGTAACAATCGCTATGAAACGGCAGAGGTCTCCGAGGGGTTGGTCGTCGGAAGAAATGCGGTGCGAGAGCTGCTCAAATCCGGTAGGGATATCGACAAGATAATCGTTCAGCGCGGTGAGCGCGAGGGCTCTATCGTCGCACTCATCGGAGAAGCGGCGGCAAGAAGGATACCGATAGTCGAGGCAGACAAGGCAAAGCTCGACAATATGTGCGCAGGCGCAAATCATCAGGGAATCATTGCTATGGCGGCGGAAAAGGAATATTGCTCAGTCGAGGATATTCTCGCAATTGCCGAGGAGCGTGGAGAAAAACCTTTTATCGTTATTGCTGACGGCATAACCGATCCGCATAATCTCGGAGCTCTTATAAGATGCGCCGAGGGCGTAGGTGCGCACGGGCTTATAATTCCCAAGCGCCGCGCGGCAGGTCTTACACCCGTGGTTACGAAATCCTCTTGCGGTGCGATAGAGCATCTTGCAATTGCAAAGGTATCCAATCTTGCTAATACCATTGATTTTCTTAAAAAGAACGGAGTATGGATATTCTCGGCAGAGGCGGGCGGAGAGGCATATTACGATATAGATTTCAAGTGTCCCTGTGCGGTAGTTCTCGGCAGTGAGGGAGACGGCGTTTCCCACTTGATCAAAGAGATATCCGACTATATAGTTTCGATCCCGATGTACGGAAAGGTAAATTCCTTTAACGTGTCTACCGCAGCTGCCGTAATTTTGGCAGAGGTATCAAGACAGCACAGAACCAACTGATTTTGGAGGACGTATGAGCAACGAGCAAAACATTGACGATATACTGAAGCTACTTAAAAGCTCCGTGGCAGAGGATTCCGCAGCCACTACCGAGTCTGTCGCTGAGGAAAAGGGAGAGGATATGAATGACGAGGCGCTCAAGGATCGCCTCAGAATGCAGTATCTTGAGTCCGATACCAATAGTTCGGGATTCGATTTCTTTGATGGATCCGACGAGGAAAACGATGGATACAATAGCTATTCGATAGATAACGAGTTCCTTGAGGAAGCAGTGGTGGAGGAAGATATTCCCGAGCAGCCCGAAGTGCCCGAAATGCTCGAAGAGCCCGACGATGCAGAGGAAGAAGCAGAGCCTTTTGCTTTCTTTGAAGCGCCCATTTCCGAGGCATCCAAAGAAGATGTGGCTCCTTGGGACTCTGATGCTGAGGAGAGTAACGAGCAAGAGGATATCGCTCCTTGGGATGTTGCGGAAGAGCCCGTATTGGAAGAAATATCCGAGGAAATGTCCTACGACGAGACTTCCTTGTTCGAGCTACCCGATGAGCTTGTGGCGGAAGCGCCGATATCCGAAGATGAGCCGGAGATAGAGCTTGAAGATGACGAAGACGATGAAACTACCTTTGAGGATCTCGAATTGCGAGTTGAGACCGAAAGCCCCGATAACATTGAGGATTACGAGACCTTTGAGGAGCCTGCTACATTCTCGCTTTATGACGAGGATAGCATTATCGATATGCCAAGTGTTACAGTGGATTCTGTTGATGCTGAGAGCAACGAAGAAAATACAGTTGGTGAAAACGGCTTCAACGACATAGTTATTGACAGTACAGAGACGGGCAAGGCACTCGACTTTGACGTTTACGCGCCGCTCGATCCCGATAGATCCGAGCCCCCCGTTGATATTTATACGCTTTTCCGCGAGGAAAAAGCAAAGCAAGCGGAACGCCTTGCGGAGACGGTCGAGGAGATTGGAGCAAATACGGAAGAGCCCGAGGAAAAGGTTGCTGAGACTGTCAATGCCGAGACAGAGACTGAGACTGAGGTAGCAGTCGAGGAGCCCGAAAAGACCGAGAGCGAATCGCTCGATTTCTCCGAGATGAACATTATGCTTCAGCTTGGATTCGAGGACGAGCTTAAGGATACGGTCGGAGAAGAGGGCGTAGAGGATTTCGTAAGATACGATACCGCAGACAAGGAAAAGCAACGAGTTGATGGCGAAAAGCGCAAGATAGATCCGCGTGCCGATAAGGCGGATTATACGAGCCCCGCACAAAACGATTCTATAAAAGAGCGTTATAGGGCAGATAGCATCAAGGCGCTTATAAAGCTTATAGGCGTAACGGTTATAGCAGTTATTATAGGCTTTATTGAGCTTATGCCTATACTGAACGTACGTCTTGAGGGTGTGCTTGATTACAATGTTTATCCGTCGCTCTACATACTTTTCGGCTCGCAGCTCCTTATACTTGCGGCTGCAGTTGTATATAAGCCTATGATAAGCGGTCTTGTTTATTCCTTCTCAGCAAAGCCGACAAGACATTCTCCCGTTGCGCTCAGCGTTGCAATGACTATCCTTTACGATATAATAATGATCCTGATAGTTGCCATAGCGCAGGAGGAATATCCGCCTATGTTCAACGCGATCGCCGCATTTTTGATCGCTATATCGGCATTCGTTGATTATATTATGATAGTCTGCGAGAAAAAGACCTTCAACGTTTATTCAGTAGACGAGATAAAATATACGTTGACCGACGAGACAGCAAGCGGCAGAATAAAGGAAAAGCTTATGCGCGGAGGTGTTGAAAGCACCAAAAACGTATACGTTCCCGAACGTATCGATTTTCCGCGGGGCTTCAGTCAGCTTTGCCGAACTGAGAATGAGTGGAAGCTCGTTAAGATCTTCACCATTCCCGTGTTTATCTTCAGTATTCTCGCGCTTATCATCAACATGAGCTTTGGAAGAGAGTTTGTCGAGGTGTCCGGAACGCTCATGATGGCATTTGTTCTTTCTATGCCGATAATGATAATCGTTTCTGAAACGCTGCCGTGCTTTATTGCGTCGCTTCGTCTTGAAAAGAGGGGAAGCGCTGTCGTCGGAGACGAGATGTACAGAAAGTATTCTGAATGTGATATGATCGCATTTGACGACACTTATCTCTTTGAAAAGTGCAGATCCGAGGAGCTCGGAATTGCAATATACGATACGAGTGTAGGATATCTTGCGCTTGGATGCTTCAAGGCGCTTTACGATAAGATAGGCGGTCCCTTGTCGGATCTTAATATTGAGCTTCCCGACGTGTTCCGCTTTGATGACGTAAAGATAAGACGTATGTCGAGAAACGGAATCGACGCGATAGTTGACGGCAGACACAGCCTGCTTGTCGGTGATTACGCATTTATGCAGAGATATGGCTTGACATTCCCCGAGAGCGAATCGGATAAGATAAAGGGTGCGGGAATACTATGTCTCTCGCTCAATCAGAAGGTTACGGCAAAGATAAGCGTTAAGTACAATACCGTCGAGATATTCGAGATGCTTGCTGAGCGTCTTACGGACGACGGAATAACTCCCATAATAACCACAGCCGATCCGCTTATAAACAGTGCGCTTATAGCTAAAAACCGTAAGCTCGGCGATTCGCCTATCGGAGTAGTACACAAGAATTCTAAGGATACCGAAGCGGGGGACGTTCACAAAAAGAAATACGATCCCGACGGAATCGTATCCTGCATCTCCAGCCTCAAGCTCGCCGAGACACTCGTTTGGTGTAAGCGAGTTGAAAAGATACGTCGCCTTTGCGAGACCGTAGTAACGATATTTAGCGGTGCAGGTATACTTCTGAGCGTTTTTGCAATGCTTATGGGCATATCTCAGTATTTCAACCAGATAATGATAATGCTTTATCTTATCGTTGAGCTTGTGGTCATCGGCGCTATAACCTTTGCTAATATTCCCGATAAGGAGTATTTCAGCGTAAAGGGCTTGCGCGAGGATATCGAGGCAGAGGAGCTCGCACAAAAGGCTGAGAACGAGCGCGCGGCACTTAAGGTCAAGAATATGACCGAGGACGAGCCCAAGGCGAAGAATAAAGGAAAAAATAAGCTTTTCAATATAAGCTTTAAGGGATCAAAAAACAGAAAGAAAGACCAAGATGAACAAGAATAATACCAATATCAGCAGTATTCTCAAATCCGTCTCCAAGCCCGGAAGATATTCGGGCGGGGAGTACGGACAAATAATAAAGGATAAGAGCAAGGTCGCGGCAAGATTCGCGTTTTGCTTTCCCGATACTTACGAGATAGGAATGTCCAATCTCGGTGTTCGCATTCTTTACGGAGTTCTCAACAAAGAGGATGACGTGTGGTGCGAGCGTGTATATAACCCGTGGATAGATATGCAGGAAAAGATGAAGGAGCACGGACTTCCTTTGCGCGCCTGCGAGAGCGGAGATCCGCTGACCGAATTCGATATGATAGGATTTACGCTTCAGTATGAGATGAGCTATACAAACGTGCTCAATATGCTCGACCTCGCAGGGATCCCTTTGCGCAGTGCTGATAGAGACGACAGTATGCCTATCATAATAGGCGGCGGACCTTGCGCGTATAACGCAGAACCCGTAGCTGATTTCTTCGACCTTTTCAATATAGGAGAGGGCGAGGAGATGTTACCCGAGCTTTGTCGACTCTATATCAAAATGAAAAAAGAGGGAAGATACACAAAGCGTGAGTATCTTCACGAGGCGGCAAGAAGCATAGAGGGAATTTACGTTCCGTCGCTGTATGAGGTTACTTATAACGAGGACGGTACGGTAAAGGCATATACACCGATCTACGACGATATTCCGCGCCAGGTCAAAAAGCGCATAATGAAGGATATGGACGAGTCATATTTTCCCGAGGACGCCGTTATGCCTTACATAGAAACGGTGCACGATAGAATAATGCTCGAGGTCTACCGCGGATGTATCAGAGGATGTCGCTTCTGTCAGGCGGGAATGATATACCGCCCCGTAAGAGAAAAAACGCCCGAGGTGCTTAACCGTCAGGCGAAATGCTTGTATGAGTCAACGGGATACGACGAGATATCTCTCACCTCGCTCTCTATCAGTGATTATACCGAGCTTGAGCGTCTTACCGACCTTCTGCTCGAATGGACTAACGAGAATATGATAAACTTATCTCTACCGTCGCTTCGCGTAGATAGCTTTACCAAGGAGCTGATGGATAAGATAGCCACCGTCAGATCATCGTCGCTTACCTTTGCTCCCGAGGCGGGAACGCAGAGACTTCGCGACGTAATAAACAAAAACGTTCGGGAGGACGATCTTATGCGTGCCGTAGGCGTTGCGTTCGCGGCAGGAAAGAATACCGTCAAGCTCTACTTTATGTCGGGACTTCCGACGGAGAGATATGAGGATCTTAAGGGCATAGCCGATCTTGCGTCTATGGTAATAGATAAATATTACGACACGCCCGAGAGAAACAGATCAAAGAAGCCGCAGGTAACCATCAGCGTATCCTGCTTTATTCCTAAGCCCTTTACACCTTTTCAATGGGAAGCTCAGGATACTATGGAGATGCTTGCCGATAAGCAGGAATATCTTGGAAGCTGTATAACCGATAAGAAGATAAGATATACCCACCACGACGCGCGCGTCAGTAGGATAGAGGCCGTGCTTGCGCGTGGCGACAGACGTCTTGCACCCGCGCTTGAGCTTGCTTGCAAAGAGGGCTTTAAGTTCGACGCTTGGGACGAGTGCTTCGACTACGATAAATGGATATCTGTATTCGAGCGTTGCGGTATCGATCCCGCATTTTACGCAAACCGTGCATTCGGTCTTGATGAGGTTCTTCCTTGGGACATTATCGATTGCGGTGTAACTAAGGAATTTTTGCTTCGTGAGCGAAATAAGGCTTACGAGGGCAATACCACACCGAACTGCCGTGAAAAGTGCAGTGGATGCGGAGCAAATAAGCTGGGAGGTGAGCGCACGTGTTGTCCGAAAGCCAGAAGCTGATTGAAAAGAAAAGAATAAAAAGCCTTCCCGAGCTTGAGAGACCGCGTACGGTAAGACTTAAATTTATCAAGGTCGGCAGCCTTCAGTACATTTCGCATCTTGATCTTCAGCGCACCTTTAACCGCGTGATAGTCAGAGCCTGCCTGCCGATATGGTACACAAAGGGCTTTAATCCTCACGCAAAGCTTGTGTTCTCAACTCCGCTCAGCATAGGCGCGCAGAGCACGTGCGAGTTTCTTGACATAAGAATAGATCGCGAGATGTCCTGCGAGACTATTATGGAAAGGCTGAACGCAGAGCTTACAGAGGAGCTTAAAATCGTTGACGCATATATACCTGAGAGGGATTTCGCGGATATCAAATGGGCGTCTTACGATATCAGTATAACGAGCGGCGGTATAAGTGAGAATACTCCCGAGCAGATAATGCAAAGGATAAAAGAGCCTATATTTATGCTTAAAAAGACAAAAGCAGGGGAGAAGGAGATAGATATCACAGGACTTATCCATAGCTTCTCTTGCAAGCTTGTTGAGGGTGATATAAAGATATCCTGCACGCTTTCCGCGTCGAGCACTGAGTATCTTAATCCCGAGTTGCTTATATCGGGACTTGCCCGTGAATGCGACCTTCTTTGCGGCTCGCCGCTCGAAGAGCATTACGATATAATTAGAACATCTCTTTATGACGCAGAGTTTAATCTGTTTAAATAATATTACATAGGAGGTAGTATAATGGCATATAAGTATCCTTATGAGAACGAGGAAAAGACATTTAAACCGTCCAAGCTGACAACCGACAGACGTATGTGGAAGCTTATGCTCCTGAATATTCTGACGCTCGGCGTATACAGTATAATTTTCTTTATTCCTTTTGCGTTCGACCTTGATAAAATACATCCCAAGAGAGACCGCTCCAAAACCTTTAATTATCTTTGGGCATACATTTTGGCATTTTTTACGATGTCGATAGTGCTTTGCGTTTGGCATTATCAAATATCCGAGAGGATCGAGGATGCGTTGCGCGAAAGAAAGATAAACTACGATTTCGGAACTAATCAGTTTTGGAGTTGCTATGTATTAGGATCATTGATCATTGTAGGTCCGTATATATATATGCACAAGCTCTGCACAGCGATGAATCTGCTTTGTGAGGATTATAACAAAGAGCTTGAGAGCAAGGAAACAAATAAAAAATAAATGATAAAGGTTTAGGGAACGGATATATTTTTGTCATCCGTTCCCTAAATGTGTAAACGATATTAAATTAAAAAAATAAATAAAAATTTTGCAAAAGCTATTGACAAACCTTTTTTTATCTGTTATAATAATCAAGTCGCTGGTATGGCTCAGTCGGTAGAGCACGTCATTGGTAATGACGAGGTCATCAGTTCGATTCTGATTACCAGCTCCAAGAATCCCGAACGCTATCGCGTTCGGGATTTTTTATTTAACACTTGACTTGAATAAAAAAGTGTGTTATAATCATAGCGTAAAATAAAAACGCAAAGACGGGAAGTAGTAAACAGTGTTATCGGCACAGAGAAGGGACGGTTGGTGCAAGTCCTGCGAGCAGCTGTTGAAGTCGTCCCCGAGCGGCGTCGGTGATTCGGTTTTTTCGAGGTAGTCGACGACGGTTCCGCCGTTATCGGATAATGAGTGTACTTTTGCTTTTTGCAAAGGTAAAATCAGGTGGTACCGCGTATTCCACGCCCTGATAGCAGGGACGTGGATTTTTTGTTTGTCAAAATTTTTAGATTTATATAAAACGGAGGAATACAAAATGAATTCTTACAATGAATTGCCTAAGGTATATTCGCCCTCTGAGTTTGAGGACAGAATATATCAGAATTGGTGCGACAAGGGATACTTTACCCCCGACGTTAAGAACCCCGCACCTGCCTTTACGATAGTTATTCCGCCCCCAAACGTTACGGGACAGCTCCATATGGGACACGCCCTTGACGAGACTCTGCAGGATATCCTCGTAAGATATAAGAGAATGCAGGGCTTTAATACTCTTTGGGTGCCCGGAACCGACCACGCGGGAATTGCAACTCAGATCAAGGTCGAGGAGCAGCTCCGTGTAAACGAGGGACTCACCCGATATGACCTCGGACGTGAGAAATTCCTTGAGCGCGTATGGGATTGGAAGCATCAGTACGGAAACCGTATAATCAGTCAGCTCAAAAAGCTCGGAGCTTCTTGCGACTGGAGCAGAGAGCGCTTTACGATGGACGAGGGCTGCTCCAAGGCAGTAAGAGAGGTTTTTGTAAACCTTTATGATAAGGGACTCATTTACAGAGGAAACCGCATTATCAACTGGTGCCCTCACTGTATAACGGCACTTTCTGATGCCGAGGTAGAGTACTCCGAGCAGGACGGCTTCTTCTGGCATATCAGATATCCTATCAAGGATAGCGACGAGTTCGTAGAGGTTGCAACTACGCGTCCCGAAACTATGTTCGGTGATACCGCCGTTGCGGTCAACCCTAATGACGAGAGATTTACACATCTTATCGGCAAAACCCTTATCCTGCCCATCGTTAACCGTGAGATACCGATAATTGCCGACGAATACGTTGAGATCGGCTTCGGTACGGGCTGCGTTAAGATCACTCCCGCGCACGACCCCAACGACTTCCTCGTAGGTGAGCGCCACGGACTTGAGCAGATCAAGGTAATGAACGACGACGCGACTATCAATGCGTACGGCGGAAAATATGAGGGAATGGACAGATACGAGGCAAGAAAGGCTCTTGTTAAGGATCTTGAAGAGCAGGGCTTCCTTATCAAAACAGTTCCTCACAAGCATAATGTTGGCTCCTGCTACCGTTGCGGAACCACCGTTGAGCCCCTTACCTCTAATCAGTGGTTCGTTAAGATGGAGCCTCTCGCCGAGCCCGCACTCGACGTCGTTCGCGACGGTACGGTAAAATTTGTTCCCGACCGCTTCAGCAAGATCTACGTAAATTGGCTTGAGAACGTACACGATTGGTGTATCTCCCGTCAGCTTTGGTGGGGACACAGAATTCCCGCGTTTTACTGTCAGAGCTGCTCTGAGATGACGGTTTCCAAGACCGATATAGATAAGTGCCCCAAGTGCGGTGGCGCCGTAAAGCAGGAGAACGACGTTCTCGATACCTGGTTCTCATCGGCGCTCTGGCCCTTCTCGACTCTCGGCTGGCCCGAAAAGACCGAGGAGCTTGAAAAATATTATCCCACGAGCGCACTTGTAACGGGATACGATATCATATTCTTCTGGGTAGCACGTATGATATTCTCCGGACTCGAGCATATGGACAAGGAACCCTTCAACACCGTATTTATACACGGACTTGTAAGAGACGCGCAGGGAAGAAAGATGTCCAAGTCTCTTGGAAACGGAATCGATCCCCTTGAGGTGATTCGTCAGTACGGCGCGGATGCGCTCAGATACGCACTCGCTACGGGTAACTCGCCCGGAAACGATATGAGATTCTCCGATGAGAAGATCGAGGCGGCAAGAAACTTCGCAAACAAGCTTTGGAACGCCTCAAGATTCGTAAGAATGAACCTCACTATCGAAAAAGTAGAGCTTCCCGATTCTTCCAAGCTCGCATCCGAGGATAAGTGGATACTCCACGAGTTCAATAAGCTCGCGGCTTCCGTTACCTCGTCGCTTGACAGATATGAGGTCGGCGTAGCTCTTGCTTCTATTTATGATTTTACTTGGGACGTATACTGCGATTGGTATATAGAGCTCACCAAGGCGCGTCTTAACGAAAAGGGAACAGAAGCCAATGAGACCGCACAGCAGGTCCTCGCATACGTTCTTACGGGTATCCTCAAGCTGCTTCATCCCTTTATGCCCTTTATCACAGAGGAAATATATCAGGCTCTGCCTCATAGCGACGAGAGTATTATGATATCTAAGTATCCCAGCTTCGACGGAAGCCTCGTTTACGAAGCCGATGCTGAGAAGATGTCAAGAGTTATTGCCGCTATCAAGGCGGTAAGAGCGCGCAGAAACGAGATGAACGTGCCCCCGTCCCGCAAGGCAAAGATCTATATAGCAACAAAATATACCGATTCCTTCAATGAGAGCACCGAGGTATTCTTCGTGCGTCTTGCTTCGGCTTCCGAGGTCGAGATAGCAGACAGCTTTGAGGGAAGAATAAGCGCAGACGATGCCGTACAGATAATCACCGATTCGGCAACTCTTTTCCTGCCTCTTTCGGATATCGTTGATACCGAAAAGGAGATTGCAAGACTTGAAGCGGAGGAGAAGAAGCTCATCGGAGAAATCGAGCGCCTTGAGAAGAAGCTTTCCAACGAGGGCTTCGTTGCAAAGGCTCCCGCCGCAGTAGTCGAGGGCGAAAAAGCTAAGCTCGCTAAGTACTGTGAGAATCTTGACGGAGTAAAGGTAGCGCTTGCAAAGCTGAAATAAGATTATATGGAGCTGTCCGAAAGGGCAGCTCTGTTTTTATGCGGTTTTGTTTCAAATAATAATAAAAAAACAATTAAAACCTATTTATTTTTTTTCGTTACTGTGTTACAATTAAACTAAAGAATAAAAAGAAAGAAATTTAGGTGGATGTTAGATTCAAAAAATACTAAAGTTGTTCAAGCCGACGGTTCTCTTGGAGAAGCACTTATTCGTCAGGATACCTTTGTGTGCGATCGAGTGTATAACGACGACGTAAGCTTTACGGAGCTTTATTCGCATCGCTCCGTCGAGATAAGCATGGTTGTTGGCGGAAGCGGTATACATCGGGTTCTTGGACAGGCAACACCTTGTAAGGTGGGAGATATATACATTCTCAACTCCGGCATTCCGCACAGATACTTTGCCGCGGAAGATGGAGCGTCGCTTACTGTACGTAGGCTTTTATTCGATCCTCACGAGTGGTTTGACGGTGAGATGGTTCAACCGTCAAGCCCCGGCTTTTGCTACGGAGTCTTCTCTGAAAACGCGATATCGGCATATGCGATGCTTACGCAGGGCGTGCTTGAAAATATTATGTCGCTGTGCGATTCGATAGCTATAGAGCTCCTTGAGAAAAAAAGCGAATGGAGAAGTGCCGTCAAGGCTCATCTTTCGCTTCTTATGATAAGCCTCGGAAGATACGTAAACAGATCGATAAAGAATATTCCAAATGCCGATCCTGCCGAGTGGAATTCAATAGCCGCTGTTTTGGCGGTGGTTAAAGAAAATTACGGCGATAGCAATATGACGCTCGAGTCGATAGCAGATTCATTCTACGTAAGCAAGTCTCATCTGAGCAGATTGTTCAAGCAGTTCACGGGCGAAGCCTTTTCGGATTATCTGCGAAAGGTAAGACTTTCGGGTGCGTGCGCTATGCTCCTTGATACTGATATGACGGTAGATGAGATAATGCGAAGATGCGGCATGCGCGATGCAACCTCATTTTATAAGGCTTTCGGTGAATATACGGGTATGACACCGAACAATTACCGTAAGGTTCACAGGAATACATCATCCGAAAGCGAAGATCGTTCAATCAAGCTTTCAGACATTTCTGAGGCGCTGCAAAAGGGCAAGGCTAAAATAGTTGGCCGACTCGTTGAGGAGGCTATTAAAAGTGGAGTTGATCCGCAACGGATATTAAATGACGGACTTCTCGCTGGAATGAGCATCGTGGGAGATAAGTTTAAAAATGGCAAGATATACGTTCCCGAGGTTCTGGTTGCCGCAAGAGCTATGAATGTGGGAATGCAGACGCTAAAGCCCTGTCTTGCTCAAGAAAACATGGCCAATATTGGCACCGTGTGTATCGGAACCGTTCAGGGAGATCTTCACGATATAGGCAAAAATCTCGTTAAAATGATGATGGAGGGTAAGGGACTTACCGTCATAGACCTTGGTATCGATGTTCCTGCCGAAGCCTTTATAAGTGCGGCGATCGAGCATGATTGTCAGATCATATGTTGCTCAGCGTTGCTAACTACAACTATTGGAGTAATAGAAGATGTGGTCAAGGAGGCAGAAAAAGCAGGGATTCGCGAGAAGGTAAAAATAATGATTGGCGGCGCTCCCGTTTCCGAGGAATTTTGCCGTCAGATAAAAGCTGACGTTTACACGGAAGATGCGGCAAGCGCGGCTGACGCAGCGGTTGAGCTTTGCAAAAACGCAAAGCGGTAATTACAGTTAGAATTATTTTAATAATAAATTAAAAAATAAAAAGGAGAATAAACAATGGGCATTCTTAATGAAATTTCTGAAAATCTTCAGAAGGGTAAAGCAAAAGCAGTAAAGGAGCTTGTACAGCAGGCACTTGATGAGGGTATCGGTGCAGAGACTATTCTTTCCGACGGCCTTCTCGCAGGTATGAGCGTTATCGGTGAAAAGTTCAAGAACAATGAAGTATACGTTCCCGAGGTTCTCGTTGCGGCAAGAGCTATGAATATGGGATCTCAGATCCTCAAGCCTCACCTGGCAGCAAGCGGCGTTACCGCAAAGGGAAGAGTATGTATAGGAACTGTTCAGGGAGACCTTCACGATATCGGTAAGAACATAGTTAAAATGATGCTTGAGGGTAAGGGCCTTGAGGTCGTTGACCTCGGTACCGATGTTTCCGCTGAAGCATTTGTAAACGCGGCTATCGAGCAGGATTGCCAGATCATCTGCTGCTCCGCGCTTCTTACTACCACAATGGGCGTTATGGCAGACGTTGTAAAGGCTGCTGAGGCTGCAGGCATTCGTGATAAGGTAAAGATCATGATTGGTGGAGCTCCCGTTTCCGAGGAGTTCTGTAAGCAGATCGGTGCTGATTGCTACACGTCTGATGCTGCGTCTGCTGCTGATGCCGCAGTTCAGTTCTGCATGGCTTAAATCTTTTTTGATATCTGCCGCGCTCCAACGCGGCAGATGTTCTTTGAATTATTAGAAAAAGGAGAAAACGATGGATAATTTTACAAAGGCAGTGCGCTTTGAGTGTCCCGATCATATACCGATGCAATTTCATATAAACGCATCCTGTTGGCACCATTATGATAAAGAAGCGCTTTGGGATCTTATGGAGGAGCATAAGCTTCTGTTTCCGAATTTTAAGCGCCCCGCTTCCGATTGGATGCCTACATATGATCTCGTTGCAAGAGCCGATGAGCCGTATACAGATCCTATGGGGTGTGTTTGGTATACGTCGGATAACGGAATTACGGGTACGGTTCTCGGACATCCGCTCGAGGATTGGGAAAACTTCAAGACCTGGAATATTGCAGATCCCGAAACTACTGATGGACTTTATAAGGTCGACTGGGCAGCGCGCGAAAAAGCTTGGGCAGATATCAAAGCAAACGGTGGATCCTTCAGGGGCGGTTTGCGCCATGGACATACCTTTTTGCAGTTATGTGATCTGCGTGGATATCAGAATCTGCTGTGCGATATGCTTGACGAAGAGCCTCTCCTTGACGAGCTTATAGATAAGCTTACCGACTTTAACCTTGCTCTTGTAAAAAGATATGTGGCTAACGGTTGCGCATCTATGGCTTATCCCGAGGATCTCGGTATGCAGGTAGGTCCTATGCTTTCTCCGGATATGTTCCGCAAATATATCAAGCCTTCTTATCAGAAAATAATGAAGCCTGCAAAAGATGCGGGAATTCCGATACATATGCACTCGGACGGAGATATACGTACGCTTGTTGACGATATAGTCGATAGCGGTGTAGAGGTCATAAATTTGCAGGATCTTGTCAACGGCATAGATTGGATAGCCGATAAATTTAGAGGTAAGATCTGTGTGGATCTTGATATTGACAGACAAAGCATTACTCCATACGGCACACCTGCTCAGATAGACGCGCTTATTCGCGAGGAGGTGTCAAAGATCGGCACACGCGAGGGCGGATTGACCATGATATACGGACTTTATCCCGGCGTTCCACTTGAGAATGTCAAAGCCCTTATGGATGCAATGGAAAAATACGCGTTCTATTTCTCGTGATTTTGAAATAATGGAGGGTAAATATTTATGACAACGCTTACAGAGAGGGAAAGAATACTTCGTACGTATCGCCATCAGGAGATAGATCGCATCGCTATGTGTGATAGCGCGTGGGCGGGAACTATCAAAAGATGGAAGAACGAGGGAATGCCCGAGGATGCAGATTGGCGTGATTATTTCGGCTTCGATAAACCCATAAGACTTTCTCTTGATAATTCTCCGCGCTTTGA
>JAFXHA010000065.1 GCA_017536635.1 Clostridia bacterium
CCGGGGGTACCATTATCACAAGATCCTCAGCAGTCTTGCCGAAGAACTTATTTCCCCTGCCGTTCTCGCCGTTGCCCGCAATAAATTTGTGCTTGTAACGGAAAGCGAGCAGAGTGTTTGAGCCGCTGTCGATACGGAAAACTATATTTCCGCCCTTTCCGCCGTCACCGCCGTCGGGGCCGCCGTGCGAAACGTATTTCTCACGGTGAAAGGATATAGCGCCGTTTCCGCCGTCGCCTGCCTTCACGTAAATTTTAACGTTATCTACAAACATAAAAATACCTTTCTGTAATTATTTTAATAAGCCGAGAGAGGAAAGGATCTCTTTCCAATTCGAAAAGTCATAAAGCTCGTCGCACACCTTGATTCCGTTTACAATGGGTGAGGGAAGCGTGCGCTCGTGCACTGCAAAAAGCGTTTTCACTCCCGCGTCTCTTGCCGCGATAAGTCCTGACGTGCCGTCCTCAAATACCGCTATCTCGTCGGGAGACAGACCGAGACGTGCCGCCGCGATCCTGTATATATCGGGCTCTGGCTTTCCGCGAAAGCTTCCGTCGGTGTAAACGATATCGTCAAGCGAGAACCAACGGTCAAGTCCGATATGCTCTATATAGAATTCAACGTTCTCATACTCCGAGCCCGTTGCAATGCAGTAGGGAATGGAATTCTGCTTCAGATAATCCAGCATTTCCTCAGCGCCTGCACATAGACGATCGTAACCCTCGGAGCTTCGGCAGAGCTCAAAATATCTGCCTTCCTTTTCCTTGCTGAACGATCTTAACTCATTTTTGCTCGGCGTGGGATTGAAATGTGTCCTGTATATCGCCTCGTTTTGCTGACCGAAAATGTTTTTGATTATAAAATCACGGTCAAGCGGAGTCATACCGCGAGAAGTAAAGCATTCGGAAAAGGCGATAAGATGAAGCTCACTGTCGAAAAAAAGCGTGCCGTTGAAGTCGAAAACGAGACCTTTGACCGACATTATTGGTCTCCCTTCATACGAATTATAAGTCGTATGGGCGTGCCGACAAAGCCGAAGGTCTGGCGCAGACAGTTCTCAATATATCTTTGATATGAGAAATGGAAGAGCTCAGCATCGTTACAGAAGATAACGAAGGTGGGGGGAGCTACCGATATCTGCGTCATATAATATATTTTGAGACTCTTGCCCTTGTCGGACGGAGGCTGTACCTTTATCATGGCATCTGAGAGCACGTCGTTGAGCATACCCGTGGAGATTCTCGTGTTCGCCTGATTGTGAACGTAATTTATCCTCTCGAAGAGTGTGTGCAGACGCTGTCCAGTGAGTGCCGAAACGTACGCTATGGGAGCGTAGGGCATATATGCGAGAGAGGTACGGATCTTGTCGTTGAAGCTGTTCGTGGTTTTGTTGTCCTTCTCAATGGAATCCCATTTGTTTACGACGATTATCGATGCCTTGCCCGCCTCGTGCGCGATACCTGCGATCTTTTCGTCCTGCTCGGTGATTCCCGTACCCGCGTCTATCATAATAAGACAAACGTCAGCGCGTTCTACCGCCATATGCGCGCGGAGAACGCTGTATTTTTCTATTTTGTCGTTTACCTTGGACGAGCGTCTTATGCCCGCTGTGTCTATAAAGGTGAACTTTCCGTATTCGTTCTCGATAACGGTATCGACCGCATCACGCGTCGTTCCCGCAATGTTGGAGACGATAAGACGCTCCTGACCGAGCAGCTTGTTGATTATAGAGGATTTTCCCGCGTTGGGCTTTCCGATGACCGCTACCTTTATGCTGTCGTCTTCCTCGTCCTCGTAGGAAAAATCGGGGAGCGCATCAAGGACAGAGTCGAGAAGGTCGCCCGTTCCGCTTCCGTGCACCGAGGATACCGCTACGGGCTCACGATCAAAGCCGAGCTCGTAAAATTCATAAAATTCAAAGGGAAGTGATCCCACGCTGTCGCATTTGTTAATGCAGGGCACTATCGGCTTTCCGCTTTCTGAAGCATTACCGCAATATCGCGGTCAGCGGCGGTAAGTCCTGTCTTGACGTCGCACATAAATACGATAACGTCAGCGCTCTCTACCGCTATCTCTGCCTGGAATCTCATCTGCTTGAGAATAACGTCGTCGGTCTTGGGCTCGATTCCGCCCGTGTCTATAACTATAAGCTTTTTGCCGTTCCAATCGGTCTCGCCGTATATTCTGTCTCGGGTAACGCCGGGCGTGTCCTCAACTATCGAACGGCGCTCGCCGATAAGCTTGTTGAAAAGAGTGCTCTTGCCGACGTTAGGTCTGCCGACAATAGCGATTATAGGTTTTCCCATTTATATCACCTCAATATTTTTTGTTTGTCAGATGCCGAGAACACTTGCAATAAACGATTCGGCATTATTTTCCGTTGGACGCACAGGTACTCCAAGCTCTCTTGAAATGTCTTCGGGAGAGAGATCGTCGAGCAATACGTCGCCGTCGGCGCGTAGGCAGTTTGCCGGGATAAGCAGAGCATCGCCAAGGCTCTTGTTGCTGAGCTGCTCAATAATATCCTTTGCCGTAAGTAAGCCGGACACCGTAATGCTCTCACCGAAGAAATTGTTTTTGATAGGATAGACGTTTACTGATACCTTAGGGAATACGGTACTTATCTTATCCGTAATTTTGAGAATATGCTCGTACGACGAGTATCCCGTGGCGATCGATACTGTGCGAGCAATATCGGAGAGCGGCAGATATTTTTCGGTGTCTTCAAGCTCGAAGTCAATATCTGTCTGCATATCGGTAAGCATTCCGACTCCGTTTTCTATCTGTGAGTAGTCCTCGTAAAATTCATCGGACGGAAGCGGAAGACCTGCCTTGATGTAAAATTCATCGGCGGGGAAGAAGAGTCGCGTTCCGTGCTTGTGCTTGCACATATCGCCAAAGGAATTTATTTGTTTTATAATATCCGCGCACTCCTCGGGTGTGAAATCGTCGAGCTTGTAAAGATTTTCACGGAATTTCGTAAGTCCCGCAGGTACTACCGAAGTACTCTCCATTGCAGGCGCGAGCGCCTCAAGATCACGCATAGTACGGTCAAGCTCGGTGCCGTCGTTGAGTCCCTTGCAGAGAACTATCTGACAGCAGAGTCTGATTCCCGCGTCGGCAAGTCGCCGCAAATATGAAAGCACCTCGCCCGAGCGCTTGTTTTTCATCATCTTCACGCGAAGCTCGGGATTTGTCGTGTGTACCGAGACGTTCACGGGAGAGATATGCATATCTATTATGCGCTGAATGTCCTTGTCGTAAAGATTGGTCAGCGTTATATAATTTCCGTGCAGGAAAGAGAGGCGCGAGTCGTCGTCCTTGAAGTAAAGCGACTTTCGCATACCCTTTGGAAGCTGGTCGATAAAGCAGAATACGCACTTGTTTTCGCAGGAGTGCTTCTTGTCCATCAGCGGAGTTTCAAAATCAAGCCCGATGTCATCGTATTCCTGCTTGGATAGCTTGAATTCAAGCTCCTTTTCGCCGCGAAGAATTTTTATTTTCAGCTTTGTGTCAGCAAGATAAAAACGGTAATCGAGCACGTCGTTTATTTCCTTGCCGTTTATAGAAATCAATGTATCTCCGCTCACGATGCCAAGCTTTGCGGCACGGCTGCGCGGCAGAACGTCGGTTATAACTACCATTTTTACCCCCTTTTTTAACATTTGAACATAACTAACCTATTATATCATAATATTATACCACATTTTCTTTGAGTTGTCAAAGCTTTTTTTGCAGTATTTTTATTGTATAGGTAACCTGATAGGATAGGCAAATTTTTCAATATAATAACCCCCGCTATTGCTTTAGAAGCAATAGCGGGGTTGTTCATTTGTCTTAATATTCTTCAAAGCCAAACTCCAATAGCTCATCATCGGTAAGCTCATACGCCAAGTTTATATCTATAATGCCATAATATTGGCCGTTTGTTATATAGATACTATAATAATAACGGTATGCACCTGCCTCTTCGGGATCTTCTATAGAAAAGCAAAAGGCAACAAGCTCTTTATCTCCATCATAAAATTCCTTTTTGGAATATCCTTGTGAAATGAGTTTTTCCTGATCACTCTCGTAGGCTTTTTTATAGGTTTTCTCTAAATAAACAGAAGCCATATATGATGGCATAGATTCCAACCACGCAGGTCTATCTTCAAGCCATCCATTGAATACATAAGATGTCATGTGCCATTCTATTTGAGTTGACTGCGTTGCAGGTAAACTATCGGGAAATATAGGTTGCCAAACATGCTCAACATCATAAATTTTAACCTTATGATCCGGATCGTTATCGTTTATATATCCCATCACACAATTTTTAGATCCTCTATCCATATTTCCGCTCGGTACTATATGCTTCAAGAAATCTAACGATGGAACAATAAAAGGACTGTATACCTGATCTATAGATTCAACTTTAAAATAATCGTTAAACACAAGATAATATTCGCCGTCTATTTTTTCTACCGTATAATTGTACTCGGACGGATCTTCAACCTCGGGGATTTCCGTTGTGCCGCCCTCAGTACCGTCAATGGACTCGATAGTATCAACGGTTACTGCGGTGTCGGACGTTTTCGGGGGCTCGTTTGTTTCTTCGGACGTCGATTCGCTTGTCTTTTCGTTGCTTGTTTCCTCGCTTGTAGTTTCATATATGCTCTCGATCGGAGAACTGCTTGTTTCATCGTCAATATAGAGATATCTTTTGTTGCACGACACAAAAACACCGAGAACAAGAGTTAGTGCTAATAGCAAAATGATTATTTTTTTCATAAGATAGCTCCTCAATTTTTAAATTATTAAGATTCGCTTATCGGTCTATCTCCACTAGTATAATCACTTACATGTTCACTAAATATTAGCTTGCAATCATCACAAAAAGGATTGTTATTATTAAGGCAGGAGTCATAAAGATCTATCATTTCATGATCATGCCTAGGATTATTTAATATCGGATTATCCATAATGCAAGAATATTTGTTTGCTTCATGCGCGGCAAAATGAAGATCGTAAACATCATCCATTCCCAAGCAATGAACCATTTCGTGTGCTAAAGTTATAGACATACAAGCCAAAGTTGTATTATATGGTAACAGTCCTCTATATACATAAAGAATATTAATCACAGGTCGAAAATCCGTTACTGCTCCAAGGGCTGATGTATATTCATGAATCTTAGTTTTTGGGTGAATCCGACAATATTGCCCATAGTAATTATACGTATAAATATCATAAACAGGAGGTCTGTTCGCCCACATTACATATATATGATCAGCTTCTCTACCTTGCGCTCGATCATACAAATATTCAGACATTTGCCCAAGTCCTCTACAATGATTACTATGCGATTGACTTGCGCAATTACACTCATCATTACATTGTGATGCAATCGCGTTGGGATCATATATTGCTACCCCATCCATATAAACACCTATGCCAAAGTTGGCAGAGTATACTTTATTTGCAAACGACACAGCATCATCAATGTAACTTACAAGTGTACTATCTTGGGCAAAAGTATTATCATAATAATTTTTTACAGAAATAACTTTTTTAACAATATACCACTCATCGCACTCGTCAGACGCCATATCTTCTTCTACCATTTGATATATTCGCGCATTTTCTGAACTGTTTGGTGATCGAACAGC
>JAFXHA010000066.1 GCA_017536635.1 Clostridia bacterium
CAGAACGAGTGGGCAGGCGCTCAGGCATTCTCGTCCTTTGACACATACCTTGCACCCTTCGTTAAGGTAGACAACCTTTCCTACGAGCAGGTCAAGAAGTGCATCGAATCCTTTATCTTCGGTGTAAACACTCCTTCCCGTTGGGGTACTCAGGCTCCCTTCTCCAACATCACGCTTGACTGGACTGTTCCCGCAGACCTTGCAGAGCTCAACGCAATCGTTGGCGGTAAGGAAATGGACTTCAAGTACAAGGATTGTAAGAAGGAAATGGATATGGTCAACAAGGCGTTCATCGAGACTATGATCGAGGGCGACGCCAACGGACGCGGATTCCAGTATCCTATCCCCACCTACTCTATCACCTCCAACTTTGACTGGTCGGATACCGAAAATAACCGTCTTCTCTTCGAGATGACATCTAAGTACGGTACTCCCTACTTCTCTAACTACATCAACAGCGACATGGAGCCCAGCGACGTAAGAAGTATGTGCTGCCGTCTCCGTCTTGACCTTCGTGAGCTCCGTAAGAAGTCCGGCGGCTTCTTCGGAAGCGGTGAGTCCACAGGCTCTATCGGTGTTGTTACCATCAATATGCCCAGAATTGCTTATCTTGCAGAAAACGAGGAAGACTTTTACAAGCGTCTTGATCACAAGATGGATGTTGCCGCTCGCTCTCTCAAGATAAAGAGAACGGTTATCACAAAGCTTCTCGAGGAAGGACTCTATCCTTACACCAAGCGTTACCTCGGAACCTTTAACAACCACTTCTCTACTATCGGTCTCGTAGGAATGAACGAGGCGTGTCTCAACGCTAAGTGGATCGGCAAGGATCTCACTCACGAGGAAGCACAGAAGTTCACTCAGGACGTTCTCAATCATATGCGCGAGAGACTTTCAGATTATCAGGAAAAGTACGGCGACCTTTACAACCTCGAGGCTACTCCCGCAGAATCCACCTCTTACCGTCTCGCTAAGCACGACGTAAAGAGATTCCCCGAGATCATAACCGCTTCGGAAAAAGGAAACACACCCTACTACACCAACTCCTCTCACCTTCCCGTTGGATATACCGCGGATATCTTCGAGGCGCTTGATATTCAGGACGAGCTCCAGACTCTCTACACCTCGGGCACCGTATTCCACGGATTCCTCGGTGAAAAGCTTCCCGATTGGGCAGCAGCAGCAAATCTCGTTCGCAAGATCGCAGAAAACTACAAGCTTCCCTACTACACGCTCTCGCCCACGTACTCAGTATGTAAAACGCACGGCTATATTGCAGGTGAAAAGTTCTCTTGTCCTCACTGCGGCGAAAAGACCGAGGTTTACAGCCGTATTACCGGTTACTACCGCCCCGTTCAGAACTGGAATGACGGTAAGACCGAGGAATACAAGAACAGAAAGCTTTATGATATTCAGAACGCACTCGACAGAAGCTTCAATGCAAAGTGCGGTTGCACCTATGAAAACGTAGCTCCCGTATCCGAGTCTGTTGAAAACGTAATGCTTTTCGCAACCAGAACCTGCCCCAACTGTAAGATGGCTGAAAAGTTCCTCAGAGATGCTAACATCTCCTACACCAAGATCTACGCTGATGAAAATCCCGAGCTTGCTAAGGAATATGCTATTATGCAGGCGCCTACTCTCGTTGTAGTATCGGGCAATTCCACTCAGAAGATAGTAAACGTTTCCAACATCCGCAAGTTTGCTGAAAGTGCAGTTCTCGCATAATTCGGAAGGAAAAATATGTACGATATCATCATCATAGGCGCAGGTCCTGCGGGACTTACCGCAGCGATATACGCGATGCGTGCAGACAAAAACATTCTGCTTTTGGAAAAAGAAAACTTTGGGGGACAGATAACCTTCTCCCCCAAGGTTGAAAATTATCCCGGATTCACATCGGTCAGCGGAAGCGAGCTTGCCGAGCAGCTTCTCGATCAGGTAATGTCCTATGGCGCACAGATAGAAATGGCTACCGCAACAAACGTTATCGACCACGGCACTCACAAAACCGTTGTTACCGATTACGGCGAATTTGACGCAAAGACGGTAATTATTGCTACCGGATCAAAGCACCGCCACCTCGGTATTGACGGTGAGCTTGAGCTTATCGGAAACGGCATATCCTACTGTGCGGTGTGCGACGGAGCCTTTTACAACGGAAAGGCGGTTGCAGTCATCGGCGGCGGCAACACTGCCCTTCAGGAAGCGGTAATGCTCAGTGAATACTGCACGTCTGTAACTATTATTCAGAACCTTTCATTTATGACGGGTGAAGGCAAGCTTCTCAAAATACTTGAGGGCAAGAGCAACGTAAAAATGGTATACGACTCTGTCGTTACCGAATTCCTCGCCAACGACACGCTTTACGGCGTAAAGGTACGCAATACCAAGGACGGCGCTATATCCGAAATAACGGTCGACGGAGTTTTCGTTGCTATTGGACAGCAGCCCGAAAACGAGCCCTTTGCAACTCTGACGGCTCTCAACGATTACGGATATATTATTTCCGACGAGAGATGCAGAACAGATACACCCGGTGTTTTCGTTGCAGGTGATTGCAGAACCAAGGAGGTTCGTCAGGTTACCACGGCAACAGCCGACGGTGCCGTTGCGGCTCTCGCGGCTTGCAAATTCATTGATACACTTTAAAAAACAAAAACAGCTCCCAAGAACGAAAGTTCTTGGGAGCATTTTTTATAGCTTTGCATCAAGCTTTAAAATTAGCTTATATAACGGATATATCAGACATCCGGTTACTATATTTCCTATCATATGCGTAATATCAAAGGAGAATCCTGCCATTATCCACGCGATCGTAGATTCAAAGTTCAAGCCGAATGCCAATGCCTGAAACGGAGCGTACATAGTCCCGTAAAGCAATCCGTGCAAAGCGGCAACCGCGACATATATAGGAATGGCGAACTTTGGCTTCATTCTTTTAGGCAATATCATTACTATCGCCCACAGAATAGTCCATATGTAAAGATACGGTACCCACCATAAACCAAATCCACCGTAAAATCCCGTAAGCATTGCAAATACGTAGATCGGTATCAAAGCATACTGTCGATAGACCAGCGTAAATACCACTATAAACATCGCCAAAAGATGAATGTTCGGCAAAAACTCCATTACGAGCTTAGATATGAACATAAGACTTCCGAGCATAGCTCCAAGGACTATTATCAATATAGTTCTTCGGACAGACTCTATGGCATTTCTTGGCTTTTCGAGCAGCTTTGATTTGCCGACAAGAGAATTTTCGATTTCCAAGGCGACCTCTTACGACGCTGCAACAAAGGAGTAGACTACATCGGTGTTAATAGTTGTCGTGTCAACTCCGCTCATAGCATATCCGTCGTTTTCATACAGCGCCCAATACTTTTTGTCCTTGTCGTAGTCAAGTGTCTCGCCTGCAACCGTCTTTACGTAAAGACCGTAAGGTCCGTCCTCGCCTGCGATGAGTCCTGCATCAATCAACGCCTCTCCAAGATTTGTCTTGTTGGTCTTAACGAGATAGGTTCTCTCGCTTCCATCCTTGAACTTTACCTTGAACGTAAAGCTCGTCTGTCCTTCTCCGACCTCAGTCTCGGTAGGAGCGGCAGTAGTTTCAGCAGTAGTTTCTGCTGTGGTGTCTCCGGTAGTTCCAGCCGTGGTGTCGACCGTCGTTTCCGAACTTATCTCCGGAGCCTCTGTCTCACTTCCCTCTTTGTCGCAGGATATCATTGAGATTGCAAGTGCCGCAACAAGCAAAACCAAAAGAAATACTGTCAGAAGAGAGCTTTTAAAAGTTTGTTTCTTCATTTTCTTTTTCTCCTTGTTTTTTATTTTGTTGGCATCAGTCCTTATGTTGATACGTGCAACAGGACGTCGCGGGGCAAGTCTTCCGACTCATAGCTCAGACACACACAAAGCCTTCTCAAGATGATCTCAATGGCATATCGGAAAATGCGGCTTTTCCGACCTTTGTATGCTTACTATATACGGCGACACGCTCGTTTCGGGATCTGACCGAATTCCTTATTAAGCTGATAGCAGCACCCCTTACCAAAGATAGATTGTATCACAGTTGTCGATAAAAGTCAATATGGTTTTATTGCTTTTTAGAACAAAAAAAGCCGTACGCCGCACAAATGTGCAGCATACGGCCGTTTATTTACTTTAGCGTTACGTCTACGTAAAGCGGATAGTGATCCGAAAGCTTTATAAAGAAATAAGGCTGTGTTCTTCTGAACGCGTTGAGCTCGGCATCACCAAGGTTGCAGTAAAACATATGGTCGATAGCTTCGCCGTTGGTTCCCGCGCTTCCTCTGCTGAAACCTTCGGGGCCACAAGGATGATGACTTCCGAGATTGTCACTTTCAATAGCTGTACCGAATGCATTCAACAATCCCTTGTTTATTATATTTTTCATTGCTTGGCTTGAAGTTCTTGCATTAAAATCTCCGCCAATAAATACGGGACAGTTATACGTGCTCGCAAGCTCAAGACACTTGTCTGCCGCTTCGTTTGCCTGCCTGTTTCTATATTCGTCGCTTCCCGCCTGAGCAGATTCGGATTTCCACCAGAAATGCGTTGAAACGGACACGAATCTCTCGCCCGTGGAATTATGCTCAAACAGCGCCCAAGCGTAGCCCTTACTGCTTGAGTCACAACCGTATGGGAATATATAATATCCATGCTCAATAAGCGTCAGGGTTTCGGTATTGTAAATAATATTCAACGCCTTTATAGTCTCGGTTGCCGCATAATTATATCCCGCATTGGCAAAATTCTGTATAATATATGCAAGCATTGTCTTAGACATTTCCTGAACGTTTATAACGTCAGGCTTGAATGCCATATAACACATAACCAGACCTTTTGCGCGCACCAGAGCAGAACAGTTCTCTCCCATATTCGCCCAAGTAGTATTGTTGTTATCTCGACTCCAGACGTTATTTGCCATTATTCTGAGGTTTGAACCGTTCTCAAGCTCAAAAAGCTGCTTGCCATTAAGTGTTCCGGTAAAATCAACGCTATCAGGGATGGATTGACCAAGAGAAATATATTCCTCGATAATATGATCCAGAGCATATTCTATCGCCCATTCTCCGCCGCCGCATATATACAGCTTGCCGTCAACAACCTTAGCAGAATATGCCAATGGATCGGTATTGACAGAATAAAATTCCGAAGCGTATCCGTAGCCTACGGGGCCTATGAGTATCTCGCTTACCTGCTGCTCGGTAGAGGACGTTATGAGCTTGCAAGCAAGATCAGAGCCGTTATACTCTCCGACAACACTGTTCAATTTCTTTGCAAAAGCTTGTAATGCATCGGAATCGGCTATAGCACCGGGAAAATATTTTATAACAAATTCCGAGACGGGCGTTCCTGCTATTTTCATATCAGCGCCAATATATACGTGACGATAAAAATATCCCTTTGCCATAGTGATCTCAGCCGACTCATCCTCAGGATCAAGCTGCGCAAGTATTTCGGTCATAAAATATTCAAGAGCCGAGAGTGTGGAGTCGTCAGACCCGCCGATGATGATGATCTTATTTTCAAAGACACCGACGAAATAATCTCGGGGCTGAAGCTCTTTGACAAGATATTTACTCGCAGCACGAACCGTTTTTCCTATGAGTATCTCATAATCGGCATTGGATACGCTCTGATCCAAAAGTGCGTTGCCTGCCTTATATTCCACGCTTTTACCCGTTGTATCCTGCAAAAAGTTCCTGAGCTCTGAAATTTTCGATTTCAGATCGCTTGAAGCACTGTTGTCTCTTACAATTCTATATGCAAAATTGCCGTTTTGCACAAGAGAGATTTCTATCTCTGAGCTATCCTCCGGCACGACAACTGTCTCTTCTTCGGTAGTAGTCTCCTCGTAAGTGCTCTCCTCTGTTGTTTCTGAGGAAGTATCCTCAGCAGTAGTTTCGGTTTTCTCTGCTTGAGAAGAGGTTTCATCTGCTATATCCACAGTAGTATCGTCGCCGACGCCTGTGTTTGAGCAAGACAGGATAGCAGGCGCGAGCATACACACGCACAATGAAAGAAGCAAAAGCTTCAAAAAAATTTTTTTCATATATTTCTCCCAACGATTAAAATCAAATAAATCAACGTATTTATTATATCATTGACTTTTTGACATGTCAATATTTGCACCGACGTTTTGGCGTATTAAACAAAAAACGAATTTGGAAATTAAATAATAATCACATAAAAAAACGAGGCTTATGCCCCGTTTCTTATGTTCAAAAATTAAATCAAATAGCTTTTATACATCTTTATAAAAGCAATGACAACCAGAACGGCAGAGTTGCAAGCGCAAAGATGTGCGATATGAGCGCAAGCCTCGCGCCCGGCTTACAGTCCTCCCCGATAAGTCTTGGAAATACTATTGTATTAAGTCCACACGGCATACATGTAATGATAAGCGCCATCGGCAATATGGTCTCAAGCTTGAGCAAACGGCAGACAAGATAAACGGTGCCGGGTATAATGACAAGTCGCAAAGCCGAAAAAATATACGCTTTCTTATCGAGCAGAAGCTCCTTTAGCATAAAGGTCGAAAGTGTGATGCCTGTAAGAAGCATACTGAGCGGTCCGACACAAGCCGACGCCATAGACACAGCCTTTGAGATCACTTCGGGCAACGTTATTCCCGTAAGTCCAAATATCATTCCGAGTATTATGGAAACGGTAATAGGGTTGAGCAGGCGCTTCAATGGATTTTCGCCACCCGTCAACAATGCATAACCGAAAGTATATGTATAAACGATAAACGGTATACCAAAAAAGATGAATCCCGTAAGAGCCGCCTCGCCGAACACCGACTCGATAAGCACGTATCCGAGATACGAGTAGTTGGTTATAGCAAAGGAATAGCGGAATATCTTTCTTTCATAAGGCTTTTTTGTAAGCGCCTTGGATAGAAAAAAAGAAAGAACCAGCAAGATGCTTATCAGTATAAGCGAGGCTATTAACAAAGTGTACTTTTCCTTAAAATACGAAACAGTAAAGTTCTTTGAAAAGGTATTGAATACCTTGCAAGGCAGCAAAAGATTCACAAGCAGTACCGATAAAATATCGGCGTGAGGTGCTTTATCTTTCCTGAGCTTTCCGATTATCCAGCCTGCAAAAAGAAATATATAAAGTATAAAAAGCTGTTCAAATACAAGTAACATATGTTCCCTCCTTTAGTTTAGCATAATTATATATCAAAGTATAGAGCGTGTAAATGGATAAAAGGAAAATATGGATTTTTTGAAAGATAACTTGACAATCAAAAAAAGTAATGATATACTGAAACAAATAAATTTTAAAGGAACACAGATATGACAGATTTTATAACCTTTAGCGACGTTGAGGTCGTAAGCGTCATCTCCGGTAACAGCACAGAGCAAGCAAGGATATCAGGTCGCCCATCACACGCCTTTATTTACAAGGTTAGCGGTGAAAGCGTTTATTACCTTCGGGATAAGCAAATAAATCACAAGGCCGGCACCCTGCTTTACATACCTGAGGGAGAAAGCTATGAATTCAAAAAAATATCAACCGAAGCAACGCACAGGCTTGTAAATTTTCACGCGCGGATTGATACGGACATTTGCCCGAAATTATTTTCGGTTGTCGATGGAGAAAGCATATCTGCTCTGCTTCGTCAAATGGAAAAGAGCTGGAGATTTGAGCAAAGCCTTGCCGGAAAATACGAAACGCTCTCAAGCTTTTACAAGCTGCTTGCAAATCTTGCGAGCCTTCAGCAATCCGAGTATATAACCGGCAGTAAAAAGGAGCTTATAGCACCTGCGGTGGATTATCTTGAAAAGCACATTTTCGATTCCGATCTGAAAGCGTCCGAGCTCCCTGCCCTCTGCGGAATGTCGTCGCCAACCTTTCGAAAGATATTTTGCGCACGCTTTGGAGCATCACCACGGAAGTATATAATCTCTCAGCGACTTATGCAAGCAAAGATAATACTTGAGGGCGGTGAGTACAAAAACATATCCGAGGTGGCTTTCTCCGTAGGATACGACGACCCCCTGTATTTCTCAAAGCATTTCAAGTCGGTTTACGGCATAGCACCGTCTATGTTTTAAAACACAAAAGCTCATCGCGTTGCGATGAGCTTTTTGTTTATATATCAACTGTATATCCGATATCAAAATCAGAACATACGGTCTTTTTATTATTGCTCTTAAAAATATTTTCAAAGCTGAGGTTTTCAACGCCGTCGAAGTCGTGGAATTTTTGTAGCTCTATCAGCGGCATCTCAACATCGCTTTCGGAATCACAATAGATTCCGCTTACTCTTACGTTTTTGATGGTTGCTCCACACGGAACGCGATTCCAATCGCTTCGGGTCGAGAATGCGGTTCTTGCGTCCTTGCCGCAATATACGTTTTCAAATCCCGAATCGCAAAGTGTAAGATTCACAAACACCGCGTCTCCGTGAGCGGCATGTATGTTTTTCGCGTGAATTCGGCAGGTCTCGCCCATCTCGGAAAATCTTACATTGGTATATGTCTTTTGCCCAACACGAAGCACCGCGTACGGACGGTTTCCTCTATCATCGTCAGAGGTGTCTATAATGCCGTCAATATCTATATCGTGCAGCTTTATTCCGTCTTGATTGCGAAGCGCTACTACCGCCTTTGAAACCGAGGTTCCGACAACGTTATTTATAGTAACGTTGAATATGTCAATATTCTTCTCCTCTACAATAAATCCGAGTCTTTTCTCAAACCCCATAAAGCCGGAAAGCGCGACGAGATCGTCGCCCGCCTGACCGAATACGTTTCTGATGGAAACGTTATGGCATCCGCAACGAAGGTCGATGCCGTCCTGATTGGGATAATCATCCTTTGCATCGAAGGTAAGATCTTCAAGTCTTCCGTTCGTGGCATATATCAAATTTATCGCCCACCATCTCTGGTTTGTAAATTTAATATTTTCAATAACAAATCCGTCAACGTTATGCATAAGGATCATATTATTAACTATTATGTGGGGATTCCCGTCCTTTTGCGACGTCTTTTCAGTAAGTCCGTTATGAACGCCGCCGTCAATGATCGCATTTCCAACGCCCTCAATATGAATGTTTCTATGCTCCTTCTCCAGAGTGGAAAATCCGTCGGCGTACGTATTGGCGGTTCTGAAAACGTTATCAAAGCAGCCGTCTGCCTGTCTTATAAAGCAATTGTCAAGAAGGATATACATATCGCTCGGGATCAATATTGCGCTGTCTATATCCCAAAGCGCCTTGCCCGTTCTTGCGTTTATACGAGGAATGATCACCTTTCCAACGCCGCTTTCACTCGCAAGTCTTACGGCACGGTTTATTGATTCGCTATCGCTATTACCCATACATTCGGGCATATTCGGTGAATAATATTCAAGCATTTTATTTCTCCTTTAAATTTAGATAAATCTCAAAGCTGAAGCAATATCAGCGAGCCTATACCTAGGATCAATCCTGTGGCGGTCTTTGCCGTGATTTTTTCTCTAAACATCAACGCGCCCACAATCGTTGAAATTATAGTTGCACCACCGTTGATAAACGCAAAGAGTATCACTGCCGATATCAAAGGAGTTGACGTTGTAGCAAGCTGATTGATAATAAACACCGCACCTGCCAGAAGCACAGCATACAAATAAGTTTTTTTATTAAGCCTTGCGTCTTCTTTTTTTATGGGTAACATTGTAAAATCGCTTTTTGAAACGGACGTTGTATCGTATTTTTTTCTCCTTAATGCATAGAGCAAGGTGAGCACACCGAGAGATGCAAGCAAAATACACACGCCGCTTCCAAATGCCAACACTGAAAACAGCGAGACGTTTCCGTTCGGCACGTTCATTCCGAACATCTTTTGCATCAGCATTGTAGATCCCTCGCAGGTCAGCAAAAGCAGCAAAAATATAAGATTTCGCAGCGAAAACTTACCATAAATATTTTTAGATCCGCCTATAAGCAAAAACGCTCCAACCATAAACACGGCTATTGCGCCCCAATGCCATATCATAAGAGACTCACCGTAAAGGAATATACTCGCTACCGTAGGTATAAGCAAGCCCGCCGTTCCAAATAATGAATTGAGTGCCATAGTTCCCTGCGTAAGATTATACAAAGAACAAAGACATCCTATGGAGAGTGTTGCTCCGGCGATAAGCGCATACGGCAGAGTCTCCACAAAATAAAGCTCCTTGAATCCGGCAGTACAAATATTTATAATAAACAACACCGACGCCATACAAGCGGCAAGGAACATATAAAAAACCACGTATTTTAAGTATCCCAATGCGTTTTTAGGCAAAATAATTGCGTTCTTCTTGCTACAAGCACTTTGAACTACACGCATACAAAGAATGATAGCGATGAATAACCAAACCATAATTTTCTTTTCTCCCAACTAAATGATTTTCGTTAAGAATATCACTTATAATAGCATTTTAACACACAGATCCCTATAAGTCAACAGAGTTTCTTACGAAACATTTTCGTAATTCATTGACTTTTAGCAAATTTTGAGATATACTAAAAAAAACGGATGGGAGTGTTATATGAATCTTCAGACATTAGCAAAATATTCGGGCTGTTCTGTCTCTACCGTCTCCAAGGCATTTTCCGGCAGTAGTGAGATAAGCGAGGATACAAAAAACAAAATATTTGAAATTGCCAAGGAGCTTGGCTGCTTTGAAAAATACTCAAAGGAGATCTACGGTAAAAAGCTTATCGCGGTTCTGTGCCCCGAGACCGAAAGCGCATATTACACAAGCTTTCTTTCCTATCTGAATACATACATATCAGCGCATGGCGGAACAATGGCAATATCGCTCACCGGATTCTCCAAGGAAAAGGAAGCCGAGCTTATAAGCTTTTATTCCTCTCAAAATCATTCGGACGGCATAATAGTACTTGAAGGACACACGCAAGCGAAAAAGCATATGACAATTCCCACGGTTTATTTGAATTCCGAATTTGAAAATCACTATACCGACGTTGTAAATCTCGATTATTACAGCGGTATTTACGACGCCATACTTAATTTTAAGCTTAGCGGACACACCAAAATAGGATTCATAGGCGAAAGCCTCAGCAGAAGAAAGCTTGAACATTTTCGAAGCGCTATGATAAATTGCGGATTGACAATAGACGAAAACCTGATAATTACATCAGACAAACGTTTTGAGCAGGCAGGCACTGACGCTATGGAGAAGCTTTTCTCTCAAGGCTCGCTTCCGACAGCCATATTTGCAGCATACGATTATATCGCGCTTGGAGCAATCGAAATAATAGAAAAGCACGGTCTATCTGTTCCAAAAGATATTTCGATCATAGGAAGCGACAATATAAAGCTTGCGCATTATAACAAAACGCCGCTTTCAAGTATAGATCCATGCGCAGATGAGGCTTGTAAAATAATCGTTGACAAGCTTTTTTACAGGATCGAAAATCCACGTTACTGCTCCGCTCAATCCATTACCGTACGCTCGCGCTTTATATCAAGAAAATCAGTTAAATAACACAAAACGCTTGTGATAATATCACAAGCGTTTTACTTATTTATTTTGAAAAAGTCTTGATAGTCCTGAAAACCTGCTCTGCGGTATCTGTCATATTAGCGTATGCGTTATACGTCGCCATAGCTTCCTGCAAGGTACAAACCCTACGCAATATCGGGAAGAACGCGTCTATGCCATGCTCGTTGCACACCGTTGCCTCTTTGGTAACCGCGCCCGAAAAGGCTATTACCGATTTACCGTATTTCTTGGCAATATTAGCAACCCCTGAGGGAGCCTTGCCCATTACTGTTTGAAAATCAAGTCTTCCCTCGCCCGTAATGACTATATCAGCATCCTTGACGTATTCATCAAGCTTGGTCTCTTTGAGGACAAGCTCTATTCCACCTGTAAGATTTCCACCGAGAAAAGTCAGAAAAGCAAAGCCAAGACCGCCCGCAGCGCCCGCGCCCTCGGCGTTCTTATTGGAATGAGGAAAGCTCTCTTTGGCAAGATCGGCAAAGCTTTCAAGCCAAGCATCCATCTTTGCTATCATCTCTTTATCCGCACCCTTTTGTGGTCCGTAAACCGCACTGCAACCGTTTTCTCCGCAAAGCGGATTCTTTACGTCGCAAGCCACATTGAAAGTGCATTCGGAAAGCTCAGGTAGAACGTTTACGGTGCTTATCGAGCAGATATCAGCAATTCCTTTGGCTCCAAATGAGACCTGCTCTCCGTTTTTATCAAGCACCCCAAAGCCAAGCGCTTGAAGCATGCCAATACCGCCATCGTTTGTTGCGCTACCGCCTATGCCTACTATAAACTTACGGCATCCGCGCGATATAGCATCCTTTATTATCTCTCCTACACCATAGGTCGTGGTGTTAAGAGGATTCCTCTTTTCATCGGGAACGAGCGTAATGCCTGCCGCCGCCGACATTTCAATAACCGCCAAGGAATCCTCAGCAATAATTCCATATTCGCATTCCACGCTCTCGCCCAACGGACCGGTAACGGTTAAGCCTTGCCTGATACCGCCCATACCCTCGACAAGCGCATCTACTGTTCCCTCTCCGCCGTCAGCTATCGGGCGAACAAAGATCTCAGCATCGGGATATACTCTCTTGATTCCATCGGCAACCGCGTTTCCGCCCTCTATCGAGGTAAGGCTTCCCTTGAAGGAATCTATCGCGACAACTACCTTCATATTATTCTCCTTCAAAGCACTTTACGAGAACTGCTTTTTGCGCGTGAAGTCTGTTTTCCGCCTGATCGAATATCTCATTCGCGTGTGCTTCAAAGACCTCAGATGTGATCTCTTCCTCGCGGTGTGCGGGCAAGCAATGCAGCACCATAGCGTCGCTCTTGGCAACTGCCATAACATCATTGTTTATCTGATATCCCTTGAATATCTTCTTTCTCTCCTCTGCCTCAGCTTCCTGGCCCATAGATGCCCAAACGTCAGTATAAAGAACATCTGCGTCCTTTGCGGCTGCCAAAACGTCGTCTGTGCACTCAAAATCGCCGTTCTCCGCAGCCCATTTCATAATGTCGGCATCGGGCTCGTATCCCTTAGGACAAGCAACAGAGACACGCATTCCCATCTTGATACCGCCAACGATAAGAGAGTTGGTCATATTGTTTCCGTCGCCGATATAGCAGAGCTTATTACCGCTTATCGCGCCTCTATGCTCTCTGATGGTCATAAGATCGGCAAGCACCTGACAAGGATGGCAATAATCGGTAAGGCCGTTGATTATCGGGATGCTACCGTACTTTGCGAGATCCTCTACCTCTTGCTGAGCAAAGGTTCTTATCATAATTCCGTCGAGATAGCGTGAAAGAACTCTTGCGGTATCCTCTACGGGCTCGCCGCGTCCGATCTGAAGATCCCTGGAGCTCAAAAAGAGCGCCGTTCCGCCCAGGTCGTACATTCCAACCTCAAAAGAAACTCTTGTTCTTGTAGAGGACTTTGAAAATATAAGTCCAAGAGTTTTTCCCTTGAGCAAATGGTGCTTTATATTATTTTTCTTTTCATACTTGAGCTGATCGGCGAGATTAAGTATCTGATTGATCTCCTTTGCGGAAAGATCGCCAAGCTTTAACAAATGCTTCATTTTGCGCATATCTCCTTTAATACGTTTATTGCTTTTTTGAGAAGTTCGATCTCAATATTGAGTGCGGGCAAAAGTCTTACCTTTTGCTTAGCCTTGATAACGAGCACGCCCTTTTCTCTGCACTCCTTGACTATTTCATCGGCAGGTCGCTCACATTCAATTCCTATCATAAGTCCGAGGCCGCTGACGCTCTTTATTCCCTTAGCGCCTTCAAGCTCTGAAAAGATAAGCTCGCTCTTTTTCTTAACGTCAGCAAGAAGCTTGCCGTCAATACGCTCTATTATATTAAGTGCGCCTGCGCAGCATACGGGATTTCCACCGAAGGTCGAACCGTGCATCGAGGGCTTCAAAATATCCCTCACCTTCTCTCCCATCATAGTTGCGCCTATCGGCAAGCCGCCGCCAAGTCCCTTGGCAGTGCTGACTATATCGGGTGTGATACCGAAATTCATATAGCCGTAAAGCTCACCCGTTCTTCCGTTACCCGTCTGTACCTCATCAGCAATCATAAGAAGGTCGTTTTCCTTTGTAAACGCTTCAAGCTCCTTGAGAAATTCCTTCTTTAAAGGAAGAACTCCGCCCTCGCCCTGAACGACCTCAAACATTACTGCACAGCATTTATTTTCGCCCGCAAGTTTTTTTACGTCGTCAATGGAATTAGCCTGCGCGTAAACAAAGCCATCGGTGAGCGGCAAAAAATCCTTGTGAAATACATCTTGTCCCGTAGCGGCAAGTGTAGTAAGTGTTCTGCCGTGGAAGCTATCCTTGAGCGTGATTATCGTAGTATATCCCTCACCCTTGGTGATCTCTCCGTATTTTCTTGCGACCTTTATCGCGCATTCATTTGCCTCAGCACCCGAATTGGAAAAGAATACCTTTTTCAAGCCCGTTCTCTCGCAAAGCACCTTTGCAAGCAGAGCGCAGGGCTCACTATAATAAAGGTTAGAGGTGTGCTGGAGCTTTGTCAGCTGATCGGTAACCGCCGAAACCCATTCATCGTCAGAAATACCAAAGGAGTTTACCGCAATTCCCGTGCCGAGATCTATATATTCCTTCCCCTCATCGTCATAAACGAGAGAGCCTTTACCGGATACAAGGCATATGGGAAACCGAGAATACGTAGATGCAATATATTCATTATCAAATTCTTTTATATTCATATTTTCTCCAATTGTGAAGCTTATGAAACGAACATCGTTCCGATTCCTTCGTCGGTAAGAGTCTCTATCAAAATTGAATGAGGAATTCTTCCGTCGATTATAAATACCTTATGAACTCCGCGGCGAATAGCCTCTGTGCAACAATTTATCTTGGGGATCATTCCGCCGCTGATAATTCCGTCGCGCATAAGCTGAGGCGCTTCGCTGACGTGTATCTTGGATATGAGAGTGGACGGATCGTCCTTGTCTCGAAGAATACCTGCTATGTCGGTCATAGAGATAAAGCTCTCTGCTTTGAGCGCACCGGCTATTCTTGCCGCAGCGGTATCCGCGTTAATATTGTAGCTATTACCCTCGTTATCATATCCGACAGTCGACACAACGGGAATATATCCCTTTTCGATAACATCAAGGATCGGCTGAACGTTTACGTCAGTTATCTCGCCTACGTATCCGAGACACTCGTCAAGCACCTCTGCCTTTATCATATGTCCGTCGATGCCGCAAAGTCCGATCGCCTTGCCGCCCTTATTCTGAAGCAGATTGACGAGGTTCTTATTTATCTTACCTGCAAGCACCATCTGTACGATATCGACCGTCTCTTTATCGGTAACACGGAGTCCGTTTACAAACTCGCTCTTTTTGCCTATCTTTCCAAGCATTTCGGTTATCTCGGGACCACCGCCGTGAACGAGAACGACCTTGATTCCGATAAGCGAAAGCAGAACGATATCGCCCATTACCGCTTCCTTGAGCTCGTCGTTTATCATAGCGTTACCGCCGTATTTGACGACTATTATCTTGTTATAATATTTCTGTATATACGGCAGAGCCTCGGTAAGTATCTGCGCTCTCTGAGAATTGTTTATTTCCATTTTCTTCTCCTTAGGTTCTGTAATCGCCGTTTATCTTTACGTAATCGTAGGTAAGGTCGCAGCCCCAGGCAGTAGCCTCGCCCTTTCCGTCACCAAGACCGATAAGTATCTGTATTTCTTCCTCAAGAAGTATTTCCTTTGCTTTCTCCTCGGAAAAAGGCACTCCAGCGCCATTCTCGCAAACGGTGATCTCACCTTTTGCAGATTTAAACGCCACGCTGACCTGACTTACGTCAACGTCAGCACCGCTGTATCCTATCGCGCACAGGACTCTGCCCCAGTTTGCGTCAGCACCGAACATAGCCGCCTTAAAGAGAGACGAGCATATGACCGACTTTGCGGCGATTTTGGCAGCCGTATCGTCAACCGCACCGAACGTATGACACTCAAGGAGCTTAGTAGCACCTTCGCCGTCTCTTGCTATCATTCTGCAAAGGTAAGAAGTAACCGCGTGAAGAGCTGCGCAAAAGATTTCATAGTCCGCGCCGATGCTCTCTATCTTCTTGTTTTCCGCAAGGCCGTTAGCAAGTATCGCGACCATATCGTTAGTCGATGTATCTCCGTCAACGCTTACCATATTGAACGAGGTCTTCACATCCTCGGAAAGCGCCAAAGAGAGCATTTCGGACGAAATATTGCAATCGGTCGTAACGAATACGAGCATCGTAGCCATATTGGGATGTATCATTCCGCTTCCCTTTGCGATTCCGCCTATATGACATTCCTTACCGTCGATCTCTAAGGAAAAAGCGATCTCCTTTTTCTTGGTATCAGTAGTCATAATGCCTTCGCACGCATATTCGCTGTTATCTCCGAGTCCTGCTACGAGAGCGGGAATTCCGTTTGCTATTGGAGTAATGTCAAGCGGCTGTCCGATTACGCCCGTCGACGCCACTACAACGTCGCGGGGTGAAATGCCAAGCTCCTTGCCGAGAAGCTCACACATCTGCTCTGCTATCTCTATACCGTTTGCGTTGCATGTATTAGCGTTACCGCTATTACAGATAACCGCCTTTGCAATTCCATCGGAGATGTTATTTTTCGTTACCGTAAGAGGTGCTCCCTTTACAAGATTCTGAGTATACACAGCCGCTGCTGCCGCAGGCGTTTCACTATATATAAGAGCTATATCCCTTTTGCTTTTATTTTTTCTGATTCCGCAATGTGTTCCGTTTGCGACAAATCCCTTTGCGGCACAAACGCCGCCGTTTATCTGATTCATATCTGTATTTCCTTTTTTAAATAACTAAGCCAAGTGTTTTTTCCTGTCCGAGAACAATATTGAGGCACTCTATTGCAGCGCCTGAAGCACCTTTTCCAAGATTATCGTAAAGCGCGACGAGTATCATTCTCTCATCGTTACCGCACACGGTGATCCTCATAGAATCCTTGCCCGAAAGTGCCGATGCTGAGATAAATCCGTTATTGTCAAGGCGCTCCTCATATTTTACTATATCGGTATTATACGCATCGGCGTATATATTTCTTATCTCGTCGATACCGAATCCGTCGTTAAGCATCGATGCAAAGAGAGGAACAGTTACTTCCATTCCGCTATAAAAATCAGCGACTATCGGAGAGAAGAGCGGAAGCTCATCGATTCCCGTTATAGCTCTCATTTCTTTAAGGTGCTTGTGCTCCTGACCTATGCCGTACTGACGGGGCGCGCCGAGAAGAATGTCTCTTTCTTCCGACTGATAATCGGCTATCATATTTTTTCCGCCGCCGCTATATCCCGTGAGTGAATGACAGCTGAGGAGCGCATCTCTATTAAGTGCTCCAGCCTTTATCAACGGATATATCAGCGCTATAAATCCGCTTGCGTGGCATCCGGGAACTGCTATTCTCTTTGCGCTCTTTATCTTCTCCTCGTGTGCCGCAGAAAGCTCGGGAAATCCGTATGCCCATCCCTCGAGAGTTCTGTGAGCAGTCGATGTGTCTATTACTACGACGTTATCGTTTTCTATCATTGAAACTGCTTCTCTTGCCGCAGCATCGGGCAGGCAAAGGAACGCAACGTCACAGCTATTAAGCGCTACTCTTCTTTTATCGGGGTCTTTTCTGTCTTCCTCGGAAAGTATTATAAGCTCTACGTCCTCGCGGTTTTCAAGGCGCTCGTAAATACGAAGCCCTGTTGTGCCGGCTCTGCCGTCTATGAATATCTTTTTCATTTTGCTAATTCTCCTCGAACGTATGATATCTGCGATTCTACCGAGCCCACCGAGGTTCCGCCCTCAGAGATCCTCTTTTCAACGCAGGTCTCAAGCGATATTTCGGAATAAAGATCATTTTCGAACATATCCGAGTGAGCCTTGTAAGCATCGAGCGGCAGGTCGTCAAGAACGCATTTTTTGCCGATACACTCAGCCACTATCTCACCTACCGTTTTATACGCCGTTCTGAAGGGCATTCCCTTTTTGGTGAGATAATCGGCAAGGTCGGTGGCGTTGATAAAGCCTTCCTGAGCGGCACGGTACATATTGTCCTTATTGACCTTCATAGTCGCTACCATAGGAGCATATATCTCAAGGCACATCTTCGCCGTCTCAAGCGAATCAAATATTGCTTCCTTATCCTCCTGCATATCCTTGTTATAAGCAAGCGGAAGTCCCTTGAGCGTTGTAAAGAGCGCGAACAGATTTCCGTAAACTCTACCTGTTTTACCTCTTACAAGCTCTGCCATATCAGAGTTCTTCTTCTGGGGCATAATTGACGAGCCCGTAGTAAAGGAATCATCAAGCTCAACGTACTTGAACTCCCAGCTCGACCAGAGGATGATCTCCTCGGAAAGACGTGAGAGATGCATCATTAAAATAGAGAGTGCACTCATTATCTCAAGGCAAAAATCTCGGTCGGATACGCCGTCTATGCTATTGAGAGTTATTCCGTCAAAACCGAGCGCTTCGGCTTCAAATCGGCGATCTGTATTATACGTAGTTCCTGCGAGTGCACAGGAGCCGATGGGCGAAAGATTCATTCTTTCCACAGCATCCTCAAGCCTTGATATATCGCGCAAAAGCATCATTGAATACGCCATCAGATGATGTCCGAAGGTTATCGGCTGTGCTCTTTGAAGGTGAGTATAACCCGGAACTATGACTGCCTTGCACTCCTCAGCCTTATCTGTAATAGTGCCAGCAAGCTCTTTTACAAGCGACACTATATCCGAAACGTTATCGCGCAGATACATTCTGATATCGAGCGCGACCTGATCATTACGGCTCCTTGCAGTATGCAAACGCTTACCCGCATCCCCGATGCGCTTTGTAAGCTCGGATTCCACAAACATATGGATATCCTCGCTCCTCATATCTATCTCAAGTGCACCGGAATTTATATCGTCGAGTATGCCGCAAAGTCCGTCGATTATTTTATCGCAATCGGCTTTGGATATAATACCCTGCTTTGCAAGCATTTGGGCGTGCGCAACAGAGCCCTTGATGTCCTGAGCGTACATTTTATAGTCGAATCTTATGGAAGAATTGAAGTCGTCAGCCTTTGCATCAAGCGCCTTTTCAAACCTTCCAGCCCACATTTTTTCCATATTTTCAAATCCTTTTTAACCCGTTTTTGCCCGTTACATAAAATATGCAACAGGCAAAAACTTTTTAAATATTATTATTTATTGTTCTTAGCATCCACCTGAGCCTGAACCTTTATCGGCAGACCAAAGAGGTTGATAAATCCGGTAGCATCAGCCTGATTATAAACGTTATCCTCGCCGAAGGTAGCGATCTCCTCGGAGTAAAGCGAATAATCGCTCCAAGCTCCTGCCTTGATGATGTTGCCCTTATAAAGCTTGAGCTTTACAGTACCCGTAACCTTTTCCTGCGTCTTATCAACGAATGCCGAAAGAGCCTCGCGCAAGGGAGTGAACCACTGACCGTTGTAAACGAGATCCGCAAAGGTTATAGCCAGCTCTGCTTTCTTGTGCGCAGTGTACTTATCGAGACAAAGAGTTTCAAGGTAGTTATGCGCTGCGTAAAGGATCTCTCCACCGGGAGTTTCGTACACACCGCGACACTTCATACCAACGAGACGGTTCTCAACGATATCGAGAAGACCGATTCCGTTCTCGCCGCCGACCTTATTAAGAGCAAGGATTATATCCTTTGCGCTCATCTTTTCACCGTTGAAGGCAACGGGACGTCCCTTTTCGAAGTCAAGCGTGATATACGTAGGTGCGTCGGGCGCCTTAATCGGAGAAACGCCCATTTCCAAAAAGCCGTCCTTTTCATAAAGCGGCTCGTTTCCTGCGTCCTCAAGATCAAGTCCCTCGTGGCTGAGATGCCAAAGGTTTTTATCCTTGGAATAGTTAGTCTCGCGGTTTATCTTAAGCGGAACGTTATGAGCCTCAGCGTACTCTATCTCTTCCTCACGGGATTTGATGCTCCACTCACGCCAAGGAGCGATGATGGGCATATCGGGAGCAAATGCCTTTATGGTAAGCTCAAAGCGCACCTGATCGTTACCCTTTCCCGTACAACCGTGGCAGATAGCGTCTGCGCCCTCAGCCTTTGCGATCTCAACGATTCTCTTTGCTATAACAGGACGTGCGAAGGAAGTACCGAGCATATAGTCCTCATACTTTGCGCCCGCCATAACGGTAGGAATTACGTAATCGTCAACGAACTCGTTTGTAAGATCCTCTATGTATATCTTAGAAGCGCCTGTCTTTATTGCCTTTTCCTCAAGTCCGTCAAGCTCATCACTCTGACCTACGTTACCGCTTACCGCGATAACCTCACAGTTATTGTAGTTTTCCTTGAGCCACGGAATGATAATAGAGGTATCAAGACCTCCCGAATATGCAAGCACTACTTTTTTGATGTCTTTCTTTTCCATTTTCTTTTCCTCTTTTTTATGACAAATTTTATGCAATTATTCATTATTTATGAATATTATGCGTGATTACTGTATTATTATACAACCGTTTTTTACATTTGTCAATAGGTTACATGCTAATATTTTCAATTATTTTCAATATTTTTAGTATGTTTTGCGCAAAAATGCATATTATGCATTTTTGCGGTACTTTTATACACTATACGAACATACTCTTGGGGATATCGCAGCTGTGATATCCCCAAATTAAATTCAGTTTACTTTTACGGTCCAGCCGAAATCATCGGGAAGCTTACCCCACTGAATGCCGGTCAGAGTATCGTAAAGAGTTTGTGCGACCTTGCCGATCTCGCCGTTGTTGATAACCATCTGCATATCCTCGGTATCAAGAAGTCCCATAGGAGACACAACAGCAGCAGTTCCCGTTCCGAACGCCTCGTCAAGCTTACCGTTCTTGTAAGCTTCCTCAACCTCAGCAAGCGAGAGCTTTCTCTCCTCAACAGTATATCCAAGATTTCTGAGGAGCTGGATGCAGGACGCGCGAGTAACACCGGGAAGAATGCTTCCCGTATCGAGCGCGGGAGTAATGACCTTTCCGTCGATAACGAAGAAGACGTTCATTGCTCCGACCTCATCGATATATTTGTGCTCGATACCATCAAGCCAGAGCACCTGAGAATATCCCATCTTTTCTGCCTTTTCCTGACCGATAAGTGAGCA
>JAFXHA010000067.1 GCA_017536635.1 Clostridia bacterium
CTCAATCGTTTCGAGGACGGCGCAGTAGTTGATCTCGAGGCTCTCGTAGCAGCAAAGATCGTACGCAAGCCCCTTGACGGACTCAAGGTTCTTGGTAACGGTACGCTCGAGAAGAAATTAACCGTAAAAGCAACGATCTTTTCGGCAGTAGCTAAGGAGAAGATAGAGGCAGCAGGTGGAAAGACCGAGGAGGTATAAGGATGTTAAAGACGCTTAAAAACGCGTGGAGAATCCCTGAGCTTAAGAAAAAGCTCCTCTTCACACTGCTCATAATCGTCATCTACCGTTTGGGTGCAAACATCCCTGTGCCGTATATCGATGCGGAACAGCTCAAGGGCGTTTCGGATACGTTCGGCGGAACCATTTTGCAGTTCCTTAATATGCTTTCGGGAGAAGCTCTCGGAAAGGCAACCTTGTTTGCTTTGGGAGTATCCCCTTACATTACGTCTTCTATCGTAATGCAGCTTTTGACAATAGCTATCCCGCCCCTTGAGAGACTCTCCAAGAGCGGCGAGGAGGGAAGAAAGAAGATCACCGCTATCACCCGTTTCGTAACGGTTGGACTTGCTCTCGTAACGAGTATCGGATACCTTATGTATCTTGAGAACGCAGGCATCTTCATAACCACCGATAAGGAAGGCGGCGGACTTTACTTCTTCCAGAAGGTTATTATCGTAGCTTGCTACTGCGCAGGCGCGGCTCTCGTAATGTGGCTCGCTGAGAAGATCAACGACCACGGTATCGGAAACGGTATCTCTATGATCCTTTTCGCAAACATTATCGCAGGTGCGTATTCCACGATCTCGAATCTCTGGTATACCGTATTCCCTGCAACCGGATTCGACTGGGTAGGCCTTATCCTTGCGATCTGCATTATCGCAATGTTTATGGGTATGATCCTTCTCATCGTCTGGATGTCTGATGCGGAAAGAAGAATTCCGATCCAGTACGCAAAGAGAGTTGTTGGAAGAAAAATGTACGGCGGACAGAACACTAACCTTCCCATAAAGGTAAATATGACCGGAGTTATGCCTATAATCTTCGCTAACTCTATCGTATCGCTTCCCGCAACCATTGCAAGCTTCTTCGGAAGTGCTGAGAACGGCTTTACTAAGTTTACAAGCAACCTTATCTACGGTACTTGGGGCTTCGTTGAGAAGATCGAAAACGAAACTCTCCAGAAGGTAGTAAGAAGCTTGATCAGCTTCAACTATGACGGTTGGCTGTATCTCATTATATTGCTCGTTCTTTTGATCGCGTTTGCATTCTTCTACGTTGCGATTTCCTTTAATCCCGTTGAGGTTGCGAACAACATCAAGAATAACGGCGGCGCTATCCCCGGAATCCGTTCCGGTAAGCCTACCGTTGAGTATATCAAGAAGGTTCTTAACAGAATCACTCTTGTTGGCGCATTGATCGTAGCGTTCATCGCTTGCTTCCCGCTCCTCGTAAACATCGTAGGCGGATACTTCGGAACCACCGCGTTTATGACGCTCGCGTTCACAGGATCCTCTATAATGATCGTTGTCGGCGTAGCACTTGAGACGGTACGTGAGCTTGAGGCTCAGATGTCGCTCAGAAACTATAAGGGATTCCTTGACTGATCTACACTCGGAGGTTAGAATGAATCTGATTCTTATGGGTGCTCCCGGAGCAGGAAAAGGAACTCAGTCCGCAAAGATTGCGGAAAAATGGAATATTCCGGCTGTTTCCACGGGCGATATGCTTCGTGCGGCAGTAAAAGAAGGCACCGAGCTCGGTAAGGCTGCCAAGTCCTTTATGGACGCAGGTCAGCTCGTTCCCGACGAGGTCGTCATCGGAATAATCAAGGATTATTTATCATCTGATAAATGTACTAACGGCTTTATTCTCGACGGTTTCCCCCGTTCCATTCCCCAGGCAGAAGCTCTGGACGCTATGGGCGTGAAGATCGACGCGGCTCTCAGCCTTGAGGTCGCCGACGAAAAGATCGTTGAAAGAATGAGCGGCAGAAGAATTTGTTCTTCCTGCGGTGCATCTTATCACGTAGTATATAATCCCCCCAAGCAGGCAGACGTCTGTAACGTATGTGCTTCGGCGCTTTACACAAGAGCCGATGACGCGGCAGAAACGGTGCTCAACCGTCTCAGCACTTATCACGCGATCACCGAGCCGCTCAAGGATTACTATGCGGCAAAAGGAATTCTGATCTGCGTTGACGGTCAGGAGGACGTTGAGGATACGACGGCGTGCGTTATGAAAGCACTCTCAAAATTTGAGGCGTAAAATATGATTCAACTGAAAAATTCAGCTCAGATCTCCGCTATGGCGGAAGCAGGACGCATCACGGGCGAGGCTTTACTCGTCGCCCGTGAGCACGTCCGTGAGGGAATAAGCACGAAGGAACTCGACACGGTTATCCGTGAATATATCGAAAAGTGCGGCGCCAAGCCGTCATTTCTCGGATACGGCGGATTTCCCGGGTCAGCGTGCATCAGCATAAACGACGAGGTCATTCACGGTATTCCGTCAAAGAACAGAATACTTCGTGAGGGAGATATCGTTAAGGTCGACGTAGGAGCCTTTTACAAGGGCTTCCACGGAGACAGCGCCAGAACGATCCCCGTGGGAAACGTCAGCGAGGAAGCCTTGAAGCTCATAGAGGTTACAAGAAATAGCTTTTTCGAGGGCGTAGCGGCTGTAAAAGCGGGAAATCGAATGGGCGATGTTGGAAGTTCAATTCAAAGCTGTGTTGAAAGCGCAGGATTTTCTGTGGTCCGCCAATATATCGGACACGGAATCGGTCGCGATCTTCACGAATCTCCCGACGTTCCGAACTTCGGAACCGCAGGCAGAGGAGTAAGACTTTGTGCCGGTATGGCAATAGCGATCGAGCCTATGGTAAACGTAGGCAGCGAGTCGGTATACGTCTTGCCTGACGGTTGGACGGTAAAGACCAAGGACACGTCGCTTTCAGCGCACTATGAGAACACAGTAGTGTTGACGTCCGAGGGCGTATTGATAACAACGCTCGTGGACAAGGAATGGTAAGTTGAACCGTTACAGATAAAATCAGGAGGGAAATTATGCCTAAGGATGATGTAATAGAATTTGAGGGTACGGTAGTTGAGGCGTTGCCCAATGCGACCTTCAAGGTAAAGCTCCCGAACGAGCACATAGTTACGGCTCATATTTCGGGCAAGCTCAGAATGAACTATATTAGAATTCTGCCGGGCGACCGAGTAACCATAGAGGTCTCGGTATACGATCTTACCAAGGGTCGAATAACCTGGCGTGCAAAGTAAGAAAGAAAGGGTTGGTATAATAAAATGAAGGTTAAACCATCCGTAAAAAAGATTTGCGAAAAGTGCAAAATCATTAAGAGAAAAGGCAAAGTAATGGTTATCTGCGAGAACCCCAAGCATAAGCAGAAACAGGGCTAAGCCAAGAAATCTAACAGAGAGGTAAAATAGAATGGCTCGTATAGCAGGTGTTGATATACCCAACAATAAGCGCGTAGAGATCGCTCTGACTTATATTTACGGTATTGGACGCAAGAGTTCAAACGACATTCTCGCAAAGACAGGAATCGATCCTGATAAGCGTGCAAAGGACCTCACCGAAGAGGAAGTTGCAAAGCTTCGTGACGAGATTGAAAACTCTTACACTGTAGAAGGAGATCTTCGCAGAGACGTTGCTCTTAACATCAAGAGAATGATCGAGATCAACTGCTACCGCGGAATCAGACACAGAAAGGGTCTTCCCGTAAGAGGACAGAGAACAAAGACAAATGCAAGAACCCGCAAAGGTCCTGCAAAGACAATCGCAAATAAGAAGAAGTAAGGAGGATGCTGAAAAATGGCTAAAGTTGCAAAGAAAGTTGTTAAAAGACGCCGCGAGAAAAAGAATATTGAAAAAGGCGCAGTGCATATAGGCGCAACCTTCAATAACACTATCGTTACGGTAACCGACGCAGCAGGAAATACCATTTCGTGGGCGTCCGCCGGAGAGCTCGGCTTTAAGGGCTCGAGAAAGTCCACTCCCTTCGCAGCTCAGATGGCATCTGAGACCGCTGCAAAGGCAGCAATGGAGCACGGACTCAAGACTGTAGACGTATACGTAAAGGGACCCGGATCCGGACGTGAATCTGCAATTCGCGCATTGGAGACGGTAGGTCTTCAGATCACTATGATCAAGGACGTAACTCCCGTTCCTCACAACGGATGCAGACCGCCTAAGCGCAGACGCGTTTAATCAAAAACAGGAGGATAGAAAAATGGCAAGATATACAGGTCCTGTATGTAAACTCTGCCGCAGAGAAGGAACCAAGCTGTTCCTCAAGGGCGACAGATGCACATCCGGCAAGTGCGCTCTCGACCGCAGATCCACAGCTCCCGGTCAGCACGGTGCAGCAAACAAGAAGCAGAGAGAGTATGGAATGCAGCTTCGTGAGAAGCAGAAGACCAAGAGATACTACGGCGTTCTCGAGAAGCAGTTCAAGAACTACTTCGTAGAGGCAGACCGCAAGGAAGGTATGACCGGTGAGAACCTTCTTAAGCTCATCGAGCGCCGCCTTGATAACGTAGTATACAGAATGGGTATGGCAGAGAGCCGCAAGGAAGCTCGTCAGCTCGTTCTTCATGAGCATTTCGAACTCAACGGCAAGAAGGTAAACATTCCCTCGATCATAGTAAAAGCAGGCGACGAGGTCAAGGTAAGAGAGAACTTCCGTTCTTCCGCAAAGTGCAAGGCACTCGTAGAGGGACTCGAGTCCAAGACTGCACCTAAGTGGCTCAGCGTTGATAAGGCAGGCCTTTCTGCAAAGGTTGTAGCTCTTCCCGCAAGAGAAGATATCGACTTCGAATTCAACGAGCAGCTTATCGTCGAGCTTTACTCCAAGTAATAACGTTTCCTTTGAGCTACCGTATCTTTGGTTACGGCAGCTCACAGAGATGCGTTGTCCGAGGCGGATTATGCTTTCGGACGGTGCAATAGGTATTGCGTAAAACCCAAAAATTTTAAGGAGGTTTATTTGGAAAATGATCGAGATAGAAAAGCCCAATATAACAACGGTTAAGTTGAGTGAGGATGGCACAAGCGGTAAGTTTATCGTTGAGCCTCTTGAGAGAGGCTTCGGCATCACACTCGGAAATTCTCTTCGCAGAATAATGCTCAGCTCGTTGCCCGGATACGCTGTAACCAGCGTAAAGATCGACGGCGTTCTTCACGAGTTCTCCACTATTCCCGGTGTAAGAGAAGACGTAACCGAAATAGTTCTCAACGTCAAGGGAGTTATAGCAAAGCTTCACTGCAATATGCCTAAGACAGTTATTATCGACGTTATAGGCGAGCAGGAGGTTACGGCTGCGGATATCAAGGTTGACTCGGATATAGAGATACTCAACCCCGCACATCATATCGCTACCGTTGGCGAAGGCGAGAGATTCTATATGGAGCTCACCTTTGATCGCGGCAGAGGATACGTTTCGCAGGAGCGTAACAAACAGCTTGATTCTCAAATGAGAGGCTCGAATATTTCCGCACCTATCGGTACAATCTTTACCGATTCTATCTACACGCCCGTTTACAACGTAAGCTATACTGTTGAAAACACCCGTGTAGGAAATATCACCGACCTCGATAAGCTCACTCTTGAAATATTGACGAACGGTACTATTACCGCAAAAGAGGCTATTTCATTTGGAGCCAAGATTCTCAACGAGCATCTCAATTTGTTTGTTGATCTTTCCGATGAGGCAAAGAACACTGACATATTGGTAGAAAGAGAAGAAACCAAGAAGGAAAAAGTTCTTGAGATGACCATTGAGGAACTTGACATGTCCGTAAGAAGCTTCAACTGCTTGAAGCGCGCGGGCATAGATACGGTAGAGGACTTGATAAACCGTACCGAGGAGGATATGATAAAGGTCCGCAACCTCGGAAAGAAGTCGCTTGAAGAAGTTATCCAGAAGCTTCATTCTCTCGGACTTGATCTCCGCAGAGAAGAGGAGTAATTTTGGTTCTTCAAGATAGTAAAAAAGTATAATTACTGCAAAAGGAGGCAAAGACAATGCCCGGAACTAGAAAACTCGGCAGAACCACCGCACATAGAAAAGCTATGATGCGCGGAATGGTAACATTGCTGCTTGAGAACGGACAGGTTGAGACGACTCTTACCAGAGCAAAAGAAGTTCGTTCCATGGCTGAAAAAATGATCACTCTCGGCAAGAAGAATACTCTTGCAAGCCGCCGTCAAGCATTGGCATACATCACCAAGGAGGAAGTTGTAACAAAGGTATTTACCGAGCTTGCTCCCCTGTATGAGAACCGCAACGGTGGATATACACAGATCTTCAAGCTTGGTCCCCGTAGAGGAGACTGCGCTGAAATGGCGATCGTTAAGTTGATCGACTACAAGAAGCCCTCTACCGACAAGAAGGAAGAGAAGAAGGCTCAGAAGGCTGCTGAAAAGGCTGCGAAGGCAGAGGCTAAGGCTGCTGACGCTGAATAATTAGTAAGCAAAAAAAGGACGGGACGTCAATGACGTCCCGTCCTTTTTATTGTGTTTTAATTTCCGTCGCGAAGCTTCAGTGCAACGTCGGGATAGTTTGTGATGACCGCATCAACGCCGGCATCAAGCATAGCGGAGATATCCGATTCGGAGTTTGTGGTCCAAACATTTACTCTGATGTTGTTGTTATGGCAATTTTCAACATAAGATTTATCGAGGTTTATTTGATTAAAGTGGGGGTGAACGGCATTGGCTTGTAAAAATCCGCAATAATCCCACGCGCGCACCATATTAAAGCTGTAAAGGGGGGCAATAGATACAGAAGCATCTACCTCGCGCACCTTGACAAGCTGGAAATGGTTGAAGGATGAAAAATAGGTTCTGTCAAGCATTCCGTATTTCTTAGCGATCTCGATACATCTTGCAGGCATTTCGGGGCTTGCGCTCTTTATCTCTATGTTGATCACGAGAGGAGTGTTCTGAAGAAGCGCGTAAACCTCGTCGAGAGTGGGAAGCTTGATCCCTCTTGCTTCTCCGTAGAACTTATATCCAAAATCAAAGTTAAGAAGCTCTGCGTAGGTGTATGACGTAACGGGCCCCTGACCGTTGGAAACACGGTCTATTTTTTCGTCGTGAGTTACTACTACCTCGCCGTCCTTAGTAAAGTGTACGTCAAGCTCAATACCGTCAGCACCCATCTTTGCGGCAAGCTCAAATGCTTCAAGGGTGTTTTCGGGAGCGTAGCCGCTTGCGCCTCTATGCGCCCATACGTATGTTTTTGGAGTTAAAGTTTTCATATGGATTACCTCTTTTAAACAAAATTATCGGTAAATTTATTATACACCCGACAAAAATAAATGTCAATAAGAGACTGAAATAAAAATGTCGCATTTTGGCAGAAGTCGGCATAGAATGAAAGTAGAGAAAGGGAGGTGTATGCTATGCAGAACAAGCAAGACAGCCGATATAAATATACGTCCTGTACGGCGGTCGTGGGCTCGATGACGTGGGCAATGAGAGCGCAAAACGCGCTCGCTGAGCACGCTATTCCGAGCACCGTGGTAAAAACCGAGGAGGGCCGCGGGCTTCGGGGCTGTGTTTACGGTGTTGCGTATGCCTGTTCCTACGACGCTAACGTCAGAGCAATACTTGAAGCTGCAAAAATTTCAGTAAGAGAATGGAACAGACCGACATAATTTATTTTGACAACGCGGCGACAAGCTTCCCGAAGCCTATGCAGGTGTACGACGAGGTAAGGCGGAGTATGCTTTACGGCGGCGGAAACGCGGGCAGGGGAGCGCATAGGCTATCAATGGCGGCGGCAAGAAAGATATTCGATTGCCGAATGATAGCGGCTGACTTTTTCGGATGTGAAGATCCCGAAAAAGTTGTTTTTACAATGAATACGACCTACGCCTTGAATCTTGCGATAAAGGGCTTGCTGAAGACGGGAGACCGAGTTATCATATCCGATCTTGAGCATAATGCGGTATATCGTCCGATATGCGCTCTTGCTCGCGACAGAGGGATAAAATACGATATTTTTGACACGGGCTGTAAAGAGAATACGTCGGACGACAAGCTCTGCGAGGGAATAGAGCGACTTATACGGCGAGATACCAGAATGCTGATATGCACCTGTGCGTCAAATATCTGCTCACGCACCCTGCCAATAGAAAAAATAGGCAGACTTTGCCGCAAGAGAGGACTTATATTCGTGCTTGATGCGGCGCAGGGGGCGGGGCATATAAGCATAGATATGAAAAGAATGAATATAGATGTGCTTTGCGTGCCGTCTCATAAGGGACTTTACGGTCCGCAGGGCTGCGGAATGGCGATCTTTGGCGACGGCATCGAGTGCGATACGCTCGTCGAGGGTGGAAACGGATATGATTCACTGAACGTAGGCATGGGCGAGATGCTTCCCGAACGCTTTGAGGCGGGAACTCTGCCCGCGCCTGTTATTGCGGGACTTTGCGAGGGAATAAAAAGCGTTATGGCGGTCGGCGTAGAGCAGATAGCCGCTTACGAGCGAGCGCTGTACGCAAGAGCGCTTGAAATGCTTGATAATACCGATGGAGTGCGTGTTTACGCGCCGCAGTTTGCGGGTGGGGTTTTGCTTTTTGATCTTGATGGCTTTACGTCCGAGCAGGTGGCATCCGAGCTTGACAGATACGGAATATGCGTTCGCGGCGGCTATCATTGCGCGGCTCTTGCCCACAAGACGCTCGGAACGCGAGCCTCGGGCGCAGTACGTCTCAGCTTTGGAAGATATAATAAAATGTCCGAGCTTGAAGCATTTTGGAGAGCATTGAGATCCGTCAAAGATATGAGATGAAAATAGTGAACTTATATCGACAAAATTCTAATAAATTGTATAAAATGTAAAAAAATCAGAAAGTTTTTTAAATGTGTTGACAACGTGAATTTTATGTGTTAAAATATTTTTTGTAAATCAAATGCACCAATATAATTTTGAATATTTGGATCGATCCTCGGGCTCAAAAGTTTCTACCATAACGCCGCAAGTTATGACTATTGGTTATGTTCTGAATTTTAATTCTTTTGAAATTTTTGGGCAGACCAGAGGTCTGCCCATTTATATTTTGATGTAAATTTTTTTACATATATTACAAAAATTTAAGGAGAAGAAAAATGAAAAAAATTCTTTCGGTACTCTTAGTTCTCGTAATGCTCGCATCTACTGCCGTTCTTTTCGGCTCTTGTTCTTCGAGCGACGACTTCAAGGTTGGCTTTATCTGCTTGCACGATGAAAAGTCCACCTACGACCTCAACTTCCTCGAGGCTGCTGACAGAGCAAAAGAGGCTCTCGGACTCAAGGACGAGCAGGTTATCATTATGAAAAATATTCCTGAGACCAATGCTTGCTACGAGGCTGCAAAGTCTCTCGTTGACGAGGGTTGCGACGTTATCTTCGCAAACTCCTTCGGACATGAGAATTTCATGATCCAGGCAGCTAAGGAGTTCCCCGAGGTTCAGTTCTGCCACGCAACCGGTACAAAGGCTCATACTGAGGGTCTTGACAACTATCAGAACGCATTCGCATCTATCTACGAGGGTAGATACCTTGCAGGTGTTGCTGCAGGTCTCAAGCTCAACGAAATGATCGAGGCTGGCGAGTTCACTGCTGAAGAGGCAAAGATGGGCTACGTTGGTGCGTTTACCTACGCAGAGGTTATTTCCGGATATACCTCCTTCTATCTTGGTGCAAAGTCTGTTTGCCCCACCGTTACTATGGACGTTCAGTTTACCGGTAGCTGGTATGACGCTATCGCAGAGAAGGACGCAGCTAACGCTCTTATCAACGCTGACTGCAAGCTCATTTCTCAGCACGCTGACTCTATGGGTGCTCCCTCCGCATGTGAGGAAGCAGGCGTTCCCAACGTTTCCTACAACGGAAGCACTGTTGCAACCTGTGAGAACACCTTTATCGTATCTTCCAAGATCGACTGGACTCCTTACTTGAAGCTCATGATCGAGAACACCCAGAACGGCAAGGATATTCCTGACGACTGGTGCGGAACTCTCGAGACCGGATCTGTTGTTCTTACCGATGTTAACACTAAGGCTGCTGCTGAGGGAACTCAGGCTAAGATCGATGAGGTTAAGGCTGCTCTTAAGAATGGCGACGTACACGTATTCGACATCGATACCTTTACCGTTAACGGAGAAAAGATTACAAGCCACAAGGCTGATGTTGACGATCACGGTGATTACGCGCCTGATACCGAGGTAATCAAGGACGGTTACTTTGCAGAGTCCGAATTCCGCAGTGCTCCTTACTTCGATCTCAAGATCGACGGAATCAAGCTTCTCAACGAGAAAATGTAATAGCACTGACAACGTGCATTGGCAGGCGGAGTATTACTCCGCCTTGCCTTTCTTTAAAGGCGAAAGCCTTACATATCTGCTTGGAGGTTAAACGTGAGCGAAAAACGCATAGCACTTGAGCTTCGCGGGGTTACAAAGACCTTTGGCGAGGTTGTTGCCAACAAAAACGTTGATCTTACGCTTCATCACGGCGAGATACTTGCGATACTCGGCGAGAACGGAAGCGGAAAGACTACTCTTATGAATATGATAGCCGGTATATATTATCCTGATGAGGGACATATATACGTTGACGGCGAGGAAGCCAATATACGCTCACCCAAGGACGCTTTTGCGTACGGTGTGGGAATGATACATCAGCACTTTAAGCTTGTTGATGTTTTTTCTGCTGCGGATAATATTATCCTCGGCATAAACGACGGAACAAAATACAACAAAAAGGAGATAGCTAAAAAGGTATCTGCGATTGCCGATAAGTACGGATTTCATCTTGAGCCCGGCAAGAAGATACACGAGATGGCGGTCTCCGAAAAACAGACGGTAGAGATCATCAAGGTGCTTTACAGAGGCGCCGAGATACTTATTCTGGACGAGCCTACTGCGGTTCTTACCCCGCAGGAGACCGAAAAGCTTTTCAACGTTCTGCGTAATATGCGCGACGACGGAAAGTCCATTATAATAATAACTCATAAGATGCACGAGGTAATGTCGATATCCGACAGAGTTGCGGTGCTTCGCAAGGGCGAGCATATCGCAACCGTTGAGACGGCTAAAACTACCGAGGCAGAGCTTGCCGATATGATGATAGGCAAGAAAGTAAGCTTGAATATAGAACGGAGCGAGCCTAAGAATCCTCAGAGGCGTCTGACCGTTTCGAATATAAACAGTAAGAATGAGGACGGTATAAGCGTTCTCGACAATATCTCCTTTGAGGTGAATTCGGGTGAGATCCTCGGAATCGCGGGTATAGCGGGAAGCGGACAGCGCGAGCTGCTCGAATCCATCGCGGGACTTTATCATCTCGATTCGGGCTCGATAGTTTACGTTGACCCCAAGACCGATAAGGAAGAAAATCTTCGCGATAAGAACCCCATACAGATCAGAGAGCTCGGAGTAAGACTTTCCTTTGTCCCCGAGGACCGTCTTGGAATGGGACTTGTCGGAAATATGGATATTATAGACAATATGATGCTCCGCAGCTACCGTAGAGGACATTCGGCATTTCTTGACCGTAGCAAGCCTCGCGAGCTCGCCGAGAACATCATCAAGAGTCTTGAGGTCGTAACCCCCGATGCTCACACCCCCGTGCGCAGACTTTCCGGCGGAAACGTTCAGAAGGTGCTCGTCGGACGTGAGATCGCGGCATCGCCGTCCTTGCTTATGGCGGCGTATCCCGTGCGCGGACTTGACATAAACTCCTCGTATATGATATACAATCTGCTCAATAAGCAGAAGGAATCGGGTGTTGCGGTCGTGTTCGTCGGTGAGGACATTGACGTCCTTATAGACCTTTGCGACAGAATACTCGTTATGAACTCGGGCAAGATTACGGGAATCGTTGATGCCCGTACCGCAAAGAAGGAAGAGATAGGTCTTCTTATGACCAAATCGACCTCTATCGCAGAGGACGAGGCGGCACAAAAGGGAGGTGCTGTAAATGGCTAAGCAGGAACACAAGCAACCGCTTGTTCATATCGTCAAGCGTAGCGCAATGCCCTTTAAAAAGGCACTTGCAATACGCGCGGCGGCAATAGTTATCGCGCTTCTCCTTTGCGGAATCATCGCGATGATGCTCGCTAAGACCAACCCCATAAATATATACGGCGCTATGATCAAGGGCGCGTTCGGAACCGAAAACAAGATCTGGAATCTTTTGCAGGATATAGCAATTCTGCTTTGCATCTCGCTTGCGATTACCCCTGCGTTTAAGATGAAATTCTGGAACTGCGGCGCTGAAGGACAGGTGCTTATCGGCGGTCTCGGCGCGGTTACGGTAATGTATTTCCTTGGAGGAAAGGTCGCGTACCCCGTGCTTCTTATAATTATGATCGCGGTGAGTATCCTCGCAGGTATGATCTGGGCGATCATCCCCGCGCTTTTCAAGGCGCAGTGGAACACCAACGAAACGCTGTTCACACTTATGATGAACTACATAGCGACTCAGCTCGTTGCGTTCTGCCTTAAATCCTGGGTAAAGAGCGGCTCCGGCGTGCTTACCCCTATGGAGCAGTACGGACTTCCCAGAATCGGACACAGATATCTGCTCAACATCATAGTAGTCGTTGTGATCACGGCTATTATGTACGTTTACCTTAAGTACAGTAAGCATGGATATGAGATATCGGTAGTCGGAGAGAGCGAGAATACCGCAAAGTATATCGGTATCAACGTAAAAAAGGTAATTATCAGAACGCTTCTCGTTTCGGGCGCGGTCTGCGGTATCGCGGGACTTTTGCTCGTCGGCGGAACCGACCATACCATTACCACGACTACGGTCGGCGGCAGAGGATTTACCGCGATAATGGTATCCTGGCTGGCAAAGTTCAATCCGCTCGTTATGGTGCTCACCACCTTCCTTGTGGTGTTCTTGCAGAAGGGTTCATCACAGATGCAGTACGATTTCGGCGTAAACAATGCCGTTTCGGACATAATCACGGCGATCATACTTTTCTTTATTATCGGATGCGAGTTCTTTATCAACTATAAGGTCGTATTTCGTAAGAAGGAAGACAAGGCAGTAAAGGAGGCAGAGCAGAAATGATAGCATTTTTGACAAGCGCAATAAGACTTGGAATGGCGTTTCTTTTCGGCTCTACCGGAGAAACGATAACCGAAAAGGCGGGACACCTTAACCTCGGTATCCCCGGAGTAATGTGCGTCGGAGCTTCCTGCGGATGCTTGGCAGGCTCTATATACTACAACGCCGTTGACGGCAATCTCAATCCCTTTTTAGCCGTTATAATTCCGATATTGGCGACGGTCATCGGCGGTGCGCTGATGGGACTTATATACAGCTTCCTGACGGTAACGCTCCGCTCCAATCAGAACGTTACGGGACTTGTTCTCACCACGTTCGGTGTAGGCGTTTCCAACTATATGATAGCACAGCTCGACGCTGTAAGCTTTGGTAAGGCAAATATCTATTTTAGAGCAAGCCTGCCCTTTGCCGAAAAGCTCGGCTGGTTTGGAAAGCTGTTCTTCTCCTACGGAGTTTTCGTTTATCTTGCGATCGCTATTGCGGTAGCAACTACTATTATTCTTTCCAAGACACGCATCGGACTTAATCTGCGCGCTGTCGGAGAGAATCCCGCAACGGCTGACGCGGCGGGAATCAACGTATCCCGTTACAGATATCTTGCGACCTGCATCGGCTGCGGAATCGCGGGACTTGGCGGACTTTGCTTTATTATGGACTACCTCGGCGGAAACTGGGAGTATATGATCGACGCTATCGGCTGGCTTGCAATAGCGCTCGTTATATTCACTGTGTGGAAGCCCAGCCTCGGTATTGTCGGCTCGATAATATTCGGCGGACTTTATATCGCCAGCAGCTACATCACGGGTGTCAGCTTTGCACTCAAGGAGATACTCAAGATGTTGCCCTACGCGGTAACCGTTATAGTTCTTATAATCACGAGTATAAGAGCAAAGAAGGAGTCTCAGCCCCCGCAAAGCCTCGGACTTTCATATTTCCGAGAAGAAAGATAAAGACAAAAATAAGGCATTGGAGCTTTGCTCCAATGCCTTTTGCGTATAATAAAAGTTATTGACAAATCTTTCCGTCTATGCTATAATAAAAATACAGATAAAAATATCCCGACAATGTCTGTCGAGAAAAATAAAAGATCGCACAGAGTTGTCGCAAGGGGAACTTTGTGCGTTTTTGTCATCATAAGCCTCCCTCTCGAGGACAGCCGCAAGCGGCGCCGAGTTTAGTTCCGCTTCGCTCCACAAAACATCGGGGTGGCATCGCGGAGCATTGCGAACACGATGACGGAAGGAGTCCGTGTCTATGGAGTGCGTGTCAAACTCCCCCAGTCGCCGTTCGGCGACACGCGGACGCGCCGTCCCCTTTGTCTGCTTCGCAGACATTTCCCCACATTGGTGGGGAATTACCCTCGGGGAGGGAGCCTAATTTAGTTTTGCGCTCAACTTATTTTAAGCCTTCTCCTATGGAGAAGGTGGCAACGGCGAGACATTGTCGAAGCCCGTTGACGGAAGAGGTGGAATACAGAAAAATTTAAAAGCCTCTTCACCAGCTTGCGCTAAGCTTCTCCAAAGGAGACGCCTAATTTACATTTGCTTTCAATACGGGCTGTCGGCAGTTGAAAGCAACGCAAAGTTTGCTTCGCAAACGTTTGGGCGCCAGCCCCTACCAATATTGATTTATGCTTGTCAATCCACCACCAACACTAAAATGAAAGGAGATATTTTATGAAAAAACTAATCATGTTGCTATTAACACTAACCCTTATTCTCGGTGTTTTTGCATCCTGCAATAAGACCGCGTCCGATGATACATCTGATACGACGGGCGCCGAAACCTCGGGCGAAGAAACAACTGCACAAACGTCCGCAGAAATGACAGCAGAAACAACAGAGGATACGTCGATATATACAAGCGAAGAAACTACAACATCCGAAAGTGAAGAAACAACGGCAATAACCGATGAAGAAACGGGGTATTACTCGGGTTGGATTCCGGGACAGGATATGACATTTCATTACAGTTCGTATAATGTACTGCTAAACCATCTTGACACCGAAAATAGTAGAATAATATTAGAAAAGGAAAAATGGGGTGTAAGATTTTCCAAGTTTATTGATGCTTTGAGCGAAAGAAAAAGCGTTCCTCTTTTTAACGGTCAAATACCACCTAACAATGGCGGTGATCAAATAATTATTTTTCCTGACGACAGGCATGCCCTTCCTTGGATATGGTATCGTTGTGATTACAATGAACAGTATATGATCATAAAAATAACTTATCCGGATGCTGTATTGGAAAAAGATTTTTCTCGATTTGAAAGCACGTCCGAGGTGCTGAAGGAAATATCATCAAAAGCGCCGAATGTTCACAATGCTGACGAATTCAAAGATGCTTGGAAAAACATTTACGAAAAAGACTTAATAATAGAGGAAAAAACTGTTTCCGCTTTAGTCTGCGAAAGTAATTATTCTTCTGATCGTTCTTTACTGCAGTTTTATTATAACGGTGTATATGTAATTATACAATGTGATCTTGAAGCATTAACAGACGAATTTTGGCAAGGATTTTCTATCGAATAATTAAACGCTGCCGCGGATTTTCCGCGGCAGCCATTTTTATTTAATTCATTCAACCGTTGCGAACTCGATAGACTCTATAACGACTCTGACGTAAGGCTTATCCGATGCGTTGGTGCGCACCTTAGCTATTTTGTCGACAACGTCCATACCGTATGCCGCGAATCCGAATGCCGCATAATCGCCGTCGCCGTATGCGTACGCCTTCTGACAGATAAAGAACTGCGAGGATGCGGAATTCATATCGTCTCCGCGGCGCGCCATCGAAACGACGCCTCTTACGTGCTTGAGGTTGTTTTCAAAGCCGTTGTTGGTGAACTCGCCCTTGATCTTGTCGGGGGATCCGCCCGTTCCGTCGCCGTTGGGATCGCCGCCCTGGATCATAAAGTTCTCAATAACTCTGTGGAAGATAAGTCCGTCGTAGAAATCCTCGGAAACGAGCTTTTTGAAGTTCGCAACCGTCTCGGGAGCTACGTCGGGGAAGAGACGAACGAGTATCTGACCGTAGCTCTTTACGGTGATGAGCACGTAATCGGTCTCGTCCTCGGTCGTGCTTACGTTGTCAAGATTTTCTATTGAAGAAAGGTCGATGTCCTCAAAGGCGGGAGCCTTATTCTTTTCGCAGGATACGAGGGGAAGCGCAAGCATCAGAAGCGCTAACGCAAGGCAAATTATTTTTTTCATTCTTTTCAATTTCTCCGTTCTGCCCGAATGGCATTTTTTTTATTTTTACTAATATATTTTAACAGAAAGACGCGCGATTGTCAATAGGATACGCACTTTTGAATAACTTGATTTTGGAGAATGGAAATGTCAAAGGATTTTGATTGGCTCGGACTTGCTTCAAGGCTGTTTTGCGTGATAGTGATCGCCTTGGCGGCGGTGGCACTGCCGCCGGTCGCGATCAGATTGTTTATGCCGTTTTTGCTGTCGGGCGTGCTTTGCTCGGCGGTAATATCCGCATCGCGCAGACTATCGAGGCTTGTGCCTATCGGTGAGCGGGCGCTGAGAATGATCCTGCTCGCGCTTTCATTTGTCGGTATTGCGGTAATATTATTTAACCTGTGTCGCCGTCTGTATGCCGAGATATCCGAGATACTTACGCGCTTTGGCAATGGAGAAATACGCATAATTCTGCCCGAGGTGCTTGACGGGCGGCTTGGAGAGCATCTTACGGAGCTTTCCGCGAATCTGCTCGCAACGCTGAGCGGCGCGATCGGAGCAATTTTAAAAGCAGTTGTGAGCGCCGCGCCGTCGGCAATCCTTTTTGGTGTAAGCCTTGTGATGTTCAGTATTTATTTTTGTCTTGATTATGAAAAGATACGCGAAGCTTTTGTTAATGCTCTGCCAGATAGCGCGCGAAAATGGTCGGAACGCATACAAAAGGGAATCGTCGGGGCGCTCGGCGGATTTGTCAGAGCCTATGCCGTGCTGTTTGTGCTGACCTTTCTTTTGTCGCTTGTCGGGCTTTGCTTGCTCGGCAGAAAATATGCGCTCACCACTGCGCTTGTGATAGCTCTCGTGGATATGCTGCCCGTGCTCGGAACGGGCGCGGTGCTGATCCCTTGGGCGCTGTGCTCGGTCCTGACGTCAAACATCGGGCTGGGAATAGGACTTGCGGCGCTGTGGCTGATAATTACTGTTGTCCGATCCGCCGTAGAGCCGCGAATTATCGGCGATAGCATAGGAATATCTCCCATTCTTTCACTCGTAGCCGCCTATGTGGGATTTAAAGCCTTCGGCGTGCTTGGAATGATCCTCGCGCCCGTCGCGGCGGCAGTCGCGCGCTCGATATGGAGCGCAAAGAGCAATGGGATTGACATATAGATAGAAATGGTGTATAATGGGATTGTAAGAGCTCGTCGCTGAGACGTTTACAAATCAAAATGAAAAGGAGAAAAGATTATGAAGACGAAAATATTTTTTGTGATAGGAATTTTGATGCTTGTTGCTTTTGTTGTTTGTGTGCTTTTTGATCTGCTCTTTATACAAACTGGTCTGTGGCTTGAAGACGGAATGTGGAAAGCCTTTTATGCGTATTTTGCGATCATAATTATAATTTTCTTGTTGCCTGCCGTTATCCATATAGTTTCTTTTATAAGAGACGATGATTCGCTGCTGAATATGCTGTCGGCGATATGCGCTTCGATTGGTTCTGCTATGTTTGCCTTTGCTCTTGCTTTCTTTTGGTATGCCGTGAATCATCCTCAAATGAGTGCTCCGCTTTCATTAGAAGCGACGAATGCAATATACAACTCATATGCCGTTATTACCATAGCGCTGCTACTTGCCGCGATCGTGCTTAAAATTACGGTTGGCGTGAACAAAGTTAGAGATGTACTGAAAAAAAGAAAAGCAAAAAAAGCAACCGAATAAATAAAAATAAAGCACCTGCGTGAGCAGGTGCTTTATTGATCTTTCCATTTGTAAATTTATAAATTATATCGCGAATCCGCCGTCGATGCCGATGCACTGTCCCGTAATAAAGGACGCGGCGTCGGACGCGAGAAAGAGTGCGAGAGACGCGACCTCACTCGGCTCTCCGAGCCTGCCGAGAGGCGTTTGCTCGGCGAGAACGTCGAGCGCTTCGTCGTTCAGCACGGCGTTCATCTCGGTGCGTATCACGCCCGGCTCGATGCAGTTGACGGTTATCCCCGACGGTCCCAGCTCCTTGGCAAGCGCCATAGTCATTCCGCGCAGTCCCGCCTTCGATGCAGAGTAGTGGACTTCCATAGCCGCACCGACCTTGCCCCACATAGAGCCGATGTTGATTATTTTGCCGCGCTTTTGCGATATCATAAGCCTTGATACCGCGCGCGATACGTAAAACGCGCCTGTAAGGTTGGTGTCAATGATGCGCTCCCATTCCTCGTCGGAAATGCTGTCGAAAAATCCGAAAGAGGAAACGCCCGCGTTGTTTATCAGCACGTCGATCTCGCCCAGACGGTCTGCGGCACACTGCAACGCACGGCTGACCTCGTCGGATGAGCGAATATCGCATTTTATGCCGATCGCTCCCGTGTCGCTCTGAAGCTCGGTGGCTGCATCCTCGCTCTGCATATATAAAAAGACAACGTCGTGTCCCTGATCTCTGAACGCTTCAACGCACGCGCGACCTATTCCGCGCGTACCGCCGGTTATCAATACCTTCATTTTTTATCTCCTTAATGAGTTTTCGTATACATTATAACGCAAAAGGTCGATTAAATCAATACAAATAATAAATAAACGAGAAAAATTCAAAAAAAACTTGACAATAAAAATAAAATGTGATATAATACTCATTCAGTACGGGTAAATTTATATGCCCGTCTCCTTACCGCAGGTAAAATACGTGTAATGCTTGCGGTCTTTATAGTCCATAGGGAGGTGTAAAAAATGGAAAAGGTAATCAATTCTTACGAAAGCCTGTTCATTGTTGACGTTACAAAGGGTGACGAAGCTACCGAAGCAACTGTGAACAAGTTTACGTCTATGATCGAGGCTAACGCTGAGGTTATCGACGTAGCAAAGTGGGGCAAGCGCCGTCTCGCATATCCGATCAACGATATGCCCGAAGGATACTATGTGATCGTAACCTTCAAGTCTGCGCCTGAGTTCCTTGCTGAGCTTGACCGTGTGTACAACATTGACGAAACCGTTATGCGTTCGTTGACCACCAAGCTCGAGTACGATGCGGCAGAGAAGAAGGCAGCTAAGCTCGCAGCAGCTGAAGCAGCACCTGTAGCTGAAGAAGCAGTTGAGACTGCTCCCGCAGCTGACGAAGCAACCGCAGAGTAATTCGGAGGTTTCATATGTCAAGCTTGAACTTAAACAAGGTCATTCTTGTCGGAAGACTTACCGCAGAGCCTGAGCTCAAGCAGACCCCCTCGGGTGTTTCCGTTATTCGTTTCACGGTAGCGGTTAACCGCCGCCGTTCCAGAAATGCGGAGCAGAGCGAGCAGCAGGCAGATTTCATCACGGTAACCGCTTGGAGACAGACTGCAGAGTTTATTTCCAAGTACTTCAGAAAGGGTTCCGCGATCTGCATCACAGGTAGCATTCAGACAAGCAGCTGGACAGACCAGCAGGGACAGAAGCGTTATTCCACAGAGGTAGTTGCTGATGAAGCAATGTTCGTTGACTCTCGCTCCGAGGGCGCGTCTGCGGGATATGCACCCGATGCGTACGGTTCCGCACCGTCGTACTCCTCAAACGAGGCTACTGCGCCTAACTTTGAGGATCACAACACAGATGACGATCTGCCCTTCTAAGCAGTCGTCGCACGTCAACTAAAAATAACAGGAGGATTCTGAAAATGGATAAGGTTGAAAATACAGCCAGAGCAGCTCGTCCCGTAGTTCGCAGAAGAAAAAAGGTTTGCATTTTCTGTGCAGACAAGGTTGAATTCATCGACTACAAGGATGCAGGCAAGCTCCGCAAGTTCATCAGCGAGCGCGGAAAAATTCTTCCCAGAAGAATTTCCGGTACCTGCGCAAAGCATCAGCGCGAGCTCAACACTGCTATCAAGCGCGCAAGACAGGTAGCATTGTTGCCTTACGTTACTGACTAATTGTAATGTTAATCAAGATCCGCCGCAACTGCGGCGGATCTTTGATTTTTGTGTGGCTTTTGAGAAAATTCAAAATTTTTTCAAAAAAGGTATTGACAAACCAGAAAAGATAAGGTATAATAATTTCAGTTAGCACAGGCTAACCGATTTTTAAGCCGGTTGGTTAGCATATGCTAACTATTACGGAAACTCCATTTCTCCGCTATTCAGCGAGGCGGGGAAGAAAAACTCCAAAATTGCAATAAAAACTCCTAAAACCGTTTAACTTCCGTAAAAATTTTATTAGTACAGCAAAATCGCCGCGATTTTTTCGCGGCGATTCTGTTTTTGTGAAAAAACGTATTGAAAAAATTGAAATTATGTGTTATAATAAAATTGTAAAATATTAGAAGTGAGGTGATACGATGAGCCTTCAGGAATCGGGCGAGATGTATCTTGAAACAATATACGTGCTTTCCAAAAGGAATAACGCTGTGAGGGCTATTGACGTTGCCGAGGAAATGGGATATTCCAAGCCGAGCATCAGCCGCGCGGTAGGTATTCTCAAACAGGGCGGATACGTCGTTACCGACGAGCACGGCTTCCTTACGCTTACCGATAGCGGACGAGAGGTCGCCGAAAAGATATACGAGAGACATACGATACTGTCAAGCTTTCTCGTGCATATAGGCGTGTCTCCCGAGACCGCCGCAGAGGACGCTTGCAAGGTGGAGCATATACTCAGCGACGAGACCTTCGACGCGATAAAGAAGTTCGCGTATGGAGATAATAAATAACTGATATGGCAATCGGGCGTATTTTTATGCGCCCGAGCTTTTTTATTTTCAAAAAAATGTAAAAAAACGCGATTTTTTTAAAGAATATTATTTACAAACGGGCATTTTTTTGATATACTATTATACGTAAATTTTAAGTCGCTGTAAAGAGCGAAACAGGAGAAAAGATTATGAGTCGTATGGTTGGTACGGTATCGCGCGGTGTGCGCGCGCCTATTATCAGAAGCGGAGACGATCTCGCCGTAATTGTTACCGATTCGGTACTCGCGGCTGCCGCTGACGACGGATTTGAGATCCGCAACAGAGATATTATTGCTATGACCGAGGCAATCGTTGCCAGAGCACAGGGTAACTACGCATCGGTTGAAGATATTGCTACGGACGTTCGCGCAAAGTTTGGCGGCGAGACGGTCGGTGTTATATTCCCGATACTGAGCCGTAACCGCTTTGCTATCTGCCTTCGCGGAATAGCAAAGGGCGCAAAGAAGGTAGTTCTTATGCTTTCCTATCCCTCTGACGAGGTTGGAAATCACCTTATAAGCATTGACGCGCTCGACGAAAAGGGAGTAGATCCCTACAAGGACGTGCTTGATCTTAAAAAGTACCGCGAGCTTTTTGGCTACGGCAAGCACGAGTTTACGGGTGTAGACTACGTTGAATACTATGAGTCGCTTATCCGCGAGTGCGGTGCAGAGGCTGAGATAATCTTTGCAAACAACTCCAAGGCTATACTTGATTATACCAAGAACGTTCTTTGCTGCGATATCCATACACGTGCAAGAACCAAGAGAATACTCAAGGCTGCGGGTGCAGAAAAGGTATTCGGTCTTGACGAGATACTGAGCGCTCCCGTCAACGGAAGCGGATATAACGAGCATTACGGACTTCTCGGATCCAACAAGGCGACCGAGGATCAGGTAAAGCTTTTCCCCAGAGACTGTCAGACGCTTGTTGAGGATATTCAGGCAAAGATCCTTGAGAAGACGGGCAAGCTCGTCGAGGTAATGGTCTACGGCGACGGAGCCTTCAAGGATCCCGTCGGAAAGATCTGGGAGCTTGCGGATCCGGTAGTATCCCCCGCATATACCGCAGGTCTTGAGGGAACTCCCAACGAGCTCAAGCTAAAGTATCTTGCCGACAACGATTTTGCCGATCTTTCTGGCGAGGCACTCAAGGCGGCAATTAAAGAGAAGATCACTCAGAAGGACGAAAATCTCGTAGGACAGATGGCGTCCGAGGGAACGACGCCCCGACGTCTTACCGACCTTATCGGTTCGCTTTGCGACCTGACATCAGGCTCGGGCGACAAGGGAACTCCCATCGTTTATATTCAGGGATATTTCGATAACTATACAACCGAATAATATTGATACTCCCGAGCATTTTTGTGCTCGGGAGTTAAACTATAATCGGAAATTAAGGAGATAAAATGAAAGTCAAACTTCTTGGGGATACTAAAATAATTATGAGCAACCCCACGTCAAAGCATAATTATTTCGCTTGGCCTACTGTTACAAGGCTTCAAAACGGGGAAATTGCTGTCGTTTCGTCGGGCTACCGTTTGCGCCATATCTGTCCTTTTGGAAAGACGGTAATATCGTATAGCGAGGACGGCGGCGAGACCTATACCGCGCCCGCGCCCATAATAGACACCGTGCTTGACGACCGAGACGGCGGAATAGTTCCTTTCGGTAAAAGCGGAGTTATAGTAACTTCCTTTAACAACACGGTGGAATTTCAGCGCGATAAGGGAGCTGATGCGTATACTCAGGCATATCTTGATTCGGTGACACCCGAGCAGGAGAGCGCGGCGCTCGGAGCTACGTTCAGAATAAGCAACGACGGCGGCGTAACCTTTGGCAAGATATTCAAGAGTCCCATAACCTCGCCTCACGGCCCCGTAGAGCTCTCCGACGGCAGACTTTTGTGGGTGGGACGTACGTACAGTCCGAATAATGCTCATAGGGTAGGTGTCGATCAAATAGAGGCACACGTTATAGAGCCTGACGGAAGTATGACCTACGTCGGATGTATTGAAAATATTATCAGCGAGGGAGAGGCGGTGCTCTCCTGCGAACCGCATACAATAGTGCTTGAAGGAGAGCGATTGCTGACTCATATTCGAGTGCAGTCAAAGGGCGCGGCAAGACTTTTCACCGTGTATCAGTCGGTCTCAGAGGATAACGGTAAGACCTGGAGCACTCCTGTTCAGATCCTCGAGGACAAGGGCGGATCGCCCGCGCATCTGCTCAGGCATTCCTCGGGCACGCTTATATGCACCTACGGATACAGAGAAAGTCCTTACGGCGTAAGGGTTATGTTCAGCTACGACGACGGCGCGACGTGGGAAAACAATCAGGATATTTACGTTAACGGCGTTACTGCCGATCTCGGATACCCCTCTACTGTCGAGCTTGACGACGGATCGCTGTTGACCGTGTTTTACGCGCATACGGCTAAGGGCGAGCCCGCGGTTATAATGCAGCAAAAATGGCAAATGGAGGATAGTATCAAATGATGAAATTTGAAGGCATAATGCCTGCACTCATTACACCGCTTACCGAAAAAGAAACGGTGAACGTTCCCGTGTTAAGATCGTTTATAGAGCATCTTATCGAAAAGGGGGCCGATGGCTTTTATATCGGCGGAGCGACGGGAGAGGGACTTGCGCTCAGGACCGAGGAGCGAATGATACTCGCCGAGGAAGCTATTACGACGGTTGATCACAGAAAGCCCTGCATCGTTCAGGTAGCGTCGATGGATTTCAACGACGCAATAGCGCTTGCCAAGCACGCCGAGAGCGTGGGCGCGGATGCTATTTCGGCTACTCCTCCGCTATTTTTCCAATACGACGATGACGACGTTTATAATTATTATAAAGCGCTTGCAAACGCGGTGCATATACCGATGATGATATATTTCAACCCAAATGCGAGATTCGATATCAACGCGACCTTTGCGGCTCGCGCGTTTGAGGTGGATAATATCACTGCTATCAAGTGGACGAGTATGAATTATTACGAGATGATGAAGATCAAGGAGCTTACTCACGGCGAGATGAACGTGATAAACGGTCCCGACGAGACTCTGCTTATGGGACTTACGGCGGGTGCTGACGGTGGAATCGGTTCGACCTATAACTTTATGCTCGATATCATCAAGAATATTTACGTTAATTTCAAGAGCGGCAATATGGAGGCGGCTCAGGAATATCAGATGCGCGCCGACCGTATCATCAACGAGCTGCTCAAGTGCAAGATAATTCCCGTTACAAAGGTAGTGCTTGAGGAGCAGGGCTTTGCCGTGGGTAATGCTACCTTCCCGATGAAGCGTTACAGCGACGCGGAGAAGCGTGATATCATCGAGAGAATGAAAAACGCGGGACTTGAGTTTTGATAAAACCGAAATAAAAAACGGAGCGAAGGCTCCGTTTTTTGATATTATGAACAAATGCGCTATTGACAAGCTTGCATTTATGAGATATAATAATATTTGTATATTTATGTTTACTGCGAGGTTTATATGAACGGTAAAAAGGAAAACGGCGATATGAAGGGTAGGATAGTGCCCGCCCTGCTTGCGTCTCTGGCGCTTTCGCTGACTGTGTTATTTTTCGGACCTTTTGAATTATATGCAAATAATATGGCTGAATTTGCGTTCGGCCTTTGGGACTTTTTCGGAATACTCATCGCAATAGCGATAGCTATTACGGCGGCGCTGATGCTCGTGCTTATCTGGTTGCCGAAAAGAGCGTTTAATATTGCGTGTTCCGCAATAGCGCTTATAGCTTTGATGGTCTACGTTCAGGGAACGTTTCTGACTATGGGTATGACGTCGGTCGAGGGCGACGGAGTTGACGGCTCTGCCGTATCAACGCTGAAGCTCGTAATAAATACGGTGATATGGGTATTGGTTATCGGCGGCGGAATTGTGGCGACTGTGCTGCTTTCCAAAAAGCATAACGATATAGTGCGTACCGTGCTGACTATCGCGATGGTTACCGTCATCGGAATGCAGACCGTCAGCTTTGCCACGGTGGCGTTGACTACCGAGGGGCTGTTCGGTGGCGAGGTCGAGGACGGCGAAAAGAGCGATCTTGTCGAAGCATTTACCTATAAAAATCTTGAAAAGGTATCGAGTGATTCGAACGTAATATATTTTGTCGTAGACCGTTTTGCGACAAGCTACGTTGAGACCGCCAAAAAGGATTGTCCCGAGGTCTTTGAGGAGCTTGAGGGCTTTACCTACTACGACGATATGGTGTCTCTTTATCCGAGAACGTTTCCGTCGATCACCTATATGATAACGGGTGTTGAAAACGATTTTTCGCTCTCCCGTGCCGATTATTTCAAGTATGCTTGGGAGAATGCCGAGTTTATCGATATCCTCAAGGAAAACGGATATGGAGTAAATATTTACGTCGACGATTATTACGCTTATGAGGATTCTACTCCCGGCGGTGTTGCTGCCTTTGCGGACAACCTTTCGGGTGAGACCGAGACGGTAGTCTCCGACAGACCGGGGCTTGTAAAGGATATGGCTCGCCTGTCGCTTTACAGATATCTGCCGTTTGCGTGCCGAGGAATTGTCGGAAGCGTGAGCTCGGGAGATTTTCAGGACAGCGTTCAGATAGTAAACAAGGATCTTGACGTTTATACGACGGATATGAAGAATGCTTACGACTATTTAAACGAGCATCCGCTGACGCTCTCGGACGGCAAGAACTTCTCCTTTATACATCTTCAGGGAACACATCTTCCCAATAAATACGACAGAGATTTCAACGAGGCTGACGAGGAAGAGAGATACAGCGTGGTTGAAGGTATGATACAGAGCTTCAAGATAATCAATATGTATATTGAGCAGCTCAAGGAGCTCGGCATCTACGATGACGCGACTATTATAATTACGGGCGACCATTCGAGCATCGGCTCCGACTCTAAGGACCCGTATTACGCACATTTGACCGCTCTTTTCGTAAAGCCAGCCGGTGTTGGCGAGGGCGAGCTGAAGATCTCTTCCGCGCCCGTGGCACAAGAGGATATCCACGCGACGATCCTTGATTCCGAGGAAATAGAGAGCACTCTCGACTACGGCGTATCGGTCTTTGATCTTGACGAGGACGCAGAACGTGAGAGAAGATATCATTTTCAGAGATATATAAGAGACGACGGAACCTACGAGGTCGTCAAATATAAGATCGTGGGTAAGGCGAAAAAATTCAGCAATTGGACTCCTGTCGAGAGGGTGAAGCTCGATAAGAGTATCTACAAATAAAGGATAAAAAATGGATACGATACTTTATTACATCTGCATACCGCTTGGCATTCTGATGAAATGGTGTTGGATGCTGGTGCGTGATTACGGACTTGCGATCCTGCTGTTTACGCTGGCAACCAAGATAGTTATTCTGCCGCTTTCGGTATGGATACATAAAAATTCAATACTTATGGTCAAGCTGCAGCCGAGCATAAATTTCCTCAAGGCTGAGCATTACGGCGATATGGATACGATCGCCGACGAGCAGGCAAAGCTCTTTAAAAAAGAGAAGTATCACCCGATGCTCTCGCTGATCCCGCTTGTTGTACAGATAGTTCTGCTTATGGGTGTGGTGCAGATAATATATCACCCGCTTGAATATCTGTTTGCGATAGACAGCGCTACGGTGAGTGCTGTTGCCGAGTGGCTCGGTATTGGTGCCGAGGATTCCTCAATGCAGCTTCGTATAATCGAGGCGATACAGTCCGGAGCACTTACCGACACCGCGGCTATTAGCGGCGTGGACGGTGCGGTGCTTTCGGATATGATCGCAAAGGTTTCTGATTTCAAGCTCAGCTTTCTCGGAATCAATCTTGCTACTGTTCCCGTCGATGCGTGGGGAATATACATAGCGGTTCCCGCCGTTGCGGGTATATCCTCGTGGCTCCTCTGCTTTACGCAGAACCTTTCCAACGTTATTCAGCACGAGCAGGGTAAGCTCAGTAAGTACGGTCTTATGGCGGTGTCGGTCGGAATCTCGCTTTATCTCGGATTCTTTGTTCCCGCAGGTATCGCACTTTATTGGATAGCAAGCAATTTGTTCTCAATAGTTCAGATGTATATACTAAATGCCGTGATAAATCCCAAAAAGTACGTGGATTACGATGCGCTTGAAAAGAGCCGCGCGGCGCTCGCAGAGATTGAAAAGCTCGATGAAACCAATAAAAAGGATCCCGATTACCGCAAGAATCGCGCCAGAGAAAAGGCTGATTATAAGAGATTCTTCGGTATAGTAAATAAAAAGCTTGTCATATATGCGGAAAAAAGCGGATTTTATAAGTATTTTGAAGGACTTATCCGAGAGCTGACCAAGCGCTCAAATATTACTATCCATTACATCACAAACGATCCGAACGACGTTATCTTTGAGGTCGCAAAGACAAATACGCAGATAAAGCCTTATTACATCGGTATCAAGAAAATGATACCGCTTATGATGCGACTTGAGGCGGATATGGTCGTGATGACCACTCCCGATCTTGATAAGTTTTATCTCAAGCGCTCGATAATGCAGAAGGATATCGAGTACGTATACGTTCCGCACGACTCAATGAGCGTTCATATGGGATTTCGAGAGGGAGCACTTGATGCCTTTGATACGGTGTTCTGCGCAGGACCTCATATCGAAAAAGAGATAAGAGCTACCGAGCGTGTTTACGGATTGCCCGAAAAAACGCTTGTCAGATTCGGATATCCGCTTGCGGATAAGCTTATAGAGGCGGGTGCAGAGGAGAAAAAGACACACGCCGAGAGCGGTATTAAGGAGATACTTATCGCACCGTCGTGGAACGAGGATAATATACTCGATTCCTGCATCGACGAGCTTATCGAGGGGCTGATGTGCGAGCAGTATCATATAACCGTGCGTCCTCACCCTGAGTACGTTAAGCGTTACGGTGCTCGAATGAAGGCGATCGTTGACAGATTCGCCGACAGAGTAGGGGATAGACTTAGCTTTGAGCTTGATTTCTCAGGCAATAAGTCGATATACAGTGCGGATCTGCTCATTACCGACTGGTCGGGAATCTCGGTTGAATATTGCTTTGCTACTAAGCGCCCCGCTATATTCGTCAATACCAAGATGAAGGTACTCAACCCTAATTGGCAGAAGATCGGCTGCGAGCCGGTTGAGATATCGCTCCGAAATATAATCGGTGTGGCTCTTGAAAAGGACGAGACGGCAAATATCGGTGAGATCGCCGCAGAGCTTTTTGAGCGCGGAGCCGAATATGAGGAAACAATAGACCGAGTGCTCGGTGAATTTCTGTTCAACATCGGCAGCGCCGAAAAGGCGGGCGCCGACTACATACTCAGCTCTTTGAGCGCAAAGGCGCAAAAGAGAAAGGCTGATTCTAAAAAATAAAGATATACAGGAGAAATCATTATGGAACTTTTAACACTTGTCTGCCAGCCCACAGCATCTTATATCGATCCGTCGACGACGACGATACTTATTTCCTCTATCAGCGGAATCGTTATCGCGATCAGCGCCACCGCTGTCATCCTTTGGAGAAAGGCTAAAAAGAAGGTGGCAAACGCGCTTCATATCGACGAAAACGCAAATAAGGAAGTCGAGGAAGAGCTCGTTATCAAGGACGAGGAAGAGAATAAGTAATAAAAAATATCCGTCGAAAAATTCGACGGATATTTTTTTGTTTTCTTGTGGTAAAAATATACAAAAACCTATATTCAAAGTCAGCGCGCAAATAAAAACTTTACTAAAATTAAAATAAAATTCAAATTCTACTTGACAACTTTTGTGAATAGATATATAATATATGTGGTTAGCAGATGCTAACTTAAAAATGCTTTTGGAGATTTGTATGAATTTACGTGCCGCAGAAGAAGGAAAAGAATATATCATTCAGCAAATCAATACCGACGACGAGGAGCTCGATGCGTTTTTGTTTTCGCTCGGCTGTTACAGCGGAGAGCCCATTACGGTTATCTCTCATTTGAAGAGAAGCTGTGTCGTGTCTATCAAGGACGGTAGATACAACATCGATAAGGAGCTCGCAGAGGCGATCATCGTAAAAGATTAAAAAACAAAAATAATCCTCGGATTATTTTTTTGGCGGTCAGTTAGCCGCCGCTAACTTTTTTGAAAAATAAAAAAATATATAATTTACACTTTCAGGAGGAGTAAAAATGAGAATCGCACTTGCGGGCAACCCCAACAGCGGTAAAACAACAATGTATAACGCCCTGACCGGACGCAACGAAAAGGTTGGAAACTGGGCAGGCGTTACGGTTGATAAGAATGAGCATTCTATCAAGAAAAGCTTGTACAAGGGCGAGGCAGAGCTTATAGCAGTTGACCTTCCCGGAGCTTATTCTATGTCTCCCTTTACGTCTGAGGAGAGCATCACCAGCTCTTACGTAAAGAACGAGAATCCCGATGCAATAATCAACATCGTGGACTCCACAAACCTCAGCAGAAGCTTGTTCTTCACAACACAGCTGCTTGAGCTTGGCATACCCGTAATAGTTGCGCTCAACAAGACCGACGTCAACAAGAAAAAGGACAACAAGATAGATGCCAAGGCACTTTCCGAGAAGCTCGGATGCCCCGTTGTCGAGACCACGTCAACTACCGGCGACGGTATGAAGGACGTTGTTGCGGCTGCAGTTGCGGCTATCGGCAAGACTCAGGACGCTCCCTATATTCAGGATGACGTTGACCTCACCGACAAAAAGGCGGTTGAGGAGGCAGACAGAAAGCGTTTTGCGTTCGTCAACGGCATCGTAAAGGACGTGGAGACGAGAAAGGTCCTCACCAAGAATAAGAACGCGCAGGATAAGATCGATGCTATCCTTACTAACAAGTGGGTAGGTCTTCCGATATTCGCGCTCGTAATGCTCGCTGTATTCTGGATCTCCCAGGCAGGACCTGCGGTATGGCTTGCGGATGGGCTTACCGGATTGCTGGAAAAGGGCCAGGAAGCGATCGCAGATGCGATCTCGTCCGACAGCATCTGGGCATCTATACTCGTAGACGGTATTATCGGCGGTGTTATAGCCGTTATAGGATTCTTGCCGCTCGTAATGGTAATGTATTTCCTCATCGCGCTTCTTGAGGACTGCGGATATATGGCACGCGCTACCGTTGTGCTCGACCCGATATTCAAGAAGGTCGGACTTTCGGGTAAGTCGGTAATTCCGTTTATCATCGGTACCGGCTGTGCTATCCCCGGCGTTATGGCTTGCCGTACGATCAGAAACGAGCGCGAACGCCGAGCTACCGCTATGCTCGCTCCCTTTATGCCTTGCGGAGCAAAGCTTCCCGTTATCGCGCTCTTTGCGGGTGCATTCTTCGCGGATTCCCCTTGGGTAGGCGCTTCGATGTATTTCGTAGGTATCGTTATTATATTCCTTTGCGCGCTTCTCGTAAATAAGCTCACGGGACATAAGAACAGAAAATCCTTCTTCATTATCGAGCTTCCCGAGTACAAGGCGCCGAGCATCTGGAAGGCGTTCCTTTCCATGTGCCAGCGCGGATGGGCTTACATAGTCAAGGCGGGAACTATTATCCTCGTTTGTAACTTCGCGGTGCACTTAATGCAGACGTTCGGCTGGAATCTCAAGCCGGTTGAGGACGCAAGTGAATCTATCCTTGCTACAATCGCTACTCCTTTTGCTTATCTTTTTGCTCCCATTATCGGTGTAGTAGGTTGGCAGTTTGCGGCTGCGGCTATTACGGGCTTTATCGCAAAAGAGAACGTGGTCGGAACTCTTGCCGTTTGCTTTGGAATCTCCAATCTCATCAATATGGATGAGCTTGCTATGGTTGAGGGTGCGGCAGGATCTGTTGCAGAGGTGTTTGGTATGACCTCGGCTGCGGCTCTTGCGTTCCTGATGTTCAACCTCTTCACACCGCCTTGCTTTGCGGCGATCGGTGCAATGAACTCCGAGATCAAGAGCAAAAAGTGGCTTTTTGCAGGTATCGGACTTCAGTTCTCGGTAGGATATTCTATCGGATTCCTCGTATATTTCTTCGGAACGCTCTTTACCACCCGCGATTTCGGCGCCGCTTGGATGCCTATCGTAGGTTGGGCGATCGTTGGCGTTATCGTTGCGATATTCACAACACTCATTATCAGAAAGAACAAGCAGCTCAAGGCTGAATACGAGCTTCAGGCAGCTGCTAAAAAAGAAAAGGAAACTGTAAACGTTTAAAAAGGTGAAAGTATGAACCCTGCAGACATTATTGTGATCGCGCTTATAGTCCTGATAATCGGCGGCGCGTCCGCTTATATCATCAAGGCTAAGAAAAGCGGTAAAAAGTGCATAGGCTGTCCCGACAGCTCCTCGTGCTCTTCAAAATCGAAGGAAGGCGGCTGCGGCGGCTCATGCGAGCATTGTTCTTCGTGTAGCGGAGAACAGAAATAAGAATATAAAAATCGGCAGAGAAGTTTCTCTGCCGATTTTTTATCATAGTAAAACGTTATGGGTGGGGGAATTTGATACGCCCCATAGACACGGACTCCTTCCGTCTTTCGCTTCGCGAAATCCACCTCCCTGGGAGATGGAGGCTAAGATAAGTTGAGCGCAAGCATAAAATTTGACGTAAGTTTTTTGCTAAGCTTTTTTCAAAAAAGCGTAAAAATTATATCTCAAAAAACTTAATTGCCTTTATGGCGCTACCGTCGTCGAAATCGCGGACCTCGCCGAGTGCGAAGAACCGTCCGTCTGCGGTACACAGGCGCACACGCGTGCCCGTGGCAAAATCCGTTTTTATCTTCTTCTGATATATTTCACAGCCGTTTCGACAGAGCTTTTCGTAAAATGCGGGGAGCCTTACGGCTTCAAGCGTAGCGAACAAACTCTCAACGGGCAAGAGAAGGGCCTCGCGCTCGGATCCGCTCATCTGCTCAAGAGCATCGAGCGTGGTCGAGTCGGCTATGTCAAAGCCGCCCGCGCTCGTTCTTCGCAGAGATGCCATAACGCCGCCACAGCCGAGAGACGCGCCGATATCGGCGCAGAGAGTTCTTATATAGGTTCCCGACGAGCAATGCACGTCGAGCGTGTAGTCGGAAATAGCGTCGGTGGGCGCAGCTTCAAGCGAGAATATAGTGATATCCCTTGCCTCGCGCTCGATAGTCTTTCCCTCGCGGGCAAGCTCATAGAGCTTTTTTCCGTCGACCTTGAGCGCGCTGTACATGGGCGGTATCTGCTTGACGTTGCCAACGAAGCGCGCGCAGGCGGATATTACCTCGTCCTGCGTCGGAAGCTCGCCGCGGTGCGTGTCGAGCACAGTGCCCGTTACGTCCTCGGTGTCGGTCGTAAGACCGAGGCGGAGTGTAGCAGAATATTTCTTGTCGTCGCATACGAGATATTCCGCCGCCTTTGCCGCCCTGCCAATCAGCACGACGAGCACTCCGCTTGCAAGCGGATCGAGCGTTCCCGTGTGTCCGACCTTTTTCGTGCCGAACAGCTTTCTCACCTTCCAGACTACGTCGTGAGAGGTGATGCCTGTGGGCTTATCAATTATCAGAATGCCCGAGAGCTCGGGCATATTTTGTTTTTCGTTCATGCCGAGCCTCGCTTTCCGTTGCCTTTACTTGATTATAATATCCTCAAGCTTTCTCTTGGGGGCGTAGTGTACGTTGTTTTCGTCGCGATAGTAGTTTACGTCGCCGTCCTTGGCATCGGTGAGAATAACAGTCTCGTCAGGTCTGCCAAGCGCTAAAATGAGCTTGGGAACGAGCTGGTCGTCAAGTCCAAGCGCCTCGGAGACCTTTTCCGCCTTTGCCGAGCCGATGATGCAGCCGCCGAAACCGTCCTCTGCGGCGCGGAGCATTATCGTTTGCGCAACGATACCGACGTCTACCATAAATATGGGCGCCTCGGCGGCAACCGATCTGTCGTGGCAGATGACGATAAACGCCGTCGGCTCCTTGTCCTCGGGCGGAAGCTTTATTGTAAGCGAGCCTGCCCAGAAGGTGAGTGGCTGAAGTTGTGCGCACTCCTTTGGCGTGGAGATTATTTTGTATTTAAGCGGCTGAAGATTTCTTGCCGCGGGGCATTTTCTTGCCGTGTCTATCCAATCGAGTAAAAGCTCCTCGGGAATTGCTTCGCCCGACACAAAAGTTCTTTTACTGCGGCTTTTTTCTACGAGTTCCTTTAGCATCATATACCTCTCAGGCTTTGAATTTTATCCAAGCGGAGTTTATCGTAAATCCCTTTTCCGAGAAATTCTTTTCGTACTCGGTCATCACGTTGTCCGCGGCGCATTCTTCGGAATGAAGGTCGCGCGTAACGAACAGAAGCTCTGTGCCGAACTGCTCGAACTCCTCAAGGCTGAAATCAAAAAGTCCTACGTTATCGGTCTTGAATTTAAGTATTCCGTCGGGCTTGAGAAGCTTCTTGTATATTTCAAGGAATCTTCTGTGCGTAAGGCGGCGCTTTGCGTGTCCTGCCTTGGGCCACGGATCGCTGAAATTAAGATATATGCAGTCTATCGAATGCTCGGGAAGGTTGTCCGCGAGCATTGCCGCGTCGGTTATCATAAAACGGATGTTGTCGCCCTCGCGCTCGTCGGCGGATCTCTTGGCTTTTTCAAGCGCTATGCAGCATACGTCGGCAACGCGCTCAAGCGCAACGAAATTCACGTCGGGATACTTCTGAGCCATTCCGCAGGCAAAGTTGCCCTTACCGCAGCCTATCTCAAGGTGCACGGGCTGATCCTTTGGAAATATTCCGCCAAATCCGTCCTTGAGTAATTCGGGAGAGGCGATAAGCAGCTCGGAGCACGCCGCGATGCGAGCCGCACCGTTTTTCTTTTTTCGCATTCTCATAGGAGTGCCTCCAAACAGATTATTATACGTTAAATCTGAACAGAACGATGTCGCCGTCCTTCATCACGTAGTCCTTACCCTCACTGCGATAAAGACCGGCATCTCTTGCCGCTGCCATACTGCCGCATTTTACGAGGTCGTCGAACGCCACTATCTCGGCACGAATGAATCCGCGCTCGAAATCGCTGTGGATCTTTCCTGCCGCACCCGGAGCCTTAGTACCCTTGACGATAGTCCACGCGCGTACTTCCTGAGGGCCTGCTGTCAGATAGCTGATGAGTCCGAGCAGAGAATAGCTTGCCTTGATAAGTCTGTCAAGACCGCTCTCCTGGATGCCGAGGTCGTCGAGGAACATCTGCTTTTCCTCGGCGTCAAGCTCTGCAATTTCTGCCTCAAGCTGAGCGCATACCGCGATTATCTGCGAGTGCTCGCGCTCTGCTTGCTCCTTGAGAGCCATATAGTCGGCGTTGTCCGTGGGCTCCTCGGATGCCTCGTCCTCGCTGACGTTTGCAACGTAGATGACGGGCTTGAGAGAGAGCAGGGGAGTGTCGTAAAGACAAGCAAGCTCGTCCTCGCTCAGCTCGACCTCGCGCGCACACTTTCCGTCAGAGAGAGCCGCGTGGAGCTTTTCAAAGACAGCCAGCTCACCCGCAAGCGTTTTGTCGCCCTTCATAGCCTTTTTCGTTCTGTCGATCCTGCGCTCTACCATCTCAATATCCGAGAAGATAAGCTCGAGATTGATGGTCTCAAGGTCGCGCAGAGAGTTTATGTTACCGTCAACGTGGATTATGTTGTCGTTCTTGAAGCATCTTACGACGTGGATGATCGCGTCTACCTCACGAATGTGCGAGAGAAATTTGTTTCCGAGTCCCTCACCCTTGGATGCACCCTTTACAAGTCCTGCGATGTCGACGAATTCGATAACGGCGGGAGTATATTTTTCGGGGGAGTGCATTTTGGCGAGATAATCGAGACGCGAGTCGGGAACTGCTACTACGCCTACGTTAGGCTCGATCGTGCAGAAGGGATAGTTTGCCGATTCCGCACCCGCGCCGGTAAGCGCGTTAAAAAGCGTACTTTTTCCAACGTTGGGTAATCCTACGATACCAAGTTTCATTTTATGAGATTCCTTTCGGTGATATAAAATTCGTTCAATATTATATTATACTATAAATAATTTCATTTTTCAAGTGGCTTTTAAAAAAGCTTGTACAAAACGCAAAAAAACATAATATCTTTTTCTTTTTTGTGAGCAGAAAAATTTAATCAATTATGAATAAAATGTTGTAATTTTTGACGGCTTTGTGAAAATGAAATAAAAATTTAAAGAATTTTATAAAAAAATTAAAAAAGTATTTGCAATTTCGGAAAAAATATGTTATAATTTAGTCTGCAAGGTAATATTTTGAGAAAAATGCAATAATCTGATAAAATTACTGCGAAATCAGGTAAAATTATTGCTTGTGTGATTTCAGGTCTGGAGGTAAAAATGCTGGATACTAAAATTCTTGTTATTGACGATGATGAAAATATAAGCGAGCTTCTCAAGCTGTATTTCGAAAACGAGGGATACAGTGTAAAGATCGCGAGCGACGGCGTTCAGGGACTCAGCTATTTCAAGATATACGAGCCCGATATGGTCCTGCTCGATATAATGCTTCCCAAAAAGGACGGTTGGCAGGTCTGCCGTGAGATCCGTGAGATGTCCTCGAAGCCGATAATTATGGTTACCGCAAAGTGCGAGGTGTTCGATAAGGTGCTCGGACTTGAGCTCGGCGCTGACGATTTCGTGGTCAAGCCCTTCGATATGAAGGAGCTCAGTGCGCGTGTCAAGGCGGTTCTCCGTCGCTATCAGGCGCACACGAATCAGGAGGACGAGGAGGTTATCAAGTTTGATAACATCGAGATCAGTCATCAGAAGTATGAGTTAAAGCTTAACGGCAAGGTCGTTGACGTGCCGCCCAAGGAGCTTGAGCTGCTTTATTTCCTTGCATCCAATTACAACAGAGTATTTACCCGCGATCAGCTTCTTGACAAGGTCTGGGGCTTTGATTACCTCGGAGATTCGAGAACGGTAGACGTACACGTAAAGCGCCTTCGTGAGAAGCTTGAGGGTGTGTCTGATAAGTGGACGCTCAAGACTGTCTGGGGCGTTGGATACAAATTCGAGCTTATCGGTTAAATTTAAAATTTTATTGCGGAAACGCCAAATTCGGCGTTTCCGTATTTTTTTGTCAGAAGCGTAAATGATATAAAGTGAATAAAAATGCCGCCGAGCGTCAATAAATATAGTAATCAATAGTTTTTTTAGGAGAAATGCTATGAATATATGGCGCAAAAAGCGGGATATGTTTCGCCATGACGGCTCGCCCGAGGATCTTGCGGATATCAACGAGCAGGAGCTTGCCAAGGATACTCCGAGAGGTGAGCATATCGGCGGGCGGCGAGAAAGCGATGGGATCCCAAAAACGTCAGATAGATCGGATATATCAGATGGATCGAATAAAAATACGGATATAGCAGCTATTTATGACTCTCCGATAGTGCGAGCCGATGAAAAACGCGATATAAGCAAGCCGTACACAGCCAAGAAGAAAAGCGAGCATAAGGGCAATGACGACGAGGATATTGTTAAAGAATTCGTTTCCTTTGATGACGGTGAGGATGAGGAAGAGGGCAGGCGCGATGCAAGCGCCGCGTTTTTCAAGACCGTGATCATTTTGTCGATGCTCGTCTCGCTTTTGATATTCGCCTTCGTTATGCTCGGCGCGTATTCAGACGGGGAAGAGCCGATACCCGATCTGCCCGAGGACACGCAGACCGATAGCGAGCAGGTGATACGCGAGGGAGACAGAGTGATATATATACGGGAGCTTGACGAGGACAGCGGCATTATGACAACTTCCGAGATCTATGAAAAAAACAACGCTTCGGTGGTAACCGTTATCGCGAGCATCGGAAACACGCGTAGCGTTGGCACGGGATTTGTACTGTCATCCGACGGATACGTAGCCACCGCGAGCCATACGCTTGACGGTGCGGAGAGCATCAGCGTGCTTTTATGCGACGGTAGAAGGGTTGATGCAAATATAGTCGGTAAGGACGAATTCAGCGATCTTGCGCTGCTTCGTATATATACCGACGGGCTTATCGGCGTTGAGCTCGGAGACTCGGATAAGCTGCTTGTCGGCGAGCGCATAGTGGCGATAGGCACGCCGTATTCAGAGGAATTTTCGGGCAGTGCGTTTTCCGGAAGTATATCGAACTGTAATCGGGTAGTGTCGGTGTATGATGACAAAACGGGCAAGCTTGAAAAAAAGATGACTTTCGTTCAGCTTTCGGCAACTCTTGGAAAGGGTTGCTCAGGGTGTCCGGTGTTTGATGAATACGGTAAGGTCATCGGAGTTCTTTCGGCAAGGCTTGGCGACGGAACCAACGGAGTTTGCTTTGCGATCCCGATAAACGGCGCGGCAGAGATCCTTAATAAGCTGAAGTCGGGGGAGAGTGTGGAGAATTCACAGAATGCCGTCGCAACGCCTGCGCCGAGGCTGGGAGTTCTCGGAGTTACGGTAAACGAAAACGGTGTAAGAGGAGTTAAGATAAGCTCGTTTACAGACGACACCTGCGACGCCGCATCAAAGCTTAAAGCAGGAGACGTGATAGTCTCGGTAGCATCGCACGAGGTGTTCTCATATTCGGACGTATCCGATGCAATAAGTAAATATTTGGTCGGGGATCATATCGAGGTTACCGTCTGGCGCTCAGGTCAGCGACTGACGTTTATAGTTGAGCTTATCGATTAGCTTGTGTTATCATCAATAAAATCAAAACCCGCAACCCCTTTTCAGAGGTTGCGGGTGATTTGTAAAAATTCAGCTTATCAGAATATCTCGGGAATGATATGATCCATATCAAGATCAGCGTCCTTAATTATACGCAGGGTCTTGATAACGTAGATCTTGCCGTTCTCAAGAGTTATAGTGTTTCCTTCGGTCTCAACACCGTTGACGAGCACCTTGTACTCATACTTGCTTTCTTCGTCGCGGATCTTCAAAGGATTGGAAACGCTTACTACGCTGGGCTTTAATATTCCTGCGCTACTACGAGATCCGAACATGCTCGAAGCAACTATCTGATACTCGATGGACAACTGCTCTTCTCTGCCGGATTCGTCGTTTACGATAGCCATTCCGTCCTTGATAGCAACGTCAACGTATACGTTTCCTTCAAGAGCGTTAAGCTCAGCCAAGGTAATGGTAGAGGGATCTATTGCCTGAGTGAGAGCCGCATCCTTGTAGAAGCCCTTAACGGTAACGAAAGGAACCTGCGTTTCTGACGGGTTTCCGTCTCCGTCCGTAGAATATTGCCATTCGTATCCGAAATCACGCTGCAGGTCGTCGGCATACTCCCTGAAAAGAGCCTCCATCGAAGACGACTCCATATAATACGTTCTCTTATTTTCCATCGGGCCGAGATGCCAGGTTACGTTAACTCCGTTGTCCTCAATCGCGTCAACTATCAGGGTAGGATCAGAGGGAAGCGATACTGCAATTGCATCGTAGCCTGCCTGATCAAAGCTGTACGCAAAGCTATACGCCATATTAATACCTGAGGCGATCTTAATGGTCTCGGAAGCACCCTCGGGCGAGGTCTCGGTAACGTCAGCACTAATATCATAAACTGTAACTACTCTGCTTATCTTGCCATCCTTTGCGGCGATAGTGCGAGTGTAGTTGATCACGTAATTTTTGATAGTCGTGCTGCTGTCATCAGCAAGCTCTTCAGCCGCAAACTTCGATACGATCGTAAGAACCGTCTCTCCGGCTTCCTTCTTGACGGTTATCTCGGGCTCCATAGTAATGGTAGCGCCCTCTTTGAGTGCACCGTCTTCTATGGACTCAGCGATCTCGCGAGCCTTTATCTCGGAGAATACCTTTGCAAATGCCGCCTTGAGATCTGCATAGGTCTCTGCCTTGGTTGCGCCGCCGATCATCTCGTCGATCATCTTCATCAGACCATCAGCGATCTCCTCTTCGGAAGCACCCTCTGCGTTCTTGTAGTAGGTCTCATCCTCGTAGGGCTCGCTGTTGCCGCTTACGGAATAGTTTTTGTCATACTCGTAAAGCGCGCCGTCAACTAAGAACACCTTGTTGATGGATTCATATGAATAAGCATATTCTCCGCCGCTCTGCATGCCCTCTTTCTCGAAGTAGATATTCTTCTCGGGGTCAACGGACATAGCCATGGTTGCGGTACCCTCGTAGATCTCTTCGCCTTCCTGCTCGTTCTGACTTTGGGTAGCGTTAACGGTCAAAGCGCCCTTGTAAGCCATAGTTGCCTCATATGCTTCAAGCACTTCAGCAAAAAGCGCCTCGTCGCTCTTTGCGCCGGTCGAGCCGCCCTTATCATCGGTCTCTGCGGTAGTACCTGCAGTGGTGCCTGCATCGGTCGAAGCCGCCGTGGTGTCGGAAGCACCCGTTGTGTCGGAAGTGCCGTCTGCTCCGCCGCCGTTAGCACAGGAAACAGCGCCAAGGCACAAAATAACTAAAAGCGCCAAAGAAATAATTCTGAAAATAACCTTGTTTTTCATAACAATCCCCTTTCGTTTTTTGTTTTTTAAAGGTTACAGTTTCATTTTAGCACACTTTTGGCAGGGTGTCAAGGGAAAACGGGTATTTGATAAGTGAAAATGCGATGACGAATGAGGAGAAAAGAACTTTGCGTATCATAGCCGAACTCTACCAACGCGATATACGTATAAACTATAAGTTTATTGACTCTTCTAAGGAAATATTTTATAATTTTTTTAGGAAACGTCAAACCTTTTTGGAAAACCGTACACTATATGATCAGAAGGCATCAAAGGGGGGGATATCAATGGCAAAAGAAAAAGAACCAAAGGTCAAAACGGAAAAGAAGGGGAAAAAGGAAAAAAAGAAAAAGCTGCCGTTTCAACGGACGGTGTCGAACAATCTTTTTTCCTTGAAGATGATATGGCTGGCATCGCCGCTGTATCTCATCATATATCTCGGATCGTCGGTAACGTACGGAATACTTGACTTTTTGACTACGGGACATCTTTTGAGAAAAATAGTTAACGGAGTGGAGTCGGGGGGATCTATATCGGGTATTATTACCTACGTTGCTATTCTCGGTGTGATATGTGTAATATATTATCTCTCAATGAATTATTATTGGAACGTGATCTCGCAGAAGCTTTGGCCTCGTATCACGTCGTCTATGAACAAACTCCTTTTCAAAAAATCGGCTGAGGTCGAGCTTGCCTGCTATGAGAATCCCGAATTCTACGACAGATACGTAAAGGCTATGGACGAGGCGACCAACAGACTGTATAAGGTATTGAATACGGTAGACAATCTCGTTATGAAATTCGTGTCGCTGTCTGCAAACTCCATACTCATATTTATAATAGATCCGTGGCTGATACTTTTCGGAGTTTTTCCGTTTTTACTTGGATTTTTCAAAAGACTTGACAATATAGCAAATCACAAGATGGCATCAGAGCACAAGCCCTCTCAAAGACGCGCAAATTACGTTAAGCGAACCTTTTATCTTAACGATTATGCCAAGGAGATGCGTATCGGCGGAATGTACGTAAGTATGCTCCGCGATCTCAAAGATGCCTATACGGAATATAAGCGTATAGCAAGAAAGTACGGTATACGCAGAGCGATATATCAGTACATACAGCGCATAGGACTTGAGGTCGTAACCATTCTCGGCGCTATGCTCTATTCGGTATGGAGCACGCTGTACGTGGGAAGCGCAAACGGCGGAATGAGTATCGGAGACTGTATCGTAGTGCTTGGCGCGATAGGCGGAATATCACATTCGCTCAACGGACTTATACAGAACTTTGCCGAGTTTGGCGAGCACGCGCTCTTTCTCGAGGACGTGCGCTTCTTCCTCGACTATCAGCCGACTATCGTCGACGGCGACAGGACAGCGTCGGGCGAGGGTGGCGACATCGAGGTAAAGGGTGTAAGCTTCAGATACGACGGAAGCGACAAAGACACGCTCACGGATATTGATTTTGTGTGGCACAAGGGTGAGCGGATCGCGCTCGTGGGCGTTAACGGATCGGGCAAAACGACACTCGTCAAGCTTCTGCTTCGTCTTTACGATCCGACAGAGGGTGAGATATCGATGGACTCTACGAACATCAAGGACTTTACACTTTCGTCGTACAGAGACGGATTTTCGACCGTGTTCCAGGATTATAAGATGTTCTCACTCAGCGTCAAGGATAACGTGCTACTGCGTCCCGAGCGAGAGGGAGACAGAGAGCTTGTGGAAAATGCGCTGAAGGAAAGCGGCGCTTACGAAAGGGTAAGCAAGCTGGAGAACGGAATAGATAATATTCTCACGCGTGAGTTTGATGACAACGGCGCAAATCTCTCGGGAGGAGAGCAGCAAAAGCTTCTGCTTGCACGCGTTTTTGCGGATCCGACGCCGTTTGTGCTGCTTGACGAGCCGTCGAGCGCGCTCGATCCCAATGCCGAATATAAGATGTTCGAGAATATGATGCGTGCCACCGAGGGCAGAAGCGTGATGTTTATCTCGCACAGGCTTTCCTCGGCGGTGCTTGCCGACAGAGTAATACTTATGGATAACGGCAGAATAGCCGAAATGGGAACTCACGCTGAGCTTATGGAAAAAGACGGCAGGTATGCCGAGATGTTCCGCAGGCAAGCGGAAAATTATCTTGGAAGCGAGGTGAGCGCGAGTGAGTAAGCAAAAGGATAAAAATAAAAGACCGAAGCAAAAAATATTCGATATCTTTAAAAACAATTTCATAATGCTCGGCAAGGTGGCAAAACACACTCCCGAGTACATATTCCTGATGATAGCCGAGGGCGTGGTATGGGGATTTTTAAATTCTGCCGTTGCGGTGTTTAATTACACGCTTCTCAATGCGATCGACGAAAAGGGTGATTTTGAATACGCGGTCAAAATAATCTTGTTTATGGCGGCTTTCGATATTCTGGCTTACGCCTTTGAGAGATGGTATTGGTGCGTGCAAAATCCCATTATCAAGCAAAAGCTGCATATGAAGATGCACCGTGAGCTTTTCGTCAAGGCCCGCTCGCTTGATCTGTCCTGCTTTGACGATCCCGAGTTCTACAATGATTTCGTGTGGGCGATGAATCAGTCGGACAGGAGAGCGGTAGAGGTCATCGAGGATACGGGAAAGCTTATCAACCGAATAGTAAACTCGGTAACGCTGTTTACCATACTTATTACGGTGGATCCGATAGTCGCGCTGATACTTTTTCTTTCCTCTTGTGTCGCAATCGTCTGTAATCTTATAGGCAATAAGATAGGCTTTGAGCACGACAAGGAAGGGAATCCGATCTGGCGTAAGAACGCATATATCAACCGCGTGTATCATCTGCCCGATTATTCCAAGGAGCTTCGTACAAACCGAGCAAGTGAGCTTCTGATAAAGGAATACGAAGAAAATATAGAAAAGCAGGTGAAAATGAACATAAAATACGGCAAAAAGTATTTTGTCGTATACGGTCTTGGCTGGCAGGGGATTGGACATATTACCTTCTTTGGAATACTTTTGTATATGGTGTCCTTGCTCGCAAGGGGAGAGATCGCAGTAGGCGGTTTTGCGGCAAGCATCGGCGTTATATGGACGATACGCTCTACGCTTTCCGATCTTATAGAACGGATAACCAAGTATTCAAAGCACTCGCTATATATTGAAAAATATCTTGAATTTATGCGCTTTGAGCCGCAGATAACGGGTGGCAAAAAGGATATTCCGGAATTTGAAAGCTTAGAGCTGCGCAACGTGAGCTTTTCCTATGAATTCGCCTCGCATCCCAAATATAAATTTCATTCAAAGGATCATAAGGTAGCCGAGGGTGCCGAGGGCAAGGAAGCGTTAAAGCACGTTAATATCAAGATAAGCAAAAACGATAAAATAGCGATAGTCGGCTATAACGGTGCCGGCAAAACAACGCTTATCAAGCTTATAATGCGTATGTACGATCCGACCGAGGGTGAGATATTCTACAACGGTGTGAACATTAAGGAATACGATCCCGAGGCATATCGAGAAAGGATAGGTACCGTGTTCCAGGATTTCAAGATATTCGCTACGACGGTAGCCGAGAACGTTATGAACGGAGCATATACCGAGGACGACGAGCAAAGAGTTCTTGACGCGCTTGCATCGGCTGACTTTACCGATAGGCTGAAAACGCTCGACGAGGGAATAAACACCCATCTGACGCGTGAATTCAACGATAAGGGAACTAATCTTTCGGGCGGTGAATCGCAAAAGGTAGCTATATCAAGAGTGTTTGCAAGAGATTATCCGATCATTATAATGGACGAGCCGTCAAGCGCGCTTGATCCTATGGCTGAGTATAATCTTAATCATTCGATCCTGCACAACACCGAGGGCAAGACAGTCATATTTATCTCGCATAGGCTTTCGACCACGCGAATCGCTGATAAGATATATATGTTCGATACGGGCGAGCTCATAGAGCAGGGAAGCCACGAGGAGCTTCTCAAAATGAATGGAAAATACGCCGAAATGTTCCGGGTACAATCCGAAAAATATCAACGGCAGTAATTTTTGCAAAACGAACGGGAGACCGTTCGTTTTTGCTTTTTTGACGAAAAACGGCGTTTAAAACAAGCTATTATTGTTAATAAAAAGAGAAAGATTGCTGTTGACAAAATTACGTTTATATGTTATAATATTTAAAATAATGCGCGAAGAGCAAAAGCGTTTGTCGCGCAGGTCTTTAAAAAAATAAAATAGAGGGAGAACAACGATGACAAAGCTGACGAAAATGAAGAAAATGAACACCGAAATGATGTCGAGTGGACATTTTTCCCCCTTTTTCGTTTCTTGCTCTTGCGCTGACGGCGTAAGTGTTTTTGATTCCCCTGAATATACCGTATTACCCGGCTTTTGCGACGTGCACGTGCATTTTCGCGAGCCGGGTTTTTCTTATAAAGAAACCATAGCGTCGGGCTCCTTAGCGGCGGCAAGAGGTGGATACAGCGCGGTCTGCACTATGCCCAATCTCAATCCTGTTCCCGATAGCGCCGAGAATATTTCGCGTCAGCTTGAAATAATAGAGCGTGACGCGCACGTAGCGGTATATCCTTACGGATCAATAACAAGGATGCAGGCGGGCATAGAGCTTTCGGATATGGAAGCTATGGCGCAGAGTGCTATCGCCTTTTCGGACGACGGCAGAGGCGTTCAGAGTGAAGAAATGATGCTTGAGGCTATGAGACGCGCAAAGGCGCTCGGCAAAATGATAGTTGCGCACTGCGAGGATAATTCGCTCCTGCGAGGCGGATATATACACGACGGCGAGTATGCCGCGGCTCACTCGCACAAGGGTATCTGCTCGGAAAGCGAGTGGGGACCGATCGCGAGAGATATAGAGCTTGCCGAGAGGACGGGCTGTGCTTATCACGTCTGCCACATTTCGACAAAGGAGAGCGTTGACATCATTCGCCGAGCAAAAGCACGCGGCGTTGATATAACCTGCGAAACGGCGCCGCATTATCTTGTGCTTGACGATTCGGATCTTAAAGAAGAGGGACGCTTCAAGATGAATCCGCCGCTTCGATCACGCGAGGACAGAGAGGCGCTTATCGAGGGGATCAAGGATGGCACGATAGATATGATAGCTACCGACCACGCACCCCACTCGGCAGAGGAAAAGTCGCGCGGTCTTGCGGGCAGCGCGTTCGGAATAGTCGGAATCGAGACGGCATTCCAGACGCTTTATACGCACCTCGTTAAAAAGGGAGTGATCACGCTGCAAAGGCTTATTGAGCTTATGGCAATAAACCCGAGAGAGCGCTTCGGTATACCCTTTGGAAACGATTTCTCAATATGGAAGCTTGACGAGGAATTTACAGTCGACCCCAACGAATTTGTTTCAATGGGTCGCGCAACGCCCTTTGAGGGTGAAAGGCTTTGCGGAGTCAACTATCTTACGGTCGTTGACGGCAAGGTCGTTTACGAAAAGAAAAATTAAATTTATATATAACTGAACTCCGGGAGGAAAACGAAAATGGCAAAAAGAAAAGATTTAAAGAAGATACTCATTATTGGCTCAGGTCCTATCATTATAGGTCAGGCTGCCGAGTTTGACTATGCGGGCACGCAGGCGTGTCTTGCACTCAAGGAGGAGGGCTACGAGGTAGTGCTCGTC
>JAFXHA010000068.1 GCA_017536635.1 Clostridia bacterium
ACCCGAAATAGTTATCAGAAACGAGAAGAGAATGCTTCAGGAAGCAGTCGACTCGCTTATTGATAACGGACGCCGTGGAAAGCCCGTAACAGGACCTTCCAACCGTCCTCTCAAGTCGCTTTCCGAGCTTCTGCGCGGTAAGCAGGGACGCTTCCGTCAGAACCTTCTCGGTAAGCATGTTGACTACTCGGGACGTTCGGTTATCGTCGTAGGACCTTCGCTTAAGATCTATCAGTGCGGACTTCCTAAGGAGATGGCACTTGAGCTCTTCAAGCCCTTCGTTGTAAAGAGACTTGAGGAGATGCAGAGAGTTGGCGTTAAGGACGCTCTCAAGAAGATCGAAAAGGCACACGAGAATCCTTGCGTTTGGGATGCACTTGAAAACGTTATTAAGGAACACCCCGTTCTGCTTAACCGTGCACCTACGCTTCACCGTCTTTCTATTCAGGCGTTTGAGCCCGTGCTCGTAGAGGGAAGAGCTATTAAGCTCCACCCGCTCGTATGTACCGCGTTCAACGCAGACTTCGACGGAGACCAGATGCCTGTTCACGTACCGCTTTCCGCAGAGGCGCAGGCAGAGGCAAGATTCCTTATGCTTTCCGCAAATAACCTGCTCAAGCCTATGGACGGACGCGCAGTTGCAGTTCCTTCACAGGATATGATCCTCGGAGCTTACTATCTCACGATGGATAAGGCAGGCGAGCCCGGCGAGGGAAGAGCATTCCGTGATTTCAACGAGGCAATGATGGCTTACACCAACGGCGTTCTCGGACTTCACGCACCTATCCGTATAAGAGTTACCAAGGAAATAAACGGAGAGAAGGTTACTAAGCTCGTTAACGCAACCCTTGGAAGACTTATATTCAACCAGCCCATTCCTCAGGACCTTGGATTTATTGAGAGAGAGACAGAGGATAGTCTCTTTGAGCTTGAGATCCAGAAGGTCGTTAAGAAGAAGGAGCTTGGTCAGATCATTGACAGATGTATCAAGAAGCACGATTTCGCAACCTGTGCGGAAATGCTTGATAATATTAAGGAGCTTGGATACAAGTATTCCACCAAGGCTTCCTTCTCTATCTCGGTTTACGATATGACTATCCCGAAGGAGAAGAGCGGATATATCGCAGAGGCGCAGAAAAAGGTCGATATGATCAACGACTGCTACGATGAAGGCTTGCTCACTAACGACGAGAGATACAACAACGTCATCAAGGTTTGGGAAAAGACCACCGACGACGTTACCGCAGCTCTCCAGGCAGGCTTTGACGATTACAACCCGATCAAGATCATGTCTGATTCGGGAGCCCGTGGATCTGTCGCACAGATGCGTCAGCTTGCAGGTATGCGTGGACTTATGTTCGCTACCAACGGTAAGACGATCGAGCTTCCTATTAAATCAAACTTCCGCGAGGGACTTAATATCCTTGAGTACTTTATGGGTGCAAAGGGATCTCGTAAGTCGCTTTCGGATACGGCTCTTCGTACGGCTGACTCGGGATACCTTACCAGACGTCTGGTTGACGTATCTCAGGAGGTTATTATCCGCGAAGAGAAGTGTGATACCACCAAGGGCGCTTGGGTCAACACCATTTACGATGATAAGAACAACAACGTTCTTGAGCCTCTTTCTGATAGAATCGTCGGCAGATATACCATCGGCGACGTTGTTGACGCTAACGGTAACGTTATCGTTGGCGACGACGAGATGATCACCGAGGAGCAGGCAAAGGCAATCGAGAAGGCAGGTATCGAGAGAGTTTATATCAGAACCGTTATTCAGTGTCATGCTAAGCACGGTATCTGTGCTCACTGCTACGGTGCAGACCTTGCGTCCGGCAGCAGAGTTAAGGTCGGGGAGGCAGTTGGTATCATCGCGGCACAGTCCATCGGTGAACCTGGTACTCAGCTTACGATGCGTACATTCCACTCCGGTGGTGTCGCAGGATCCGATATTACGCAGGGTCTTCCCAGAGTTGAAGAGCTCTTTGAGGCAAGAACCCCCAAGAAGCCTGCCGTTATGACCGAAAAGAAGGGTGTCGTTCACGTTTATATGGGCGAGACCGAAAATACCAACGAGGTAAGCATTACCAACGAGGAGACGGGCGAGATCACACGTTATCCGATTCCTTTCGGTATGCGTCTGTGCGTAGCATCGGGTGATACCGTTGAGGTCGGCGACGCTCTTACCGAGGGTAACAAGGCTCCCAGCGATATTATGAGAATACTCGGACTTGATGCAGTTTACGAGTACGTTATCAAGGAAATTCAGAAGGTTTACCGTTCTCAGTCCTGTAACGTAAACGATAAGCACATCGAGATCATCGCGCGTCAGATGACGAGAAAGAAGCGTATCACCGAAAGCGGAGATACCGATATGCTCGTTGGCTCGCTCGTTGATATGACCGAATTTGAGGAAGAATACAACAAGGTTCTTGAAAGAATCAACGCAGGTGAGGAGCTCACGCTTCCCGAAGGCTCACCCGAGCTTCTCGGAATCACCAAGGCGTCTCTCCAGACCGAGTCCTTCCTCTCCGCAGCATCCTTCCAGGAGACCACGAGAGTGCTCACCGAGGCTGCTATCAAGGGTAAGGTCGACCATCTGCTCGGACTTAAGGAAAACGTTATTATCGGTAAGCTCATTCCCGCAGGAACGGGTATGGAGTGCTATCACCAGGTTGACGTTGTTAAGACCGAAGAGTCTGAAAGCAACGAGATCGCGTAAAATTAAAATAAACACCGCAGAAGCTTCTGCGGTGTTTTGTATTAAAAAAGCCGCATAGCTTTTAGCTATGCGGCTTTTATGATTATTTCACCGAAAAACGATATTCGGTCGTCGATTCGTATACTTCATTCGGCGAGAGCGTTACGTCGGTAAAATGCGGAACGTTTATGCTGTTCGGATAATGCTGTGTTTCAAGGCAGACGAACGTCCTCTTTGCCTGCTTGTAGCCACCCTTGAATGCGGGCTCATCTGGATTCAGAAAATTTCCTGCATAGATCTGGACCGCCGGCTGATCGGTGTAAAGATCCATTGAACGACCGGTCTCGGCACAGTAAAGATTGCCGCGCCATACAGGCTCGCTCTTTTTGCCGCCGACAAAGCAGAAGCAGTGGTCATAACCGCCTGCGTTCTTGAGGTCGGCATCATCAGCTTCGCTATCCTTGGCAAGCGTCTTTGCCACTCTGAAATCAAAGGGCGTTCCTTCCACCGAGCGTATCTCGCCCGTGGGAATAACCTTTTCGTTGATAGGCAGATAAGCATCTGCATCAAGCGTGAGCTCGTGTCCGAGAACGCTGCCCGAAGCATAGCCGCCAAGGTTGAAATAAGCGTGGTTCGTAAGATTTACAATAGTGCGTTTGTCGGTGGTAGCCTTGTAATTAAGACGTATCGCGCTGTTTGCGGTGAGCGTGTAGGTAACCGTTACCTTGAGGGTTCCGGGATATCCTTCCTCTCCGTCGGGAGACGTAAGAGAGAGCACGAGCTTCGGCTCGTCATCACTGTCCTGCTCCTCGACTGCCCATATCTTCTTATCAAAGCCGACATTGCCGCCGTGAAGATGGTTTACACCGTTGTCGTTGCGAGCAATAATATATTCCTTACCGTCAAGCGTAAAGGAGCCGTCAGCTATTCTGTTTCCAAATCTGCCTATGACCGCACCCTGATAGCTTGTCGCCTGTCTGTAAGATTCAATAGAATCAAATCCGCCGATAATATCACTTATCTCGCCGTTTCTGTCGGGAACAAGGAGCTTTGTGATAGTCGCGCCGTAGTTCATTACGGTAAGCGCGACACCGGTCTTGTTTTCAAGAGTGTAAGTATATACCTTTTCGCCGTTATGCTCTCCGAAAAGTCTTTTTGTTATCATCTGAAACCTCTGATTTAGGAATCGTATCCGTTAGGATTCTTGAGCTGCCAGTTGTAAGCGTCGCGACACATATCCTTGATGTTGTTTTCAGCCTTCCAGCCGAGAAGCTCGTAAGCCTTGGTAGGATTAGCGTAGCACTCGTCGATATCACCGGGGCGTCTTGCAACTATCTTGTAGTTTATCTTAATGCCCGTAGCTTCCTCATAAGCCTTTACGATATCAAGAACAGAGTATCCGGTACCCGTTCCAACGTTGAAATGCTCAACGCCTGTGCGGGTCTCTGCACGCTCAATAGCCTTGAGGTGAGCTTTTGCGAGGTCAACAACGTGAATGTAATCACGAACGCCTGTTCCGTCGGGAGTATTGTAGTCGTTACCGAAAATTGAGAGACACTCTCTCTTGCCCGATGCAACCTGAGTTATGTAGGGAAGAAGGTTGTTCGGAATACCCTGGGGGTCCTCACCGATAAGTCCGCTCTTGTGAGCTCCGATGGGGTTGAAGTAACGGAGAATGGAGACGCTCCACTCGTTGTCAGCTGCGTGAAGATCCTTGAGGATTCTCTCTATCATAAGCTTGGTCTCACCGTAAGGGTTGGTTGTGGAAAGAGGGAAGTCCTCAGTTATCGGAACGCTCGCGGGCTTACCGTAAACGGTAGCAGAGGAGCTGAACACGATGCGCTTTGCGCCGTGCTTCTGCATGATATCGCAGAGGTTGAAGGTTCCGGTAAGGTTGTTGTGATAGTAAAGAAGGGGCTTTTCGCAGGATTCGCCAACTGCCTTAAGACCTGCGAAATGGATACAGCTGTCGATGTCGTTCTCGCAGAATACCTTATCGAGAGCATCGTAATCAAGAAGGTCTACCTCGTAGAATTTGAAGTCCTTGCCCGTAATTTCCTTTACTCTCTTGAGAGATTCGGGCTTGCTGTTTATAAAGTTGTCAACAACAACGAGCTCGCGGCCTGCGTTGAGAAGCTCAACCATAGTATGAGAGCCGATATAACCTGCTCCGCCTGTGATCAAAATTGCCATTTTAATTCCTCACTTATAAAATATTTTTGTGGTCAAATTAAAGCTTTTCAGGGTAAACACCGTCGCTGATAAGCTTTGCGATGCTTGCCTTAACGGGTTCCTTATCTTCCTTGTAGGTAACGCCGTACCAGGAATCCTCGGTGCTGTAAACTGTAACAGTACATTTACCTGCATCCATAGCTTCCTTTACTGCGAAGGGGAGATAGTACTCGCGCTTCATAGGATTATCCGTGGGCTGTGCAAGGAAGGTCTTAAATCCTTCTTCGATGCTGTCAAAGATCGCGGGAGTAAAGCCCCAGCAGTTCATAGATACAACGGTATCCATAGCGAGCTCGGTGGATGCTCCGTCCTCTTCGAAGAACGCCTTTTCGCCGTCCTTGTATATCTTTGTGCGCTCAACTACGTCGACAAGTCTGCGACATCTGTTGACCTTGCAAACACCTCTGGAAACGGTACCGTTTTCGGTGAGAGTATTGCGGAGTCTGTATCCAACCATACAGAAAGAAGGACGCTTTGCGTCAGCAGCTCCCGAGAGATGCTCAGCAAGGAGCTTATATGCGCCTCTGCCGTAGAAATCGTCAGCGTTGATAACTGCGAACGGATCGGTTACCTTGCTACGAGCAGCGAGGAGCGCGTGAGCAGTACCCCAGGGCTTTGTTCTGCCCTCGGGAAGAGAAAAGCCTTCGGGAAGGTCGTTAAGATCCTGGAAAGCGTATTCAACACGAACCTTGTCCTCGAAACGCTTACCGATGGTTTCGCGGAAGATCTCGAGATTTTCCTCGTTGATTACAAAAACTACCTTGTCGAATCCGCAAAGAATGGCATCATATACCGAAAAGTCGATAATAAAGCTGCCCGATTCAGTGATCGGATCGATCTGCTTGAGTCCGCCGTATCTTGATCCCATACCGGCGGCAAGAATTACTAAAGTCATAGTAAACCTCCAAAATAAATATAATATTTTGAATCCTTATTATAGCATTATTAAAAAAGAATTTCAATATAAACCGTATTTTTTTTACATAATGTTTACACATTTTGCATCGAAAAGCAGAAAATTTGTAGGCTTTATAAAAAATAAAAAAATTATTTATATGTTGTTGACAAAGATAGGAATGTATGATATAATCAAACTGTCTCAAATGAGACAATTTTGAGGTGAAAGATGAATATTTACGAAATATATCCGCAAATAACTCAAAACCCAATATTCAAGGACGCCGACCAAGATACTGTAAACCGATATCTTAACGGTGATACGATGACTCTGAGACGCTTTGAAGCAGACGAGCTCGTATATTCCCCCGATTCCGATAAAAAGAGCGTAGGTCTTATTCTTCGCGGCTCTGCCGCTGTAACTTCGCTTTCCGGTAAGGAAAAGGTAGTGCTCAAAACGCACAAGGCGGGAAATATGTTCGGCGTGGCAAATCTTTATGCGGACGAGCCACCCCCAAGCATAATCAGCGCCACCGAGCCCTGTGAGGTTATTTTTATAGACGGCAGCGCTTTTCGCTCGGTAATAGAAAACGATATGAGCGCTATGCGCGCATATCTTGCCTTTTTGAGCAAAAAAATAATATATCTCAATAAAGAGATATCTACCTTTACGGCGGGAAGCGCCGAGAAAAAGCTCGCGTTTTTCCTTTGCGAAAATCAGCGAAACGGCATATTTGAGCCAAGCTTTTCAATGTCTCACCTTGCCGAGATGCTCGGTGTCGGCAGAGCATCGCTATATCGCGCGCTGGATTCACTGGAGTCCGAGGGGCTTATACAGCGTGTCGAAAAAGCTATTTTAATTCCGGATAAATATAAGCTGTCAAAAATAATATAACAGCCGAATTTATAAATCATTATCAATAAAGAGGTACAAAAAATGAAAAAAACAATTACGAAGATACTCGCGGCAATGCTTGCGGTACTGATGATGGCGAGCCTCGTTGCTTGCGCTAAAAAGCCTGATGAGGAGCTTGAGATAAACGTATATCTGCTTAACGGAACTACCGCGCTCGGTGCATCCAAGATGATCGCCGACGCAAAGGCTGATTCCGATTCTATGAATTATAATTTCCAGACCTTTGCGGCAGCAGACGCTATTACAGGCGCTATCGTTTCGGGTGAGGCTGATATCGCAGCTCTGCCTACCAACGTTGCGGCAAAGCTTTATAAGAACAGCGAAGGAAAGCTTCAGCTTCTCGCACTCAACACGCTCGGCGTGCTTCATTTGCTTCAGAACGGCGGCGACGAGATAGACGAGCTTGCAGATCTCAAGGGAAGAACGATATACCTTCCCGGCGCAGGCTCTAATCCTGAGTTCATTACCGCGGCGCTTCTTGAGTCGGCAGGTCTGAAGGTGGGCGATGACGTTATTCTTGATACCACCTCGTTTAACTCTCCCGATGCCCTTGCAACTGCAATTGCAAGCGGCGTGGCAGACCTTGCAGTGCTTCCTGAGCCTAAGGTTACGGTTACTATGATGAACAATGCCAACATCACAAAGGCGATCGATTTCAGCGCAGAGTGGGAAAAGCTTAACGGAGAGAACACACTCGTTCAGGGCTGTCTCGTGGTAAATACCGCATTTGCAGAGGAGCATCCCGCAGAGGTAAAGAAGTTCCTTGAGGATTATACTGCATCTGTTGAATATATCAAAGAGGGAAGCGACGACGCAATTCAGATGATAGTTGACGCAGGTATTCTGCCCAAGGCGCCCATCGCAAAGAAAGCGCTTCCGTCCTGCAACCTTTGTAGCATTACGGGTGCGGATATGGAGCCTCTTATGAAGGTGTTCTACGAGAAGCTTTACGCTTATAATCCTGCATCTGTCGGAGCAGTTCCGGATGCTGATTTCTATTACGTTGCAAAGTAATATAAATTGCAAATGACAGTTTACGAAAGGAGAGCAAAATGAACGCAAGGACTAAAAAAATAGCTTCCCGTATCTTGAGCGTGCTCGGTGTGATCGCTTTTTGGATCGCAGTGTGGTTTTTGCTCTCCTGGTCGGTAAACAGCAAATTTCTGTTGCCCTCGCCAAAGGATACGCTGATAGCGCTCGGTGAGCTTATTTCCGACGGAGAATTCTTTCTTATCGCGGCAATAACACTCGGAAGGATAGTGCTCGGCGTGCTGATATCCTTTATCTTGGGAATTGCACTCGCGGTGCTGACTGAAGCATCAAAAGCAGCAAAAGCCTTGCTCTCACCCGCGCTCACAGTCATAAAATCCACGCCCGTAGCATCCTTTATAATTCTTGCGCTGCTTTGGATAGACAGAGATCTTCTGCCGCTCTTTATAACCTCGCTTATCGTTGTGCCTATAGTATGGTCAAACGTCGCCGAGGGAATACGATCGGTTGATAAAGGCCTGCTTCAGATGGCAAAGGTCTACCGCTTTTCAAGACTAAAAAGAATAACCGCGCTTTATATTCCTACCGTAGCACCGTATTTTCTTGCGGCTTGTAAATCTACGCTTGGACTTGCGTGGAAGGCGGGTATTTCTGCCGAAATCCTTTGTACGCCCGAGCGTGCGATCGGAACAGAGTTGTACTTCTCAAAGACTTATCTTGAAACCCCTGCACTTTTTGCGTGGACCTTCGTGATAATCCTTTTGAGTATAGCGATAGAGAAGCTGTTCGTATTCGGTATCGGCAAGCTTGGAAGCAAGCTTCGCGTGATCAGATAGGGGGTGCGCGATATGTTGAAATTTGAAAAGGTTTCTCTTACCTTTAAGACCGAGGGCAGAGAACAGCATGTCCTTAAAGATCTTTCGTATACCTTTGAGACGGGAAGGATAACTGCTATCACCGGCGTATCGGGAATCGGCAAGACAACCATCCTGAATCTTGCGGCAGGCTTGCTTGAAACGAGCGAGGGAAGCGTGATAAACACCTTTGCCAAAACCGCTTACGTTTTTCAGGAGCCGAGACTTCTTCCTTGGAAGACTGCGCTTGAAAACGTTACCTGCGTTTGTGGCGACGAGAAAAAAGCAAAATTCTATCTCGATATACTTTTGCCCGAAGGAAGCGACAAATATCCCGATGAGCTTTCGGGAGGAATGCAGCAGAGAGTGTCTATCGCACGAGCGATGGCTTATGACGCGGAGCTCGTACTGCTTGACGAGGCACTGAAAGGCCTCGATATGCAGACAAAGGATGCCGTCGTAAAGACTCTGAGGGAGCATCTTAAAGGCCGCACAGCCATTATGATAACGCATGATAAAAGCGAGCTTGAGTTCTGCGACACGGTTCTTGAGATAAGCGATGCGCCGATCTCCGAGTTAAAGCATGTCAATCGGTAAAAAGTGGCAGAGCTTGTGCTGAATAATTAAATAGTCAAACAGTCAATACTCCCGATAGAAATATATGATCGGGAGTATTTTTATGTATTATAATAAAGTTGAAATATGCGGGGTAAATACTTCACAGCTAAAGGTTTTAAACGACGATGAAAAAAGGGAACTGCTGATAAAGACAAAACAGGGCGATATGAGCGCAAGGCAGGATCTCATTTATGGGAACTTGCGCCTTGTTCTCAGCGTGATCCAGCGATTTACAAATCGAAAGGAGAACCTTGACGATCTTTTTCAGGTCGGGTGTATTGGGCTTGTAAAGGCAGTAGACAATTTCAATATCGAGCTTGACGTTAAATTTTCGACCTATGCCGTTCCAATGATCATCGGCGAGATAAGACGGTATCTTAGGGATAACAATTCTATCCGCATCAGCCGTTCGGTACGCGATCTTGCGTACAGAGCTCTGCAGGCGAGAGAGGAGCTTATCAGAGCAAACGAGACCGAGCCTACCGCCGAGCAGATAGCAGCTCATCTGGGCGAGAAAAAAGAGGCGGTAGTGCGCGCCATGGAAGCAATAGTCGAGCCGATATCGCTTTACGAGCCCGTGTATAATGAGAACGGAGATTCGATATACGTTATGGATCAGCTCAGCGACACAAATAGCTCGGATGAAATATGGCTTGAAAGCATTGCCTTGCGAGAAGCTATGAAAAGCCTTGACGAGCGCGAGAGAAAAATAATCAATCTTAGATATTATAAAAACAAGACTCAAATGGAGATAGCAGAGGAGATAGGAATATCTCAAGCGCAGGTGTCAAGACTTGAAAAGGGCGCAATAGAGCAAATGAGAAAACAGATCTAAAACGATCCCGTCGGCTGATGCCGACGGGATTTTGACGTATGCCTCTTGTATTATTATTGACATTGCGTTTTTCTTGTGATATAATTTTCTTGATATCAAAAAAGGAGAAAAACAAATGTCAGAATTTTTAGCTTCAATCCCGCCTGTTGCCGTGTGCTTTATAGTATGCGCCGCAAAAATAATAGAAATAAGTATTTCGTCGCTCAAGACCTGTATGATGGTCAAGGGACAGCGCCTTAAAGCCGCAGGTCTTGGATTTGTTGAGTGTACTATATGGGGACTTGTTATATCGACTATTATCGGCACGCTTGGAGATAACATATTCCTGCTTCTGTTTTATTGTGTAGGATATGCCACGGGACTTTTCCTCGGATCGACTATCGAGAACAAGATCGCGCTCGGCACATCAAACCTTGAGCTTATAGCAAGCGACGAAAGCACAGAGAAGATAACCGCGCTCCTTCGTGAAAAGGGTAAGGGATATACGGTTTTTGAGGGCCACGGCTCTACCGATAAGATGAATATGATATTCATCGTTCTTCCTCGTAAGGAAACGCCCAAAATGCTCAAAGAAATACGCAAGGTCTGCGATAATAAGGTCTTTGTAGTAGCTTCCGAGGTCAGCAAATATGCGGGCGGATACGGAATGGTAAAATAAAAATGTCGCAGAGCGTATCAGAGGCGCTTTTGCGCTTGCAGAGCTCTGATTTCCGAGCAAAATTTCATCTGTCCGTAAAGGATAAGGAATATGTGCGCGAAAAGGGAATGGATGCTATTCGAGAGCATTGTGAGAGCTTTGTGAGAGAGCGGCTTGCACCTGCCGAAATAGCCAATGACGGAAGACAAACGCCTATGCGAGGTCATCCCGTTTTTGTGGCACAGCACGCCTGCGCTTGCTGCTGTCGGGGCTGCCTGAATAAATGGTATAACGTACGAAAGGGCGTAGAGCTCACCGAGCTTCAACAGCAAAAAATAGTCGTGCTGCTTATGGCGTGGATCAATCGGGAGATGAGAGAATAATGGCAACGAGTAAGGAAAATAAAATGACAGCCAAAACTCTTGTCGGCAAAAAAATAGCTATCACGGGATCAACGGGTGGTCTGGGCAAAGAGCTTTGTGCATATCTTGCCGAGCTTGGTGCAGCACTTATCCTCGTTGACCGTAACGCCGAGCGCTCCGAGGCACACAAAAACGATCTTGAAGCTCGCTTTGGAGTCGACATTGAGTGCATTACACTTGATCTTGAGGATATCGAGTCAGCCAACAGAGCCGTTGACAGACTCATAGCGCGGGAAATAGATATATTTATTCATAATGCAGGCGCGTACAGTATTCCAAGACGTAAATGCTCCAGCGGATACGACAACGTATTCCAGATAAACTTTGTTACACCGTACTATATGATACGTAAAATGATGCCAATGCTGCGTGAGCGCGGTGGAAAAGCTGTGGCAGTCGGCAGTATCGCGCATAACTATTCGAAAATCGACATCTGCGACGTGGATTTCAGTACACGCCGCGCGGCTTCAAAGGTTTACGGAAATGCAAAGAGATATCTGATGTTCTCGCTTTTCTCCCTTTTTCGAGGCGAGAGAGATGCACGTCTCGCAATCGTGCATCCGGGCATTACGCTTACGAATATAACCTCGCATTATCCGAAAGCGATATTCGCTATTATAAAATATCCTATGAAGTTGATCTTTATGAGCCCGCGAAAAGCGGCATGTTCGATACTTAAAGGTATCTTTGAGGATACAGGCTACTGTGAGTGGATAGGTCCGAGAATATTTGACGTATGGGGAAAACCAAAAAAGAAAACACTTCGTACCTGCAAGTCGGACGAGATAACCAAGATCGCAAGGATAGCAGACGAGGTATATAATAAATGTTTGAAAATTGGAGATATCGATGTTCAGAGAGCTCACGAGAAAAAATAAGCAAATATCAAATGAAGAATGTATAGAAATACTTAAAAGGGAAACTCGCGGAATTCTGTCTGTAAACGGCGACGACGGCTATCCTTACGGCACCCCGATGAATCACTTTTACAGAGCAGAGGACGGTTGTATATATTTTCATTGCGGTAAGTTCGGTCATAGACTTGATGCTATAAATCGCTCGGACAAGGTGTCCTTCTGCGTGTACGAGCAGGGATACAGAAATGATGGCGAATGGGCGCTCAACGTGCGCAGCGTCGTGGTGTTCGGTCGTATTGAGGTTATCGACGATATAAACGAGATATCCGCGATCGCCGCCGAGCTCTGTCGCAAATTCACGCAAGACGAGGAATATATCAGGCGCGAGATAGATCAGCACGCACGGGCAACGCTGCTTTTGAAGCTGACACCGGAGCATATGTGCGGCAAAAGAGTTAAAGAAGAATAAGATCAAAGGAGACAGATATGGTTTTTAATATTAAAGATTTCGGAGCTGTCGCTGACGGAAAAACGCTGAACACCGCGGCGATTCAAAAAGCGATCGATGCTTGCTTTGCAAACGGCGGCGGACAGGTGCTCGTTGAGGGTGGAGTGTATATGTTCGGAACCATTGTGCTTCACTCGAATATTGAATTGCATATAGACGCAACCGCAACGCTTCTCGGCTCGCCTCGATGCGAGGATTATCCCGAGAGGGATAACGTAAGGCACGTTGATACGAAAAAGCTTCCGAGATGGCGAAACGCTTGCTATATTTACGCCGAGGAAAGCGAAAACGTATCCATTACGGGAATGGGAAAGATCGACTGTAACGGCAAATCCTTTGTTGAACCCAGAGAGAATCCGACACATTGGCTTTTCAAGCGTATAGATGCTCCCACACCCCCGAGAGTAGTGTTTTTTGCAGGCTGTAAAAACGTCAGGATCGAGGATATAACTATGGAGAATCTTCCGTCGGGTTGGGGATTTTGGATACACGACTGCGATTACGTTTCCTTTGATAAGGTAAAGATATTCGCAGAGGTAGAATATGAAAACAATGACGGAATACATATAAACAGCTCAAGAAACGTAACCGTTTCCAACTGTGATATTACCTGTGGAGACGATTGTCTCGTCATTCGCGCGAATAACGCATCCTTGCCCGAGAACAAGGTGTGCGAAAAGGTTACTGTTACAAACTGTAATCTTACAAGCTATTCGGGCGGAATAAGAGTAGGCTGGAGACAGTGCGGAACTATAAGGAATTGTAGCTTCTCCAATATCGTTATGACCGATACTACGGTCGGGGTTGATATAAACATTCCGCATTTTACCTTCGATCCCACGAAGATGTATACCATTGATTGCGGCAGAGAGGCAACTCTTATCGAGAATATTTCCTTTAACAATATTATTATGGATAACGTTTACGCAGAGCCTGTAAAGATAATCGTAAACGATAACCCCGAGACCAAGGTCGAGGCGGTGAGAAATCTTTATTTCTCGAATATTCACGCCAAAGGACCGCGAGGAATACGCCTCAAGGGCAGAGCCGAAAACCATCTTGATAATATAAGATTTTCTAACTGTACCTTTGAGGTTACCGATTATTCGGCGTTTGTACGTGAGGAATTCCACGGCGCGCAGATAAAATCGCAAAGCCACGGCGGATATCCCAAGATCGAGTATTGCGATAAGATAACCTTTGATAACGTAGAATTTAACGTGAAAAACTAAAATAAAACGGCAGGATCTTGATCCTGCCGTTTTATTTAGCCTAAATATTCCTTTGCAAGAGCCTCAAACGCCGGGAGTGCGCCGACGACCTTTGCTTTGTCGGTGCAGTAAGCAATTCTTACGTAACCCTTGACGCCGAAATCGTCGCAGGGAACAACGAGTATCTCGTGAGCCTTTGCACGCTCAAAGAACTTGTATGCATCCTCTTCAAGAGCCTTTACAAACAGATAAAACGCGCCGTCAGGCTTAACGCATTCGTAGCCGTAGGACGTGAGATTGTCGTAAAGAAGGTCTCTGTTTTCCTTGTAGGCTTCAACGTTGACCTTAGCGTCTATACAACGCGCGATAACCTGCTGAAAGAGGCTGGGCGCGCAAACGTATCCGAGAGATCTTCCCGCGCCGCAAACGGTGAGATATATGTTCGTGCATTCTTCCATCTTGGGAGATACGGCTATGTAACCGATTCTCTCACCGGGAAGTGAGAGCGACTTTGAATATGAATAACAAACGAGCGTGTTGTCGTAATAATTCATAAGATAGGGAACCTCAACGTCCGCGTAAACGAGCTCTCTGTAAGGCTCGTCTGCGATAAGATAGATCACTCTGCCGTACTCTGCGGATTTTCTCCTGAGCACCTCGCAAAGAGCCTTGATCGTCTCCTCTGAGTAAACTACGCCGCTGGGGTTGTTGGGAGAGTTTACGATGACCGCCTTCGTCGCAGGTGTTATCCTGCTCTCAAAATCGGCAACGTCTATTTGGAAGGTCTTTTCCTTGGGGTTGCTTACGATTATCTTGCCACCTGCATTTTCTATAAATACTCTGTATTCGGTAAAGAAGGGAGCAAACACGATGCATTCGTCGCCCGCACCCTCTTCCATTACCGCCTTGAGACAGATAGAAAGAGAAGCCGCAGCTCCGCAGGTCATATAAATAAGATTCGGAGAAATGCCAACGCCGAATTTTTCATTTATTCTGTCAGCAATGACCTTGCGCACGTTCGCATCGCCCTGTGCTGAGGTGTAGCCGTGAAGAAGCACCGAGTTCTCGGTAGCAAGAAGCTCACGAATGGTATCGTTTACCTCTGCGGGAGCAGGAACACTCGGATTACCGAGACTGAAGTCATAAACGTTTTCGGCGCCGATCTCGGTAGCACGAGTCTTGCTGTATTCAAATATTTCTCTTATGATCGAGCGCTTGCTTCCAAGTCCGAACATTTTTTGATTGTATCCCATATTGATCACCTATATTCCAAGAAGTTTTTTTGCATTTTCGCAGAATATCTTTTCTTCGATATCCTTACCAAGCGAGAATGATCTGATTATTTCCACGTCGCTCCCTATATCGCTCCACGGAGAATCGGTAGCAAACAGTATTCTATCGGCACCGTGCCTTGCAAGCATCTGCTTAAAGGTAGCTTCATCGGTAAATCGCAAAACGTAAGCCGTGTCAAAATAAACGTCCTCGCCGCAAAGCGTGTCGAGTACTTGCATCGGCATCTCGTTTGCTCCAAGGTGCGCAAGCACGAGCTTTGAGTGCGGAACACGCCTTATAAGAGATATCGCTCTTTCCGGAGTGCAGCGCACTGGACAGCCGAGATACGCTCCGTCAACACCTGCGTGTGTAACGACGATAAGATCGTATTCCTTTGCGTACTGCAATATTTCGACGTATTTCTCATCATCGATAAAAGTACCCTGATAATCGGGGTGAAGCTTTATACCGAGAAATCCGCTTTCCTTGATGAATTTCATCTTTTCGCCGATATCCTCGCATTCGGGGTGTATGCCCGCAAAGGATATAAGTCGACGCTCTTTATCGGCAAAGGTCTTGTTGACCTCGGCGGCAAAGCGGTTTACACTGTCAAACTGTGCGGGGCTTGTCAGAACGGGAAGCGTTACCGAAACGTCGGTACCCGCCTCTTCCATTTTTGAAATAAGCCCGTTCATAGAGCCGTCCGAGAAGGGCGGAATGCCGCCCTTCTCGGAAAGAAGTTCAATTGTTTTTTTTGCTATTTTATCGGGGAAAATGTGCGTGTGGAAATCAATTATCATTTGTGGTTAGCCTTTGCTATTATAAACTTGCGAGATCGTCGCAGGAAATGGTCTTTATACCGTTATCGGTAAGTATTTCGTCCACCTTTGCGATGTCAGACGCTTTAAGTACAACGTATGCTTCCTCGGATTCTATGGAAAGACCGTACATATATTCTATGTTGATACCGTTGTCGTCTATGACCTTGAGAAGCTCCTGAAGACTACCGACCTTGTGGGGTATCTGGATAATGGAAACGTTGGAAAGAAGGGAAGAGAATCCGCTTTCCGTGAGTTTTTCCTTTCCAAGAGCTGCATTGTCTACGATAAGACGGAGAAGACCGAACTCGGTCGTATCCGCGAGAGAAAGCGAAAGAATATTGACGTTATTCTGCTTGAGTACGCCGAGCACCTCGGAGAGTCTGCCCGATCTGTTTTCAATAAATACTGTTAACTGCTTAGCAAACATTATAAAATCCTCCAAAAATCAATATAATTTACGTTTATCAATGACGTGTACTGCCTTGCCCTCGCTACGAACGAGCGTCTGAGGCTCAACGATCTTGACCTTTGCGCTCAGTCCCAAAGCCTGCTGAATGACGTGGGCGATCTTCTTTGTGAGAGACTCGATAACTCTTATCTCGTCGGTGTAGTACCTGGGATCCATTTCCACCTGAACCTCAAGCGTGTCGAGATTGTTGACTCTGTCAACTATCATCATATAGTGAGGAGTTACCATATCTACCTCAACAAGTGCCGCTTCTACCTGGCTCGGGAATACGTTGACTCCGCGGATGATGAGCATATCGTCAACTCTGCCCTTGAATCTGGAGATGCGCGCACTTGTTCTGCCGCACTCGCAGGTCGAGTGGTCGATGCTTGTAAGGTCCTTGGTTCTGTAACGGATAAGCGGAATACCTTCCTTGGTGAGCGTTGTGAATGCAAGCTCACCGGTCTCGCCGTCAGCAAGAGGAGTTAGCGTCTTTGTGTCAAGTACCTCGGGATAGAAATGATCCTCGCAAACGTGAAGTCCGCGATGGAACTCACAGTCGCAGGCAACACCGGGTCCCATTATCTCACTAAGACCGTATATGTCAAATGCCTTTATATTAAGCTTTGTCTCAATTTCACGGTGCATCTTCTCGGTCCAGGGCTCTGCTCCGCAAATAGCCGACTTGAGCTTGATCTGGTCAAGCAAGCCCTCGCTCTCAAGCACCTCGGAGATATGGAGAAGGTAGGAGGGAGTACACGCGATAGCCGTTGCTCCGAAGTCTACCATCATAGTGGTCAGCTTCTTGGAATTTCCCGTGCTCATCGGAACAACGGTAGCGCCTATCTTTTCGGCACCGCCGTGCGCTCCAAGACCGCCCGTGAAAAGTCCGTAGCCGTAAGCTATCTGAATTATGTCGTCCTTGCCAACGCCCGCCATAGTCATACATCTCGCAACGCACTCAGCCCATATATCAAGGTCATATCTTGTATATCCTACAACGGTAGCCTTGCCGGTGGTTCCGCTGGATGCGTGGATTCTTACTATTTCTGAGTTGGGAACTGCGAATAAACCGAAGGGGTAGTTATCTCTGAGGTCGTCCTTTGTGGTAAAGGGAAGCTTTACGATATCCTCAATGGATTTTATATCACCGGGCATCAGGTCTATCGCCTGCATCTTCTTGCGATAGAATTCAACGTTGTGATATACGTAATCGACAAGCTTTACAAGTCTTGCACTTTGAAGAGCAGTCATCTGATCTCTGCTCATACATTCCTTTGTTTCATTCCAGATCATAATTATATTCTCCCTTAATTTATGGCATTATATCCGCGCTCAAATGCTTCTTTGTTAATTTCTATGGTTTTCGGGGGAACTGTGGTCTCGACCGTGCCGAGCCATACGTTCTTGTCAAATCCGATAAACTTAGCGGCGAATCCGAGTACCACCGAGTTCAGCACCTTGCTGTTTCCAAGCTCGAGCGCAACCGACTGAGCGTCGATCGTGTATACCGCGTGATCCTTTTTGAGCTCCTCGATGATATTTTCGGGATACTTTTTAGCACCGATAACAACTGTCATCGGGTCGATCCTGCAATCGTTTATAACGAGTACACCGTCCTTCTTGAGAAAATGCGAATATCTAAGTGCCTCAAGTCTTTCAAAGGCGATGATAACGTCAGCCTGACCTTCCTCAACAACGGGCTCGTTTACCTTGTCTCCAAAGCGTACGAAGGTAACCACACTGCCGCCTCTCTGTGCCATTCCGTGCACTTCGGAAATTTTTACGTCACAGCCCTCGGCGAGAGCAGCTTTTCCGATAATTCGGCTGGTAAGGAGAGTTCCTTGTCCGCCGACTCCTACGATCATTATGTTCTTTGTCATCTTTATCTCTCCACCGTTTCAATAGCATTGAATTTACAGTAATTTTTGCAAAGACCGCAGCCGTTACACATAGTAGCGTCGATCTTTACCTTTCCATCCTCGCCGCGAGTCATAGCAGGGCAGCCTATCTTCATACAAGCACCGCACTTTCTGCACTTATCAGGATCAACTACGCACTTGTTCGGGAATTTCTGTCCCTTGAGAAGCACGCAGGGAGCCTTTGCGATAATTACCGTCAGCTCGTCGCCGTTAACGCTTTCGCGAATAACTTCCTCAAGTCCCTTAACGTCAAAGGAGCTTATTTCAATAACTCGCTTTACACCTATCGCGCGGCAGAGCTCAGCGAGATCTATCGCATAGGTCTCCTCGCCCTTGAGCGTCTTACCGGTAGCGGCGTGCTCCTGATGTCCTGTCATACCGGTCGTGCGGTTGTCGAGTATCATAACCGTGCCGGTAGACTTATTATATACCATATTTATCAACGAGTTTACACCCGTATGTAAGAACGTGGAATCACCGATAACTGCAACCCAATTTTTTATGAATTCCTTGCCGCGAGCCTTTTCCATTCCGTGAAGCGCGGAAATGCTTGCGCCCATACAGATGGTCGTGTCGATAACGCTAAGCGGTGCGACGGCTCCGAGAGTGTAGCATCCGATGTCGCCCGATGCGTGAATTTTAAGCTTGTTCAAGACAGAGAATACGCTTCTGTGAGGACATCCGGGGCAGAGAATAGGCGGACGGTTCGGAGCCTCCTGCTTATCAAATACCGCTTCGTCAGCTCCGAAGAGCACACGGCGAAGAAGATTTGCGCTGTATTCGCCCTGTTTTGTAAAGAGCTCCTTGCCTCGAACGTCAAAGCCCCAGGCTCTGATCTGCTCCTCGATGACCGGCTCAAGCTCTTCAAACACGTAAACAGTCTCGACCTTGCTTACAAATTCCTCAACGAGCTTTTTGGATATGGGGTTTACAAGTCCGAATTTGAGTACGCTCGCCTCGGGACATACCTCTTTTACGTACTGATATGCGATGCCGCAGGTTATAAATCCGATCTTGGTGTCGTTTATCTCCATTTTGTTGACGGGGAGATCTGCCGCATCGTCAGCCAGGCGCTTTTCTCTTGCTTCAACCACAAGATGTCTGCCGATAGCCGACGCGGGCATCATAACGTACTTGGTAAGGTCTCTTGCGTATTCCTTGTCCTCAACCTCGATTCTGTCGCAAAGCTCAACCGTGCTCTGAGAGTGAGCAAGCTTTGTAGTGGTGCGGAGAATTACAGGCGTGTCGTACTCCTCGCTGAGCTGGTAGCCGTATTTAACGAAATCCTTGGCTTCCTGGCTGTCTGCGGGCTCAAGCACGGGAACGTGCGCGGATCGTGCGATCATTCTTGTGTCCTGCTCATTCTGCGAGCTTGCAAGACCGGGATCATCGGCAACGACTATCACCGATCCGCCGTTAACGCCTGTGTACGCAAATGTGTAGAGCGGGTCGCTTGCTACGTTAAGACCTACGTGCTTCATGCACGCAAGGCTTCTTACGCCCGAAATGGATGCACCAATTGCGACCTCGGTAGCAACCTTTTCATTAGGTGCCCATTCGGTATATACTTCGTCATATTTTGCAAGATATTCGCTTATCTCGGTGCTCGGTGTTCCGGGATATGCGCTCGAGAGCTTTACTCCTGCTTCAAACGCGCCTCTTGCGATTGCTTCGTTTCCGAGCATAATAGTCTTTTTAGCCACTTTAAATACCTCTTAAATCCTTTACTCGTTTTGCTTTTCCTTCAAATCTTTGGAGAGTGTTGGGGGATTCCAACAATACCTTTGCGTCAAGTCCGAGAATAATTTTCAGTTTGTTTTTTACCTCGGCGGTTATCTTTTCGAGCTCCGAGAATGAGTCGGTGCTGTGAGCAAGCTCGACCTTAACGGTCAGCTTGTCGAGATATCCCTCGCGCTCAAGAATGATCTCGTAATGAGGTCCAAGCTCCTCGACGCTGAGAATTACCTCTTCTATCTGGCTGGGGAATACGTTAACGCCTCTGATCTTCAGCATATCATCGCTTCTTCCCGAAAGATTTTCCATACGGCAGAGCGTTCTTCCGCACTTACAGGGCTCGTAAAAGAGACGCGTTATATCCTTGGTCCTATAACGGATAAGCGGCAGACCTTCCTTTTTGATACAGGTGATAACAAGCTCACCCTGCTCGCCCGCGGGGAGAACCTCTTCTGTTACGGGATCGATTATCTCAGGGATAAAGTAGTCCTCGTTGATGTGCATGCCGCAGTGCTCAAGGCATTCGCCCGATACTCCGGGACCCATCAGCTCGCTCATTCCGTAGTTAGAGGTTATGAGCAGATCCTTGCCCCAATATTTGTGCATTTCCTCACGCATAGCATCGGTGAGAAGCTCGCTTCCAACGAGTGCGATCTTTACCTTGAGGTCCTTTTTGGGATCGATGCCCATCTCTCTTGCTACCTCTGCAAGACGCAATGCGTAAGAGGGAGTAGCAACAAGAAGCGAGGTCTCGAAATCCTGCATATACATTATCTGCTTTTGCGAGTTTCCTGTAGATGAGGGAACTATTGCCGCCCCGATATTTTCAAGGCCGTAATGAAGTCCGAGCGCGCCTGTGAACATTCCGTAGCCGAAGCATATCTGCGCTACGTCGTGCGAGCTTGCGCCGCCCATACAAGCGATACGCGAAACGCACTCTGTCCAAGTCTCAAGATCGCCCTGCGTGTATCCTACGACGGTAGGCTTTCCAGTAGTGCCGCTCGATGCGTGAATACGCACAAGACTGTCCTTGTCGACCGCAAAAAGTCCAAAGGGATAATTGTCTCTCATATCCTGCTTCGTTACGAACGGAAGCTTTGACAGATCCGAAAGACTCTTTATATCGTCGGGCTTTATACCCTTGTCGTCCATCTTCTTTGCATATGCGGGAACCTTCTCATATACTCTGTGTACTGTTTCCTGAAGTCGCTCAAGCTGGAGTTTTTCAAGCTCTTCTCTTGGGAGGGTTTCTTCTTTTGACCAAATCATTTTAACATCCTCTGTTTTTACTTAGTTTTTGCAAAATATTTGCATCTTTTTGAAATTAAAAATTGTATCATAAAACATTTCAAGATAAATTACATTATATCATATTAAATTATTACTGTCAATATTTTCAATGCATTTTAAGGTCGAAAAAAGGGGATTTTGTCTGCCTTTTTACAAAAAGCAAAGACCGCCGACGTTTCGGCGGTCTTGAAGCGAAATTATTTCGTAGCGCGTTTTGTACGCACGGTAAGATCGGTTATCTTTTTTGTAAGAGTTTCGGTTCTGTATCTCGGGCTGAGGCGGTAATTCCAATTCCCCTGAGCGACAGAGGGAGTGTTCATTCTGCCTTGCTCGTTAGTAAGCTCAAGATAGTCCTGTATTGGAACGACAGCGAGATTAGCACAGCTCGACATAGCCAGCTCGATAAGGTCATAAGCGCGGCTTTGTCCCTTTCTGTGAGGACATTCCTTGTTAAAGCGTGCACGTGCCTCGCCTTGTAGCTCGCGGCACCAGCTTCTAACGCAGTCTGCATCGTGTGAGCCGGGATAGACCACGCAGTTTGACGTAGTGTAAGTGCGGGGAAGATATTCGCTGTCATCGTCAAAGAAAGCAAATTGAAGCATCTTCATTCCGGGAAATCCCGAGTCCTCAAGCAGCTCGCGAACGTCGTCTGTGATAAATCCGAGATCCTCTGCGATGATCTTTGCTTTGGGGAACTTTTCTTTGATAGTTCTGAAAAGCTTTATGCCGGGCGCGCTGTCCCATTTTCCACCTCTTGCGGTTGTGTCGCCAAAGGGAATATTATAATACCCCGCAAATCCGCGGAAATGGTCTATGCGCAGAATATCGTACAGCCTGAAGCTTGCGTTAACACGTCTGCACCACCACTCAAATCCGTCCTGCTCCATAAGCTTCCAATTATAGATGGGATTACCCCAGAGCTGACCGTCCGGAGAGAATCCGTCGGGCGGACAACCGGCGACCACCGTGGGATTGAATTTTTCGTCAAGCAAAAACTGTTCGGGCGCTTGCCATACGTCCATACTGTCGTGAGCCACGTATATCGGCATATCGCCGATTATCAGTATACCCTTGGAGTGAGCGTATTTTACAAGCTTCTGCCATTGAGCGTCGAACTCAAACTGTATCCATTTCCAAAATCCGCACTCGTCTGCAAATTTGTCCTTGCAAAGACGCGCTTGATTTATATCCTTGTGCTCGTCGCTCCACTCGGTCCACGCGCGATAGCCGTAATGCTCCTTGAGCGCCATAAACAGCGCGTAATCCTCGATCCAATAGGCGTTCTTTTTAACAAATGAGGAGAAAGCCGATCTATCCGTGCCGTACTTGAGTGCCTTTGCATATGCGGCGCGAAGGGCTATGTATCTTGTGCTGAAGAGTCTTCCGTAATCTACTCTGTCGGACTTTATTTTGTTGGCTTTCAGCTCTTCCTTTGTAAGCAGCTTTTTGTCGGCGAGTATATCAAGGTCAATAAAATAAGGATTTCCCGCAATTGCCGCAGGCGACTGATAGGGACTGTCTCCGTAAGACGTGGGATTGAGAGGGAGTACCTGCCAGCATTTTGTTTTCGTTTGTGCGAGAAAATCCACGAAATCATAAGCACCCTTGCCGAAAGAGCCTATTCCGTATGCGCAGGGGAGAGCGCTTACAGGCATAAGGATGCCGCTTTTATGTGTGAATCCAAAGTTTTTAAGTGTTTTGCTCATTGATGTTTAGTCCGTTTCCTTAGCTTAATGTATCAATTATAGCACTATAAATTTTAAATGTCAATAACATCTTTTGCCTATTAGAATACAATAAATTATTTTGTGCGCGAGAAAGTGCGTATAGTCAAAATCGTTGACACTGTGGGACAACTGTGATATAATTATAATATAATTTAAATTCTTTAAGAGGTTGAAATGAAATACGACTTTGAATCTATCATTGACAGACACGGATATGACGCGCTTGCGGTCGATGCACTTGGTGATGGCTGGGCACCCGGGCTTCCCAAGGAGGGATTTGATATAATTCCTATGTGGGTGGCAGATATGAATTTTCCGACGGCTCCGGGAATATGTGAGGCTATGCGTAAGCGCATAGATCATCCCGCATTCGGTTATTTTGATCCGCGTGATGAATATTTTGATTCGATCATCAAATGGCAGGGCGAGCGTAACGGCGTACAGGGACTTCGCGCTGAGCATATAGGATATGAAAACGGTGTTCTCGGCGGTCTTCTTTCGGCTATCGGAACCTTTTGCTCTCGCGGGGATAACGTGCTCGTTCACGGGCCTGTTTATATGGGATTTTCAATGTCCTTGAAAAATAACGGATACAATATGGTGCTCAGTCCCCTTGTTCTTGACGGGGACGGTGTATGGCGAATGGATTTCGACGATATGGAAAAAAAGATCAGAGAAAACAATATACACGCAGCAATCTTCTGCTCGCCTCACAATCCGACGGGGCGAGTCTGGGAGCGTTGGGAGATAGAGCGCGCGATGGCGATCTTTTCAAAATATGACGTATCGGTAGTCTCTGACGAGATCTGGTCGGATATCATCCTTGACGGGCATAAGCATATACCTACACAGTCGGTAAGCGAGGATGCGCGAAATCGTACCGTTGCACTGTATGCCCCTTCAAAAACCTTTAATTTAGCGGGGCTTATCGGTGCGTATCATATTATTTACAATAAGCATCTGCGTGACCGTGTAAACAAGGAATCCTCACTCAGTCATTATAATTCAATGAATATGCTTTCAATGTACGCTCTTATGGGTGCATATACTCAGGAGGGCAGCGAATGGTTAGACGAGCTGTGTCAAACGTTAAGTAAAAACGTAAGCTATGCCTGCGATTACATAAGCGAGCACTTTGACGGAGTTGAGGCCGCAAAGCCGCAGGGAACCTATATGGTGTTTATGGATTGCCGCGAGTGGCTTGACAGACATTCTATGACACTTGACGAGCTTCTTTTAGCAGGCTGGGACGTTGGTGTTGCGTGGCAGGACGGCAGACAGCACGGCGGAACCGATCACATACGTCTGAACCTGGCGCACCCGATGTCTCGTGTTCGGGAGGCGTTTGCGCGAATGGACAAATATGTTTTTAATAAGGAGAAGCAGATATGAATTTTACCGAGATCGCAGAAAACCGTCAATCCTGCCGCAGCTATGATGCAGGCAGGGAAATAGAGCAGCAGAAGCTCGATCGGATACTCAGCTCCGCTCGCCTTGCTCCATCTGCCTGCAACGGTCAGCCTTATCATATAACTGTGTGTAAGGGAGACGCGGCAAAAAAGGTCGCAAAGGCAACGCAGGGAATGGGAATGAATAAATTTGCATCTGACGCTCCCGTGCTTCTCGTTATATCCGAAAAGCCGTACGTCGCGAGCGCCGCTCTTGGTGCTAAGGCAAAGGGAATAGATTATCGCTCGATAGATATAGGTATACTTGCGGCGTATATTACGGCAGAGGCGGCGGCACAAGGACTTGGTAGCTGTATTCTCGGATGGCTCAGTGATAGCGATATACGTAAGATATGCGGATTTGACGGCGCCGTTAAACTTGTTATCACTCTTGGATATGCTAAAGAGGACGATAAGCTGCGTCCAAAAAAGAGAAAGGATATCGATACGCTTGTAAGCGTTGTCGAATGAGTAAAAAGGAGAAAAGTTATGCGTAAAAATTTTGGAGCAAAAAGTTGGCTTTACCCTATGCCCGTGCTGATTATCGGCACCTATGACGAAAACGGAACGCCCAACGCGATGAACGCAGCTTGGGGCGGCATTTACGATACCAATCAGGTCATGGTCTGCCTTGCGGACGACCACAAGACTACCGAGAATATCAAGGCGACGGAGGCGTTTACCGTCAGCTTTGCCACGGCGAAGACCGTCGCGGCTTGCGACTATGTCGGTATCGTTTCGGCAAACGACGTGCCCGACAAGTTCGCAAAGGCGGGCTTCCATGCCACAAAAAGCGAGTACGTCAACGCCCCCATCATTGAGGAGCTTCCCATGACGGTGGAGTGCAAGCTCATCAAATTTAATGAGGACGGCATTTGTATCGGTGAGATTGTCAATGTCTCCGCTGACGAAAGCGTTCTTGACGAGAACGGCAAGGTCGATGCGAAAAAGCTCGATCCTATCATCTACGATAGCGTTACACATGTTTATTGGAACTTTGGCGAGAAGGTCGGAAAGGCATTCTCGGACGGAAAGAAAATAAAGTAATGAAAAAAGTCATTGTCATCGGCTGCCCCGGAAGCGGAAAAAGTACGTTCGCAAGGGAATTACACGGTAAAACAGGAATTTCGTTGTATTATCTCGATATGATGTATTGGAACGCTGACAAGACCACGGTAGAAAAGAGTATGTTCCTTGAGCGTTTGTCTGCCGTTCTCGAAAAAGATGAGTGGATCATTGACGGCAATTACGGTTCTACAATGGAGCTGCGAATGGCGGCGTGCGATACGGTGATTTTTCTTGATTATCCGCTTGACGTTTGCCTTGACGGCATCAAAGAGCGGCGCGGAAAGCCACGCAGTGATATGCCGTGGATCGAAACCGAGGAAGATGCGGAATTCATCGAGTTTATCAAAAGCTACAACGAGCAGCAAAAGCCTAAAGTACTTGAATTACTCGAAAAATACAGTTGTAAAAATATTATCATTTTCAAGAGCAGAGAAGAAGCATCTGCGTTCTTAAATGGAGAAAAACTATGATTTTACAAACAAAACGACTCATTCTGCGTCCGTGGTACGAGGATGACGCGGAAGATCTATATAAATATGCGAGTGATCCCGATGTCGGCCCGCCTGCTGGTTGGATGCCACACACGAGCGTAGAGAACAGTCGTGAAATTATTCGCGACGTGCTTTCAGCGCCCGAAACCTACGCCGTTTGTCTTAAAGAAAACGGAAAGCCTATCGGTAGTATCGGATTTCACCGCAAGGATCTTGCCGAGAAAGATGATGAATACGAGCTCGGCTATTGGATCGGTAAGCCATATTGGGGGCAGGGACTCATTCCCGAGGCCGCGCGCGAGATGCTTCGATATGCATTTGAGAAGCTCGGTATGAATCGCATCTGGTGCGGATATTACGACGGAAACGTCAAGAGCCGTCGCGTTCAGGAAAAGCTCGGATTCGTCTATCATAATACCACCGAGGGAATCGAGGTAAGCCTTGTTAACGAGATACGCACGGGCCATGTGATGCTTATGACAAGAGAAACGTGGGATAGGATAATACGTACAGATAAAAACTGTTAAAATAATTATATTTTTTAAAAAAGCTAAAAATGTTGAATAGATGAATAGATGTAAAAGCCGATGAGGTATCCTTCGAGACCTCATCGGCTGATTTTATTCAAAAAATATTAGTTCTTGCTTTCCGAGAGCTTTCTCACAAAGTCGGTTATTTCGTTGCCGATCCGTGTCAATTCTTCTAAAAATTCCTTGGTGGTCATACGCGATATGCCCGAATGAACGGCAGAGAATTGCAAAAGCTTGTCATCGGTTACCATTCGTATGCTGTAATCGGGACCAAGCTCGTGCATCATTTTTTCAATATACGCGTCAGCAGTCTGATTAGCCTTGGTATATACGACCTTGTATCCGTCATTTATGAACTCGGAGCCTTCACCGTCCTTGACAAGATAGGCATCGAAAACAAGGATAAGCTCGGTCTTGGTATAGGAAACGTAGTTGCTGAGCAGATCCATAAGATCTTCGCGAGCCTTTTCAAGACTGAACAGAGCGGTTTTCTGTAAGTCATCGTCAGCGTATATAAGATTGTATCCGTCAACGATTACCATGTTTTTCTGTGAGCGTATAGCTTTTGATCTGATCGGTTTTTCTTTTTTGCCTTGCGACATTAACTTTGGCTCGCTGTATTGCTTCCGTTTGATAGGTCCGAATAATCGGAGCATTATTGTCTCAAGCTCATCGTCGCTTATATTGTACTTGCGCGCCAGCGTGGAAGCTTTGGGTATTATTTTCTCGCCTGTAGGCGTGTCTTTTATATCAATTTCAAGATGCTTGTAGCTGTCGACCTCGCTCCAATGTACAGTAAATCCCGCGCCGTGTGCGCAAAAAACAGAGTGAGGAGGATTTTTAAGATCGCTCTCGGGATCATATCCTGTTTGCGTAACGATATCATCTTGATTGTGGCAAGGCTCGTATCCGTCCGACGTGCAAAACAGTCTGCCTTCACCTCGTGTATAGGCTATTACCTCTTTTGTATAATCAAAAAGAGTAGATACCGGCGCTCTTCCGCATATTGAGGTGCGCTCTGTATCTGAGCTTTCAAGCTCAAAATCCGCAAAGCGCGCTTGTAGGTCGGACATAGCTCTACCTACGTAAGACGTCGGTATTTCAAGCCTGAATTTATAGTATGGTTCAAGAAGCGTACATCCCGATTTCATAAGACCGTGTCTGACTGCACGGTAGGTTGCCTCGCGGAAGTCTCCGCCCTCGGTGTGCTTAAGATGCGCCTTTCCGGCTACAAGAGTGATCTTGGTGTCTGTTAGCAGAGCACCCGTGAGCGTGCCGCGGTGGTCTTTTTCATAAAGATGAGTCAGCACAAGCCTCTGCCAATTAATATCAAGCGTGTTCTCTGGCAGACAGGTGTCAAATATTAATCCCGTGCCTTTGGGCTGAGGCTCTATAAGCAGCTGAACCTCGGCATAGTGACGAAGCGGCTCGAAGTGACCGACGCCGATAGCCTTTTGAGAGGCTTTTTCTTTATACAATATTTTGCCGGGGCCAAGAGTGCAATCAATAGAAAATCGGTCGCTGATAAGTCGTTTGATAAGCTCGGTCTGTACATCACCCATAAATCTCGCTTCTATTTGAGAAAGCTCCTCGTTCCACACGAGGTGTAAAGACGGTTCTTCCTCTTCAAGCTCTTTAAGCTTTGGAAAATATAAGCGTGTATCACAATCGGCAGGGAGTTGAATAGCATATGACAAAACAGGCTCAAGCAAAGGCTGTTGAGTATCCGGCTCAAGACCCAGGCCTTGTCCGACGTAGGAGGATGAGAGCCCGATAACCGCGCATATCTCTCCGGCGGTAACGGTGTCTGCCTGTTCGAATTTGTCCCCGGAGTAAAGCCTTATCTGACTGACTTTTTCGACCACGCGAAGACCGTCTGCAGAAACGTAGCTTATCTCATCGCGTGCCGATAACGTTCCGCTCGTTATTTTCATATAGGTCAGACGCAAGGTGCCGACGCGTGATATTTTATAGACTCGCGCGCCAAAGGTATTTTGGTCATAGATAGGATTTAAAGTATATTTGTCCAACGTATCAAGCAGATAATCTATACCCTGCAGTTTCAAAGCCGAGCCGAAAAGGCAAGGGAAGAGCTTGCGATTGCTTATCAGATAAGATATGTCTATATCGTCAATGCCTTCACCGGATATGAATCTTTCCATAAAATCTTCGTGAACGAACGCTAATTTTTCTTCAAGCTCTTTGCGTTGCTGCGATTCTAAAAATCCAACGCATAACGGAGACAGAACACCGGAAATTTCTTTTTCGATATCTTCTTTCAGCTTGATTGCAAGATCGCATTTGTTTACAAAGATAAAAGTAGGAACGCCGTAATGGTCGAGCAATTGCCAAAGTGTGCGGGTGTGGTTCTGTATGCCTTCGGATGCGCTGATCACAAGTATCGCATAGTCAAGAAGAGCAAGTGTGCGCTCGGCCTCGGCAGAAAAATCCACATGCCCGGGAGTATCAAGGAGAATAAAATCGCAATTGACACTTGAAAATCTTGCCTGCTTTGAAAAAATGGTGATCCCGCGTTCACGCTCAATAACGTTGGAGTCAAGATATGTGTTTTGGTGATCTACTCGTCCTAAAGTTCGAATTCTTCCGGATATATAGAGTAACGCCTCGCTAAGCGTGGTTTTTCCGGCGTCAACGTGGGCAAGTATACCTATGGTAATTTTCTTTTTCACGATCGCTCCCCCTTTCAATGAATTTTTTATTGATTATATTATATCATATCTTAGCTGCTTTTTCAAGATGGCAAGGTTTTTCCGAAAATGGAATAAAATCTTCGAAAAAATATTGACAAACCATCACAAAAATGCTATAATGGAACAACAATTCCGGAAACAAAAAATAGAGGTGCTTTTTATAAAAGTTATGGACGAGAAAAAACTGCAAGAAATTACGGAGTTCATCAAGCAGTATGCAAGAGAGAACAATGGCGATGCTCCCGACTTGCAGATATCATGGATTACATAAGTATGGTGAAAACAACAGGATACCGTTACATGCTTGAACTTAAAAAGCACGGCATCGTCTCTTACAACGGAAAAAACTTTGTTCACGTTGCAAAACTACCGTAGCTATCATTGAAAAGCCGAAGGCGGCGCGCGGATATGTCGCGATAAAATCCGTTGCCAAAAGTGTGGCGCAGCTGGTCAATAGTTGAACTTACGGATTCTACTACCCCAAGAGCAAGGGTTAGGTTTTTCTAAAGCTACTTGAGGATATTTGGTACTTTCCTGTAGGGAATACCATCCATTTTTGTGATACCGTGTACCGCTAAATCCACGTAGTCCGGTTCTATAAGTGGTCAAACATGTGGTCAAAATTTATTAGCCTTTGGCGGGGATAAATTATCCCTCTCCAAAGGCTTTTCTTCTGCATTCGTAACCGGCGGCGCGCGCGGTATAGGAAAGTGTATCTCGGAAAAATTCCATGAGGCAGGAGCGGATGTTTGTGTGATCGACCTTCTTCCGAACAATTATTTCGAGGGCGATCTTGCCAATAAGGAAACGCTTGAGCGTTTCGCAGAAAAGGTTATTGCCGACTTTGGTCACGTGGACTATCTTATCAACAACGCGGCTCCTCTGTTTCGTGGAATCACGGAAGCCACATACGAGGACTTCGAATACGCGCAGAGAGTCGGTGTTACCGCACCGTTTTACCTCTCAAAGCTATTTTTACCGCATTTTGCGAAGGGGGCGAGTATTGTCAATATTTCATCCTCCCGTGACCGAATGAGTCAGCCTGAGTCAGAAAGCTATACTTCAGCCAAGGGCGGAATTTCGGCTTTGACACACGCACTTGCGGTGAGTCTTGCCGGAAAAGTCCGAGTGAACTCCATATCTCCCGGATGGATAGACAACAACTATACCGTTTACGAAGGCCCCGATGCCACTCAACAGCCTGCGGGCAGAGTTGGAAATCCCCCGGATATTGCAAATATGGTATTGTATCTGTGCTCCGATATGGCGGGCTTTATCACAGGCGAGAACATCTGCATCGACGGTGGTATGACAAAGCAGATGATCTATCATGGTGACCACGGCTGGTCGCTTGATGCAAAGAAATGATGAACCAATATCTTAAAAATCTGAACAAGATTGAATTCGTCGTGACATACGCCTGTACGGGACGGTGTAAGCATTGTTCCGAGGGAGATCATATGTCTTGCGGCGAGCGGATCGATCCCGGGATTGCCGCAGATGCGGTGCGAAAGATCGCGGCAGAGTACGATATCAAAACCGTGATGACATTCGGTGGTGAGCCGCTTTTGTACACGGACGCGGTCTATGCGATCATGACGGTCGCCAAGGAACTGAATATCCAAAAGCGCCAAGTCATCACCAACGGCTATTTTTCAAAGAATGCCGACAAAATTCGTGAGGTCGCGGAGCGACTAGCCGCGTGCGGCGTGAACGATCTGCTTTTGTCGGTGGATGCATTTCATCAGGAAACGATACCGCTTGACGTTGTGAAGCAGTTTGCCGCAGAAGCAAAGGCGTTCGGCATACCGATCCGCCTTCAGCCTGCGTGGCTGGTGAGCGCAACGAATGACAATCCCTACAACAGAAAAACGAGGGAGATTCTCAACAGCTTTGCGGATATGGAAATCTCCGTTAACCAAGGGAATGTTATTTTCCCCGAAGGAAACGCGCTAAGATATCTGGCGGAGTATTTCACGAACGAGCTTCCCGAAAATCCGTATGTTGAAGATGCTCGCGACGTGCGGTGTGTGTCATTCGAGCCAAATGGCGACGTTCTCGGCGGAAATGCGTACGAGCGCGATATTATGGAAATTATAAAGAATTATACTCCGTAAAGGAGAAAAATTATGACCAACCAAGAAATTTTGAAGATTGCTATGGCACAATCTGCCGTTGACCTTTGCGCCGAGCCTCTTGACTTTGAAAAGAGCGAGAACGTCATCGTCACATCTCGTGAGAACGATGGCGCAAGACGTTATTTAAGTCTTCCGTTTTCCTGTCAGCTTGTGTCATACGGAAACAATGTTGTGGCATCGGTGTCTCCTGAATTTCGAGAGATCACAGAAAGTTACATAAACAAATATCCTGTCGAGCATCTGTTTGAAACGCCGAATCTGCATGTTCTGAATGATGAGCTGATGAAAAAAGGACAAAAGATCTGCTTTATGGCGGAGTATTTTTTACCCGATGTGAACGCTCTGCGTGCTCTGGATTGCCCGTATGAATTGCGGATCTTGACGCAGACCGACTTTGCCGACCTATACCTTCCCGAATGGTCGAATGCCTTATGCGAGAAGCGAAAGCACCTCGACGTGCTGGGCGTGGGGGCGTATGACGGCGATAAGCTGGTCGGTCTTGCGGGTTGCTCTGCTGATTGTGAGCAGATGTGGCAGATCGGCATTGATGTGCTTCACGAATATCGCAGGCAGGGAATTGCCTCGGCGCTCACCAGTCGTCTTGCAATCGATATTTTAAATCGAGGAAAAGTGCCGTTTTACTGCGCTGCTTGGTGTAATGTGAAGTCTGTCCGCAATGCAATCAGAAGCGGATTCCGTCCTGCGTGGGTGGAAATGACGGCAAAGTCTTGCGAGACGGTGGATGGGATGAATAAGAATTAAGCGAGGTGAGAATATGGCAATGTGGAATCCGTGGAGAGGTTGCAAAAAGTGCAGCGACGGCTGTCTCTATTGCTATATTCACAAGGGCGACGCAAAGCGCGGAGTTGACACAAGTATTATCGAAAAGACAAAGGACTTCGCAAAGCCTATAGAACGCCTGAAAAACGGCAATTACAAAATGAAATCAGGCATTGTATACACCTGCTTTTCCACCGATTTTCTTATTGAAGAAGCAGATGCGTGGCGTCGTGAGTGCTGGCAGATGATAAAGGAGCGTGAGGATTGTACCTTTCTCTTTCT